>CAYVUV010000094.1:0-23395 GCA_964455095.1 uncultured Binatia bacterium (SeqCode)
CCACCCACATGCTGGCTTGGTTACCCTCGCGCCGTCCCATCGCCATCCGCTGCCACCTCCACATCCACGCCGGTGTTGGATGCCGCGCTTCATATCATCTCGGGCTACGCGTGGTCGACTTTTTCAACGGGCTGCTAAGCCGGAGGTCGGTCAATCCGGCCGATCGGCGTGCGGTCCGAACTCCGCCGCGTTCTGCCGTCGAATCTCATCGAGGATGTAGGGAAAGTCCCGCTGCGTGATTTGGCGCGAGTCCGACCGCGGAAATGGGAAGCCGCGCTGTGCCAGAGCGTCGTCGACTTCGATCTCGATTTCGGCGTAGTCCTCATAGGCTCTACCGGTGACACAGGTACCTGTGTTGCGCAGGGCGATGCCCTTGGGCTCGCCGCATAGAGCCATGATGGCGGCCTTGTCGTCGTTGCTCACCGGCGCCCGTTGCACGAGCCAGGGGCTCACCAGGGTGCCAATCTCCAGGTTGCGGCGAGTGACGAGGCCCTTCGCCGGCAGCGGCACGCGCGAGTCCCACCATAAGCCATCGACCGCGCGCGCTGCCCGGCTCCCCATGTCGCCGGGCACGGCGCCGAGACGCGCGAGGATCATGCGCAGCGCGCTCCCCATATTCTCGTTGTACGAGGCTTCGCTGGTGACCGCATACTGGTAGATGAGCGAGCCGGCGAGCTTGATGCCGAGCAGATTCGAGTAGAGATCCTCCGGCGAGAACGCCGACGCTTCCTCCGGAAAGAACGCCAGCGCGGACCAGCCGTACCACGTCGCAATCTCGTGCCACACCGAGAGCTGGAAGGCGACCCACTGTGCCATCGGCACGGTGATGTCGCGGCGGTCGTGTCCTTCGAGCGCATCGGGCGACAGCGCCTTTGTCGTAAGGCGCCGTCTTCCGCCCTCAGGCGGCAATTCGATCAGCAGACCGCTCTCCAGCGTTCGGCCAAGACGGGTGCGGAGGAACAGTGTCCAGTCGGCCCAGTCGCGCACGTGGGCCGTGTCGATGAAACCGCCGCGACAGGTGTAAACCAGGCCGTTGTTCTCGTTGGTGACGATCGCGCCTCCGGGCCGGCTCGCTTCGAAGACGAGTGCGCCGTCGTCGTAGTTGTGCGGCCCCAGATCCTCGAGGCCGATGACGTTCGCCAACTCCAAGCCGGGCACCAGGATCGACATCAGCCTTACGTGCAGGCTCGTGCCAAAGGCGCAACAAGGGCGGAGATGGCTCGGAGGAGGAATCCATGGGATGTCCTCAGCCTGTACATGGCGCGCCAGCTCGGGACTGATCTCGCGCGCCACGATGTCGGGCGGCACGCCGACGTCTGACGCCTGCCACTTTTGCTCCGTGCCGCAAGCGGAAAGAGCACACAGAAAGAGGAGGATCGGAAGATGATGGTATGGCGAGACGCATCGTCCGGCAATGAAGATCTGTGCACGGTTTCGCGGCCGCGCAGCCGTGGTACGACAACTAGGAATAGCATCTGAGGGATTCCGCATCAGCGTTTTGGGAACTCCTTCGGGGACGCTGCATCCGCATCCGACCGCACCGGAATGGTGAACGTGAACGTGCTGCCGCGCCCCGTGGACGCCACCTCGATGCAACCTCCGTGGCGCTCGACGATTCGCTTGCAGGTCGCCAGTCCTAGACCCACTCCGCGACCGGAACCGACGCGGCCGGCCTGTAAGAACGGATCGAAGATCCGCTCCAAATCATACGCCTTAATACCGACTCCGTTATCACGCACGAAGAATTGCCAGCCCTCGGGACTTTGGAGCGCGGAGACGTGAATGCGCGGCGGATCATTATCACGGTACTTGATCCCGTTCTCGATCAGATTCTGCAAGAGCTCGGCGATCAGTACGGGATCCGCGGGCAGCGTGGGGAGCGGATCGTTCGTCACCTGCGCACCATTCTGTTCACACAGCGATCGTAATTTCTGTGTCACCGAATCGAGGACCGCTTCGCAATCGCAGGACGTCACACGCAGGTCACCGCCACCGATCTGTCCGTACGCGAGCAGAGTCTGGATCAGATTACTCAGCGAAGCGATTTCGGTCTGAATGATCGCCGCGCACTCCGCGGGCTGGAACTTCGAACTTTCCGACCGATTGATCAGTTGCGAGAACAGGCTGATGGTATTTAACGGGCCGCGCATGTCGTGCGCGACCATCGATGCGAACCTGTCGAGTTCAGCATTGGACCGCTCCAATTCGCGCTTGGTCGTTTGCAGAAGCAGCGTTTGATCGGTCAAGGCAGCGAGCGCTTGGTTCCGGCGCGACACCAAGTCGAAAATGAGCCACAGGGCGCCGGTGATCATGGCGCGGTCAAAGACGGACATCCATGCCGCCGCGCCCGGCGGCTCGAAAAAATATCCAAGCCACGTCAGGATGGTACAGACGATCGTCGTGCCGATCAGGAAATCCCGCCGGCGCGCCCCGCCGGCCAGGACGGGGATCGCACAATAGCCGATCGCCGGCGTTGCCCCTCTCGGGATGAGAAAATCTCCCACGAACAGCGCGGCGATCGCGCCGGACACCATGTACGTCCATGGCCGTCCTGCAGAAAAGAAGCGCAGAATTCTCATTTATTAGCGTGCGAAGTGCAACGCGACTCGCGTCGCCGGTTTCTATTGTCCCAGTCGACACTCATGAAACAGCATCCACGACATTCGCTCACGACGGTAATCGCATGCCGAAGCGCTCGGCGATCATTCTCCAGTAGTGAACTTCCGCGCCTCCCATGGGATCGACGCTGAGTGCGAAGTAGTTGCGAGGCGATTCGTGGGTTATTTGGCGAGCAGCTTGGCGTCCAGCGTTATCTCGGTGCCCGCGAGCGCTTGCGAAACTGGGCAACCCGCCTTGGCTGCCTCGGCGTGCTGCATAAAGGTCGCTGAGTCAATGCCGGGCACCTTCGCCTCGCAGACGAGGTGGCTCTTGGTGATCTTGAAGCCTCCGTCCTGCGGCTTGACCGTGACGTGGGCGGTCGCGTCGACGTAGTCGGGCTCAAAGCCAGCCTGGCCAACGACCAGCGACAGCGCCATCGCGAAGCAGGCCGCGTGCGCCGCACCCAATAGCTCTTCGGGATTGGTGCCCGCACCGTCCTCAAAGCGCGATGCGAACGAGTAGGCTCCCTTGAACACCGCGTTTCCAAAGTCGACCGTGCCCTTCCCTTCCTTGAGGCTTCCTTCCCAGCGTGCGTGTGCTTTACGTGTCAACATATGATGGCTCCTTTCTGGAGGTTGAAAAATTCGGCCCTCTGCCCGAGCTGGAGGGCCAGTGGTTAGTAGAAGGTCATCGAGCTCGTCGTCGAGCGCCGCCATCGGTGCGTCCCGCCGCGGAAGACTTCTTTGCGCCGGTCGTCTTCGAGGTACGCGAACGCCCTTCGCGCTTGCCGCGGCGAGGGCTTCCCGCCTGTCGCGCCGCCAGATAGTCGCGCAAGACCACGGCGCCGTTGTTCAGGACGTCGTGGGCGCTGTAGAGCAGGGTCACCGTGCGGCGCCTGCTGGCTTCGAGGATCGGCTCCCAGGCGCCGCGGTTCGCGTTCAGCTCGCGCCGATATCGCCGTCGGAACTCCTCCCAACGCTCCACGCGATGATCGAACCACTTGCGGAGCTCCGTGCTGGGCGCCACTTCCTTCATCCACGCGTCCACCGCGAGCGCCTCCTTCTTCATGCCTCGCGGCCAGAGGCGCTCCACCAGGATTCGCCGCCCGTCTCCACGTGCGGGAGGGTCGTACGTGCGCTTGATCCGGATCATCGCATTGCGTCCTCGCGCGCGGTCATTCCAGCCACCCGCCGGTGAATCCTGCCCGTCGCAAGCCCGTGACCAGATACGGGCATTGCCGCATCAGCGACCACAGAGACCCGGAGCGATGGTTCTCGATCATAGTCACGATCGGCCCCTGGTTGATGCCGAAGTGATACGGCGACACCCAGCCATATTCGTGTTTCGGCTGCACCGGAAAGGTCGGGTTGAAGGTCGCCTTGTAGCCGTACTGCTGGGCTTCCTTCAACTGCATGCGCTCATAGTTTTGGATCGTGGGCAGCACGATCTCCGGCGCGAACGGCAACGACGCGACCACCGCCCACGGTGCCAGCGTCCCGTCGTCGGGACCATAGGGTGCACCGCGGGCAATGTAGTCGTAGAACACGCGCTCGATGCCATCCACCAACACGGTGCCCGGCCCCGGACCGTCACTTGCGGTGATCCCCCAGCAGAATTCGTCATAGTGCTCGTACTCGCGCGGGTTGCGGATCGCGTACTGCTGTTGCACCAAAGCGGCACGCCGACTGTTCTCGAAATAGTCCAGATCGTGCTGGCGCATGAACTCGTCGCGAATGCCGCGGAAGTCGACCCACACATGCGACAGCTGATGGATGAACAGCGGTCCTGCGTAGAGAAGCTCGATGCCGTAGATCGTCTTCCACTTGTAGGTCGAAGACCAGGCGCGATAGCTCTCTTGCGGCAGCGGGTGGGTGGGCGATCCCAGCCCGAGCAGGTAGATGATCATTGCCTCATCGTAGCCGTTCCAGCGGTAGGGCAGAAAGCCCTTCTCGGGCGTCCAGCCGTGACTCACCGCCGCTGACCCGTTTTGCATCCATTGCCAATCGGCTTTACGGTACAAAGTGTCCGCGAGCTTGCGGATTTCGTCTTCCGCCGCCGTCTGCTGCTGATAGTAGGCGCCGGCGGCCAGCATCCCGGCGAGCAGGAACGCGGTGTCCACGCTGGAGAGCTCGGAACGCCAGGCGCGTTGGCCGCTGCTCATGTCGAGGAAGTGATAGTAGAAGCCCCTGTGGCCGGTGGCATCGGGCCCGGGACCGTGGGGCGCATTGGCAAAGAAACGCAGCGTCGTCAGCGTCCTTTGCACCGCGTCATCCCGCGTCATGAAGCCGCATTCGACGCCACCCGTATAGGCCGCGAGCGCGAGGCCCACGGCGGCGATGCTGGCAGGCCACCCCTCATGCGACTTGTCGAGCACCAGCCCGTTGACGGGATTGGTCTTGTGGACGAAAAAAGTGAACGAGTCCCGCTGCAGTGTCCTCAGCATCTCGTTCTGCTCGGGTGTGATGTGATCGCGCGGCTGCACGTCTGCCGAATCCCTATGAGCGGGCGAGCTCGATCTTCAGTGCGGCGACCGAGTGCGGCGGCATCACGAGATCGAATTCGATGCGGCCTTCAGCGGTGCGCAATGGGTGCGGTTCTACACGTAGCGCCGATGCGGCATGCAGGGTCTCCACTTGGCGCGGGCTCGGGTAGTCCGGCTCGCCCATGTTCTGCCAGGCCCGCCGTGGGTTGGCGTGGTCTTCATCGATGCGCGACAACATTGCCGACAGCGGCCGCAGGGCACCGACGAGACCCACTTGTACCGCTTCGCTGGCGATCTCGTGGCGAGGCATCGCGTAGTTGGTGACGAACACCGTCACGCAGCTATCACCTCCGCTGACCCGCACATCGACAGTGTCGTGACTGCCCTGCACCGGGTACAGACAGTTCCCCAACCCGTGCAGCAGCTCGAACGCGCGATACACCGGTTTGGGGATACCGTGCAGGTTCAACAGACCGAAGCCGCCGTGAAACGGCACGCTGGGGAAATAGTTTTCTTCGAAGATATCGGTGAAGGTCCAAAAGCTGTAGCCGGACACCAGCGGATCGACCGACAGCGCGATGTTGGCCGCGTAGGCGGCGGCGAACGACTGGTCGTGCAATGGGTCGCGCGGATTCGAGCTCACGTTCCATTCGGTGTAGTAGAGCGGCAGACCGCGAGCTTGAGCATGCGCCTCTTCGGCGCGCTGACGCATTACATCGCGCGGCGCATGCTCGAGCTGGGTGACAGTATCCGCACCGATCTTTCCGAACGCATCGGTCGGGTAATAGTGCGTGGTGAGAAAATCCACCGGCAGATGATGTTTGTCGCAATGGGCGAGGAATTCCGGAATCCAGGCGTTCTGCGCGCTCGACGGACCGCCGACTTTGAGCCCCGGATCGATGTTTTTGATCGCTTGCGCCGTGGTGCCATACAGCGCGTAGTAGCCCTTCTTGCCGCCGGTCCAGAACGCTTTGAGGTTGGGCTCGTTCCACACCTCCAAACACCACTGCCCTACCTCTCGCGGGCCGTAGCGCTCGACCCAGTGCCGCACCAGTTTGTCGATCAATGCGCCCCATTGCTTGTAGTCCCTCGGCGGCGTGACATTGCCGCGATAGCGGAACACCGTCGTATCGCCGGAGGCCAAGGTGGTGGGCATGAAGGACAGCTCGGCGAACGGGCGCATGCCGATCGACGCGAGGTAGTCGAAGATGCTGTCGATGTTGAAGAACGAATAGACCAGCTTCTCATTCTGACAGATCAGCGTCCCCATGTCGTCATCGAGCATGCCGTGAAAGCGCACATGGCGGACCCCCAGATCGCAGTGGGCACGGCGCAGATGCTCGCGCCAATCGGCGCGCAACGCCAGCAGCGCGCGACCGCTGCCTATCGTGTGCTCCCACGCATGCGAGAGCGGGATCGGAGCCGCCGCGAGGTCGCAGTCGAAGTGGATGGTCATCGGGCATCAACCAGCTGGAGAACGTAGATCCCCGCGAAGACAGCGAAAAACGATCCCGCCACCGCCGTCACCGCAAAAGCCGTCCGCGAGGGGCGCAGATCGGCAGGCAGCAAGCGGTGATTGAGGTAGAGGATCAATCCGGTGACGATCGGGATGTGTGCGGCCTCAATGACGCCCGCCAGCTTGAGCAGTGCCACCGGCTCGCCGATGATCAGGTAGAGCGCGATCGGCAGCAGGGTCAACAACACCACGACGAAGAAGTTCTTCAAGAATGTCTCGTTCATCCAGCGGGCGGAGAGCCCGAGGGGCTGGAGCAAGGTGCGCGCACCATCGCCGAAGAGCCGTCCGAAGCCATCCTGGTCGGACAACACGGTGTCCCAGAAGCCGACGAAGACGGCAGTGATCATGAACCAGAAGCCGACCGGTCCCCACACGCCGCCCAGCAAGTGACCGAGCGTTTCGGCGACGCGATTCTCTTCCGGCACGAGACCTTTGGGGCGCAACAGTTCTGTGCCGAGGATCAAAAACGCCATCGCGATCACGAGGGTTCCGGCTACGGCGATGCTGTTGTCCAGCGTCATTTGCGCCACCCACCCGCGCAGCCGGATGCGATCCTCGCCGCTGAGTGTTGCCGGATGAATCGGCTGGTCCGACTTTCGGCTGAGCGCGGCCGCGCCGTAACCCTTGGCTTGAATCCAATACGAGTACCACATCATGCCCGCCGCCCCCGATAGCATGAAGCCGAGCCAGGGGAGGATCTCGCCGTAGTCAAGCTGCGCGGGAACCCTGGGCATGAAACCAGAAGTCAGCGCGGTGAGATCCGGTGAGACGCTAACCGCCGCCGCCATCGCCGCCAGGGCCAGGGCGATGCCCAACGCCATCGCCGTCCACTCGACCACTTTGTATCGTCCCCACAGAACGAGTGCCGTGGCAGTCACGAGCGAGCCGATCATCCAAATCCGCACATCGCCCGGCAACACCAGCACCAGCGCAGTGGCAGATGCCCCCGCCAGTCCCGCGATCGTGGCAACGGCCACGATAAGTTGGGGAACGAGGATCAGCCAGACTGCCCAGTTCGTAGGTCCGGGCAGCTGCTTGAAACCGTCGAGCACCGTTGCGCCGGTGCAAACGGCGAAGCGGCCGATCTCCCGGTTGATGAACCATTTCAAGAGCACCGCCGCGATCATCGCCCATACCAAGGCGTAGCCGTACAGCGCGCCCACCCGCGGCGTGAAGAGGAGCTCGCCCGAACCCGCAGCGGATACCATCCAAAGGAATCCGGGACCGAGCCACTTGAGGCGTTCCCAGCCTCGCGGCGGGGGCGGCACCCGTCCATGCTTCTGCGTTACCGCCTTCATGCTCGTCGCTTTCGCCTGATCGCCGCGCGCCTTCATGTGTCGGCCGGAAAGGCGATCGTGCTCATGAGCGCGTTCTCCGCCTGGCGGGAATCGAGCCGCGTGTGCTGTACAACGATCGGCACGTCCGACTCGATGAGGCTGGCGAAGTCGGTCGCGCGCGGAACGGGCTCCGGCTCGGTCAGATCGTTGAAACGCACGTGTCGGGTGCGTTGTGATGGCACGACGATTGGGTAAGGCCCGACCGGACCCCGGTCGCTGAAGTAGAGGGTGATCGACACGTGCGCGTCCGCATCGCCGAGATTGAGCATGCACACGGTCTCGTGACTCGTCATCTCGGGGGCCGGCCCGTGGCTCGCTGCCGGAATGTACCCCTCTGCGATCGCCCATAGCTTGCGTCCGATGCTCACGTGAGGCTCCGTTCGAAGCCGTTCATGAGAAGGTTAGGACCGTCTTGACGTCGTGCTGGCGGCGCTCCAGCGCGTCGGCCCAGAGCGCCAACGGGACGCGGCGGGTGATGAGCCGGTCGAGCCAGCCCGCATCCGCACGTCCGAGGGCCGCGGCAGCCTGTTCGTAGTGCCGCCGATTCGCGTTGACCGATCCGAAGACGACGTTGTTTTCCAGCACTAGCTCCCGGTTGAGCGCGCCGGCATCGACGGGAATCGTGCGCCCGCCGGAGGATACCCCGGTCAGGCAGACGATCCCGTTCGGGAGCGCTGCGCCCATGGCGGCGAACACCAGCGTCGGAGCGCCAGTGCACTCGGCCCACCGCCTCGATCTCTCCGGTGTGGTAGGTCGCGCCGAGATCGGCGACGAGCTGCGGCTTGGGGCCGTCCGTGGCGCGATTGAGCACGTGCACGTCGAGCCCCCGCTGCACGCCGAGAAGCGCCGCGAGCAGGCCGATCGGACCGGCACCGGTGACCAGGACGCGTGCCGGCTTCCAGTAAGCGCGCTGGCCGATACGTTCGATGTGTTCCCACGCCTTGGCCACGACGCTAGCCGGCTCCAGCAACACGCCGCGCTCGGCAAGCTGCGGATCCACCCGGATCGCGAACCTCTGGTCGATGCGGTAACGCTCGGCGGCGAAGCCGTGCAAGCCCTTGATGCCGTGCTCTGTGAAGCGGCCGTTCTGGCACATGTCCCACTCGCTCTGAGCGCAGCTCGCGCACGGCAACGGATCCGGCTGGCGAACGATGCTGCAGACCCACTCTCCGGCCGAAAGGCTGCTGTCCGCCGGCGTTTCGAGAACGCGGCCGAGCGACTCATGGCCGAGGATGAGCCGTTCCTGGCCGGCCGGCGGCGCGCCGTACTCTCCGCGGAGGATCTCGCGATCGGTTCCGCAGACGCCGAGGATCTGCGCTTGGATCAGAACGTCCCCCGCAGCAAGAGGCGGTTCCGGCACGTCATCCAGACGGGCCGAGTCGGGGACACCGGGGACCACGGTCAAGGCAAGCATGGTCGGTCCGTCAGCCGTTCTTCCGCTCGGCCGCCGGCGTGACCTGGCGCGGCGTGAGGTTGCAGGCGGTGTTCAATCCCTGTGTGCGAGAAGACCTGCGGAAAGATACCGAGCCGGCGACCGGCGACCGGATCGTACCGTTCGGCGAGCAACCCGACGAGGACGGCGGCTTCAAGGTTTTTTTCGCCCGGGTTCAACGATCTCGCCTCCCAGGGCTACGCCAAGGAGATACGTCCCACCGTGCAACTCCGTTTTGTGCTGGGTCTCGAAACTCCGCCTTCCTTTCAAATAAGCGATGTAAGATCGGCCCACTTCTTCCTCCACGCATCTGCCGCGACGGCCTACTGCTTCATTCCACGACGCTCTGCGACGAGCCGGCATCTGCGCGCGCGGGAGTCATACGTTCGTTTGATCCGAAGCGGGGCGTCGTTCCTCCTTGCCGGGCACCGGCGCCCTACGCCTGGGTGAGTAGCTGTTCGAGCACGTAAGGCAGGATGCCGCCCGCCGAGAAGTAGGCCACTTCGATCGCCGTATCGATCCGGAGCACGAGGGGCAACGACTCACGCTGGCCGCCCTGACGTTCGATGTGCAGGTTCGCCGGCTGGCGCGGGCGCAGAGGTGCATCCAGCTCCAGATCGAATCGCTCCGTGCCGTCGAGCCCGAGCGTTTGCGCGCTTACCCCTTCCGGGAGTTGGCACGGCAGGACACCCATGCCGATCAGGTTGGAACGATGGATCCGCTCGAACCCACGCGCAATGACCGCGCGCACGCCGAGCAAACGCGTGCCCTTGGCGGCCCAGTCGCGCGAGCTGCCCGCCCCGTAGTCCTCTCCGGCTATCACGACCATGGGAACACCCTCGGCGCGGTAGCGCTCGGCCGCGTCGTATATCCCCATGCGCTCGCCTCCCGGCTGGTGTAGCGTGATGCCGCCTTCGACACCGGGGACCATCAGGTTGCGGATACGGATGTTGGCAAACGTCCCGCGGACCATGACCTCGTGGTTGCCGCGCCGCGCGCCGTAGCTGTTGAAGTCCTCGATGGGGACGCCCCGATCGCGCAGGTAGCCACCCGCGGGCGAGGTCGGTTGGATCGCTCCGGCCGGGCTGATGTGGTCCGTCGTGATCGAATCGCCGAAGATAGCCAGCGCCCGCGCGCCCGAAACATCACCTGACGGGGCTGCCGTCATCGACGGATCGAAATAAGGCGGCTCGCGGATGTACAGCGAGCCCGGCTCCCATTCGTAGCGTTGTCCAGTTCCGGAGGGGATCTTGTTCCAGAGCGGGTTCTGGTCGGCGAAGTCGGCGTAGACGCGCCGGTACTCGGCCGGATCTAACGCGCTCCTACGCAGCGCATCGATCTCCTGCATCGAGGGCCACACGTCGCGCAGGTAGACCTCGCGCCCGTTGACGACGGCGAGCGGCTCGCGCGTGAGATCGACGTCGACCCGTCCGGCGATGGCAAACGCCACCACCAGAGGCGGGCTCATCAGGAAATTCGCCTTCACGCTCTGGTGAATGCGCGCCTCGAAGTTGCGGTTCCCCGACAGCACGCTGGCCCCAATGATGTCGTTCTTTGTTAGCACTTCTTCGAGCTGGCGATCGAGCGGCCCCGAATTGCCGATGCACGTCGTGCAGCCAAATCCAACCAGGTGGAAGCCCAAGCGGTCGAGGAACGGTTGCAACCCCGTCTTGCTCAGGTACTCGCTCACCACGCGCGAACCGGGCGCGAGCGAGGTCTTCACCCGCGGCTTGACGCTGAGCCCGTGCTCGACCGCTTTCTTCGCGAGCAGGCCTGCAGCCAGCATCACCGTGGGGTTCGAGGTGTTGGTGCACGACGTGATGGCCGCGATCACCACGTCGCCGTGCGCCAGCTCGCAGGCCAGCGGTTGCGCAGGCGCCAAGCTCGCCTGATCGAGCCGGTTCGGCGTCGGCCGATTGTTCATCATCTCAGCCTCGGTGAGCGTGTTGGTGTTGGTCGCGCGCCCGTCGGGGAGCCTGTCGCCCGACTGCTCGCCGCCTCCCGGGCGCGGCTCCCTCCCGTCTCCCAGCAGCACCTGGACGGGTCGAGCGACGTCGGCGGCCGACTTGCCATAGCCATCCGGGCGAGTGAGCAGCGCGAGAAACTGCTCCTTAAGCGCACCGAGCGCGATCCGGTCCTGCGGCCGCGTGGGGCCGGCGACCGACGGCTCGACCGCGCCGAGGTCCACGTCAAGCACGCTTGTGTAGTCGCACTGTCCGCTCGCGGGCATCCCGAACAGTCCTTGGGCCCGGAAGTAGCGGCGTACTGTCTCGACGTGTTCGTCGCTTCGGCCGGTCGCCTGAAGATACCGGCAGGATTGCTCGTCAACGGGGAAAAAGCCGATCGTCGCGCCGTACTCGGGCGCCATGTTCGCGAGCGTCGCGCGGTCCGGTACCGACAGGCTCGCGGCGCCCTCGCCGTGAAACTCGACAAACTTGCCGACGACGCGCGCTTCCCGCAGCAGCTCGGTGATGCGCAGAACCAAATCCGTCGCCGTCGCCCCCTCACGAAGGCGGCCGTGCAGATGCACACCGACCACGTCGGGCAGGAGAAGATACACGGGCTGACCGAGCATCGCCGCCTCCGCCTCGATCCCTCCGACTCCCCAACCGACGACTCCGAGCCCGTTGATCATCGTGGTGTGCGAATCGGTCCCGACCAGCGTGTCGGGATACAGCACTCCTTCCTTTTCGAGAACGCTGCGCGCCAGGAATTCGAGGTTCACTTGATGGCAGATGCCAAACCCGGGCGGCACGATCCGCAAGCCGTCGAATGCTTGCGCGCCCCATTTGAGGAACCGATAGCGCTCGCCGTTGCGGTGGAACTCCATGTCTATGTTGCGGCTGAGGGCATCGTCGCGGCCGAAGTAGTCGACCTGGACGGAGTGGTCGATCACGAGATCAACGGGAACCAGCGGTTGCACCCGTCCGACGTCGTTGCCGCGCCGGGCCACTGCCGAGCGCATCGCCGCGAGATCGACGAGAAGCGGCACACCGGTGAAGTCCTGCAGCAGCACGCGCCCAACGACAAAGGGTACTTCCGCCGTGCGCACGGCGTCCGGCTGCCAGCGCGCCAACGCTTCGACATCGTCGTCGCCAATGCGCTGACCGTCGAGATGGCGCACTACCGTTTCGAGGAGGATGCGGAGACTCACCGGCAGCCGTGAAATGCTCGCTATCCCGCTCTGTTCGAGCCGCGGCAGCGAGTAGTATGTAGCCGACACTCCAGAGGGAAGTTCCAAGCGCTGTCGAACGTCGATCATGCTCATCTCCCTGTGACAAAATCCGACATCATTGCTGGCTCGCTCCCAAAGGCTTTCCTATTGCCGCACGCGCGTGCGGTACTCGCCTCGCGCGCTCTGTCAGACGCGCGAGTTTGTACGACTAGTTCTGCCAATCGATAAACACTTCAAGGGCTCGGAGGGCCTCGCCTGGGACGCGGCGCAAACGGGTTCAATTGGAGCACGTCCCCAGTATGTCGAGACCGCGCGAACGTCATGACAACGACCTCCTTGATTATAGAGCATCAACGGGCGGGAAGGTTCCCCGGAACCTTTCGCGTCTCGCCGGCTCTGTTGGTCATTGGTCGGAGGTTCCGGATGGAAGCTCGCGCGGTTGGGGCGAGGAGCTCGCCGGGGCCGGCAACTCACCGCCGAACCGTTTCACTGCTGGCGACTAGGCATCTCGCTGTCTTGACGGCAAACTCACGACACACGTCCGTAGCTCGGACCAGAAGGCTGAGATGCGCATTGAGGCGTTGATGCGATCGATCGGGATCAAAGTATGAGCAAGCCAGGCCAGCTCAAGGATCCTTCCATTCAGGATGCGGATGCCGTTGCCCGCGCCGTCGGCACGGACCTCGACCGCGGGCTCAGCTCGGAGGAGGCGGCGCGCCGACTTCTGGAAGAGGGCTCAAACGAGCTTCGTTCAGTGCCGTCAGTCCCTGTCTGGCGACGGATACTGGCCCAGTTTCAGGATCCGCTCACCTACCTGCTTCTGGGCGCAATCGTCATCTCACTGGTCGCCTGGGTGATCGAAGGCCGAGCCGGTTGGCCAATAGATGCGATCGTCATCGCGCTGATCGTCGTTGCCAATGCCGTCCTGGGCTATGTGCAGGAGGCCAAAGCGGAGAATGCCGTGGCGGCACTGGCGCAGATGACCGCGGTGACCTCCGCCGTTATGCGCGACGGGCGGGTCGAGCGGATCCCCAGCGCCGAGCTAGTGCGTGGTGACCTGCTCGTGCTCGGCGAGGGCGACTCCGTGGGTGCGGATGCGCGTCTGCTGCAGGCTGCATCACTGCGCGTCCAGGAAGCCTCTCTGACCGGCGAGAGCGAAGCCGTGCTCAAGGATGCCGCGACGCTGCCCGAACCGGTGGCGCTCGGCGATCGCCTCGACATGGTCTTCAAGGGCACCGCGGTCGTGCAGGGCACCGGTCGCGCCGTGGTCACCGCGACCGGAATGGAGACCCAGATGGGCTCCATCGCCGCGATGCTCGAAGCCACCGTGGAGGAACCGACCCCTCTTCAGAAGGAGGTGGGACGGATCGGGCGCATGCTCGGCATCGCGGTCATCGGCATCGCCATGGTGGTAGTGGTGACGGTGCTGCTGATTTCTGACCTCCGCACCGTCGCCGATGTCATCACCGTCTTACTGCTCGGCGTGTCGCTGGCGGTGGCGGCGGTGCCCGAGGGCCTGCCCGCGATCCTGTCGGTCGTACTCGCAATCGGCGTGCAGCGGATGGCGAAGCGCAACGCCATTGTGAAGAAGCTGTCCTCAGTGGAGACGCTGGGTTCCGCGTCCGTTATCTGCTCTGACAAGACGGGCACGCTGACCCGGTCGGAGATGACCATCGAGCGGGTCATGACCTTATCCGGCGGCACGCGCGTCACCGGGGTCGGTTACGCGCCCGAGGGCCGGGTCCAGCACAAAGGCGAGGCACTGGACGCGGGGCCGCTCTTGGCCGAGGACATCGTGGTGCTGAGCGGCGGCAGCTTGGCTGGCAACGCCGACCTGCGCCAGACCGCGGACGGCGTATGGGAAATACAGGGCGACCCTACCGAGGCGGCGTTCTTAGTGGCCGAGCGCAAGCTGGGAGTAGCCGAACGCCGCGCCACGCGCTTTGATCGCGTCGGCGAGATCCCGTTCACCTCCGAGCGCAAGATGATGTCGACGATCGAGGTCGACCACGAGCACGGCGACGAGGTCGTTGTGATCAGCAAGGGGGCGCCCGATGTGCTCCTCGGGCGTTGCAGCCAGGTGCGCAAGGGGATGGAGGTGTTGCCGCTCGACGACGCACTGCGCGAGCGGATCCTGGCCGACGTCGACGCGCTGTCGGACGCCGCGCTGCGCACCCTGGCCGTGGCCTACCGCCCGCTCGCTGCGTGCGAGGAAGCGGTGGCCGACGAGACCTTGGAGCGCGACCTGATCTTCGTCGGCACCGTGGGGATCATCGATCCGCCGCGCGAAGAGGCGGCGGTCGCCATCCGCGAGGCCCACCGGGCCGGCATCCGAGTGATCATGATCACCGGAGATCACCCGCGCACGGCGACGCGCATTGCGGCGGACCTCGGCATAGTCGAGGCCGGCGCCCCCGCGCTGACGGGGCTCGAGCTCGACGCACTCGACGCCGCGAGCTTCGCCGCGGCCATTCGCAGCATCTCCGTCTATGCGCGGGTCGCGCCCGAGCACAAGCTGCGGATCGTCGACGCGCTGCAGGCGGACGGTCAGATCGTCGCCATGACCGGCGACGGTGTGAACGATGCGCCGGCACTGAAATCGGCCGACATCGGCATCGCGATGGGGGGGACCGGTACCGAGGTCACCAAGCAAGCCGCCAAGATGATTCTGGCCGACGACAACTTCGCCACCATTGTCGACGCCGTGCGCGAGGGCCGCAGCATCTTCGAGAACATCCGCAAGTTCCTACGCTACCTGCTATCATCGAACATGGGCGAGGTGCTCACGGTCTTCTTCGGCGTAGTGCTCGCCGGCGTGATCGGCTTGACGGGCAACGGCGAGGCGGTGGTGCTCCCGCTGCTGGCCACGCAGATCCTGTGGATCAACCTGATCACCGACTCGTGTCCGGCGCTGGCGATGGGTGTCGACCCGCCCGTCGACGACGTCATGGCCCGCAAGCCACGCCGACCGACCGATCGGGTGATCGACGGGCGCATGTGGGCCGGGGTGATCGAGATCGGCGCGGTGATGGCGGCGGTGACGTTGCTGACCATCGACCTGTATCTGCCCGGCGGGCTGATCGAGGGCAGCCTTGACCTCCACAATGCGCGCACTGCGGCCTTCACGACGTTGGTCTTCGCCCAGCTCTTCAACTCCTTCAACGCCCGCTCGGAAACCACCAGCGCGTTTCGGCACCTGTTTGCGAATCGATGGCTCTGGGGTGCGATCGCGCTATCGGTGCTGCTGCAGATGGCGGTGGTCCACCTCCGCTTCCTCAACCTCGCGTTCGGCACCGTGCCCCTGGAACCAAGCCAGTGGCTCGTGTGCGCCGCGCTAGCGAGCGCAGTACTGTGGTTCAGCGAGGTACGGAAGATGCTGTCGTCACTGATAATCCGTCGCGGTTCCCTACGGTGAAGAGCGGCGCGCGCTTGATCGGAGGTATGGAATGAGTACGGAACGGCAGTCCGCCGGTAACCCACTTCCTCCCGGGTGCCAGCTGATCCAGATCCACGTCGCCGAGCTGAAGCAACTGTTCAACGCAATGGACCCCTCTCCGTTTCGAATGAAGGATCTAGCCCCGAGCGCGGACGAATTCATCGTCGGCTGGGCCCGAGAGGTGCCCCGACAAGCGCCGCTGGCCATGCTGATACACCTCGATCGGGCTGCGGGTCTGGCGGACGAGCCGATCATCCTACGAGAGGCGATCAGGGAATACTTCAGCCATCGCTCGCAGGTGTCCGGACGGCAGGTGCGTCAACTTTTCCGCGTGGGACGTATCAGTCTGTTGATCGGGCTCGTTTTTCTGGCGCTATCGATTGGCGTCGGAGACCTGATCGCAAACGCGTTGCGCGGCCGGCGAGTCGGCGAGCTTGTTCGCGAGAGTCTGCTGATCGGCGGGTGGGTTGCCATGTGGCGGCCGCTCGAAGTCTTCTTGTACGACTGGTGGCCGATTCGCTCCGAAGCGCGTCTCTATGACCGGCTGAGCGCCATGCCCGTACGGATTGTGTACACAGCGGACGCGAGATCCGATGCGTGGCGCTCGGACTGGCCGGCGATCTCGCCGACTCCAACCGTGCTGCGGCAGGAAGCGTCAGCGCACCCGCGCCGTGCACGGGAGACCGCATCGGGCGAGGCCCCAAAGTGACCAGAAGGATGCTGCTCTTTTGCGTTGGGCGCCAAGGAAGAGCTGCGGCGCATCACAGGCGATCCGACGGCTGCCGGTGTTGTGAGGTTTGCGCCGGTCACAATCGCCTTTCTGACCACTACCGGCAGCAGAACGCAGCGCTTTTAGATGATGAGCGACGGAGAGACGTTCGAGTGCAGTTCGCAAGAAGCTACGTTGCAGGACACATCTGCTCGGGTCGCTATGCGTGATTGGGGATGCGCGGGCCGCGTTGACTCCCCCGATGGAGGTCAGCAGTGCTTCGACACGCCCTCAGCCGTCTTTGCGCTGAGTACCTTCCAGGTCGAAGTGGAATCCCGCGCGCTCGAGCGCGCGGTGCGCGGATGCGAGTACGCGTGGACCGCCGACGTGTCGGGCGACCGGCACCTCGGGCGCCGCGCGTAGCCGCGCAAGGAGCGCATCGCGCGCGCCGCCCGCCAGCTCCTCGCAGGTGTCGTAGAGGCCGCCGGGACCCTCTTCGATCGGGTTGTGCACGGCGAGGATGGTGTGAAGTGCCGTGACAACTGCCAGCGTCGGCGGCGGAACGAGCAGGGCGGCGAGCGCGCCGTGGTCGAGGCGCAGCTTCGCCGCGATCGGCAGCGGCTCGCCGCCCCGGGCCCGCTGCGCCGCGGGCAGCAGGATCTTCTCTTCCATGCCGATGTGCTTGAGCAGTCCGGCGCGGAACGCCGCGTAGGCGGCCGCATCGATGCGAGCGGGATCGTCCATCGCGCGCCGCAGCCACGCGTCGAGGCGCGCGTGATCGTCAGCCAAGAAGGCGTGTAGAGGTCCGTGCATTGACTCCTCCGCGTGGTGCGGCACTCGGAGTTTCTTACAGCGAGCGCCGAGCGCGCGCCAGTCCCCAGTATACTCGCTCCGCCTGCAGCGGCGGCGCCGCCGTGTCGCTCCAATTCGGCTCAGAACGTGGCCGGCCACAGAATCGGACATCGATGCCGCATGCGGAGGGAACGTGACGCCCATTCCGGCCAACGTCACGAACCTGAGCGCCGCACTCTCACTTCCGCGGCGGGCGCGGTGGAACAACCAGCACGTCACACGCCACGTCGCGTAGAACGTCGCCCGCGACCGTTCCGAGGAAGAGGTGTGCAACGCCCGTGAAGCCGCGCGTGCCGAGCACGAGGAGATCGGTGTCCGCCTTCTTCACCGCTTTCTGAATCACCAGCCGCGGCCGGCCGCACCGGATGCGAGTCCACATCGGCACGTCGCTGGCTCGCACTTTTGCTCGTTTTAGAGACGTAGCGAGCAGGTCGGCGAGCTGCCGAGATGCTTTCTGCTGGAACTGCTCGCGGAAGTCGTCCGCGTCCTCCTTGGACAGACTCGAATAGACGAGTCCTTGATAGGGAATGTCGAAGGCATGGATGACGGTGACGCGCGGCCGTGGCGGCGGAAGCACCCGCAGCATAAAGCCGAGAACGTCATGCGCCGCCTGGTCGACGTCGAGTGCGACGGACGGACGCCTGTAGGGTGCGTGGGCGGCCAATCGGACCACCAACACCGGGAGCATGAGCCGGCGGATGACGCGCTCGGCGGTCGAGCCGAGGAAGATGTCGCGCAGCGCGCGTCCACCGCCGCGGCCCATGACGATGAGGTCGACCTTCGTCGAGTCCGCGCACGCGGCAATCTCCTTGGCGGCAACACCAACCTTCACTACTGGCGAGATGCTAACGCCCTTGGGTACCGACTTCGCCAGCGTGTTCGCCTCGTCGTTGAGCAGCTTCTTCGCGTCACGCTCGGCGGTGCGTCGATCCCGAGCGGGAAGACTCTCGGGGACAACATGGAGCAGCGTGAGTCGCGCTCCATCGCTCAGGGGCAACCGCGCGACCCGTGCCAAGAGGCGGTCCGAGATCGGCGTGAGATCCACCGCGACAAGGAGGGAGTGTAATCGTTCCGGCGCGTACGTCCCCAGCTCAACACCCCGCGGTTCATGGCGCTCGGTCATTGTAGAACCTCCTCTACCACTATCTGGACTGGAACGACTCCTGCGCAGTGCTGGGTCGCGACTGGTTGCCAGCGCGCGTGAGTATGTCATCCGGGGGCGCCCCTTTCCAGTTTGCCCGCTACTACAACCCCATCACACGCACCGTTGCGCTTCTATCCACAGCCGCCAGTCGGTACAGTGCCCGCACGATGCCGCTCCTCGTTCTGCTGCTCCTGCCGTTCCTCGGCAGCCTGATCACGATCCTCCTGCCCACGAGAGCTCGAACAGCGCTCGCAAGTTGGGCGGGGCTCGTGTCGGCGGTCGCAGCAATCGGCGTCATCGCGCTCTTTCCGCAGGTGCGCGACGGAGGCGTCATTCGCGAGGAGATTGCGTGGATCCCCTCCGCCGGACTCGACCTGGTGCTCCGGGTCGATGGCTTCGCGTGGATGTTCGCGGTGCTCGTCACGGTCATCGGGGCCCTTATCTGCCCGTATGCGCGCTACTACATGTCGCCCGAAGATCCGGTGGCGCGTTTCTACTCGTCGTTCCTCGCGTTCATGGGTGCGATGCTCGGCGTCATCCTCTCCGGCAACCTCGTCCAGCTCGTCATCTTTTGGGAGCTCACGAGCCTCGTTTCGTTCTTGCTCATTGGTTACTGGCACCACCGCGTCGACGCGCGACGGGGCGCGCTCATGGCCCTGACCGTGACCGCCGCGGGCGGTCTGGCGCTGCTCGGTGGCGTCGTCATTATCGGGCACATCGTCGGCAGCTACGATCTCGACAGGGTGCTCGCGTCGGGCGACCTCATCCGCGGGCATCGGCTGTACGCGGCCGCGCTCGTGCTGGTTCTCGTCGGCGCCTTCACGAAGAGCGCCCAGTTTCCGTTCCACTTCTGGTTGCCGCGGGCGATGGTCGCCCCAACGCCGGTGTCCGCCTACCTGCACTCTGCGACCATGGTCAAGGCAGGCGTGTTCCTGCTGGCGCGTCTCTGGCCGGTGCTGGCGGGAACGGAGCTGTGGTTCTGGCTCGTCAGTGGGGCGGGGGTGACGACGCTCCTGCTCGGCGCGTACATCGCGATGTTTCAGAACGATCTGAAGCGCGTGCTCGCCTACTCGACGATCAGCCACCTCGGGCTCATCACGCTCCTCTTCGGGCTGAACAGCCCGCTCGCGGCCGTCGCCGGAGTGTTCCACATCATGAATCACGCGACGTTCAAAGCCTCGCTGTTCATGGCCGCCGGCATCGTCGATCACGAGACTGGCACGCGTGACATCCGCCGCCTCAACGGGCTTTTGCGTTCCATGCCCATCACCGGAACGCTGGCGCTCGTGGCGAGCGCGGCGATGGCCGGCGTGCCGCTCTTGAACGGCTTCCTCTCGAAAGAGATGTTCTTCGCCGAGACGGTGTTCCTGTCGTCGCACCCGTGGATTGAGGTCGGCCTGCCGGTGGCGGCAACGCTCGCGGGCGTCTTCGCCGTCGTGTACTCGCTGCGCTTCGGTTACGACATCTTCTTCGGCCCGCCCTCGACGGATCTCCCGCGCCAGCCGGAGGAGCCGCCGCGGTGGATGCGGATCCCCGTCGAACTGCTGGTCGTGACCTGCCTCGTCGTAGGCGTTGCGCCGGCGATCTCCATCGGCCCCTTGCTGGCCGCGGCGGCCCGCCCGGTGGTCGGCGGGGCACTGCCAGAATACAGCCTCGCCGTGTGGCACGGCTTCAACGCGCCCTTCGCGATGAGCCTCGCGGCGATCTCCGGCGGCATCGCCGGCTATCTTTGGGTGCGCCGGATGCAAATGCGGGGACACTTCGCGAACCCACCCGGCATCGAGCGGCTCAACGGCAGGCGCCTCTTCGAGAGCACGCTGGTGGGCCTCACGCAGTGTTCCCGCGCGGCCCTGCGCATCGTCGGTACCAGGCGTCTGCAGCCGCAGATGTTTGCGGTCGCTGCCGTGGCCCTCCTGCTCGCGGTCTCATCGTCGCGGGTCGAGCCTCTCCTCTGGGGAGACCGGGATCGTCTGCCCGCGTCGCCCGCGTTCGTATTGCTGTGGGTCGTCGGCATGGTGTGCGCCGTCGGCGCAGCCGTGAAGGCCAAGTACCACCGACTCGTCGCGCTCAGCTTGATGGGCGGCGCCGGGCTCGTCACCTGCCTCACCTTCATGTGGTTCTCGGCGCCCGATCTCGCACTCACTCAAATCGTCGTCGAGGTGGTGACGACCGTGCTGTTCCTGCTTGGACTGCGCTGGCTCCCGATTCGTCGGGAAGAGGAGCGGCGCCGCGACACGATGCGCGACAAGGCGCGGCGCGCACGCGATCTCACATTCGCGGTGGCGGCCGGCAGCGGACTCGCCGCGCTTTCCTACGCCATGCTGACCCGACCCGCGCCGCAGAGTATCTCACCGTTCTTCTTGCGTCGATCGTTGCCGGAAGGCGGCGGCGCCAACGTCGTCAACGTCATGCTCGTCGACTTCCGCGCCTTCGACACCCTGGGCGAGATCACCGTGCTCGGTGCGGTGGGGCTCACAGTGTTCGCGCTCTTGCGCCGCTTTCGCCCCCCGAAAGAGAGCATCGAGCAACCAGATCAGCAGCGCAGGTTGGAGCCCGACGTCGTCACCGACCTCGTCAAGCCGCGCACGGCGGACGACAGGGCACGCGGATACCTGATGGTGCCGGCGATGATCGCGCACGTACTGCTGCCGATCGCCGTGGTCGTCGCGGCCCACCTCTTGCTGCGCGGCCACAATGCGCCGGGCGGCGGCTTCGTCGCGGGCCTCGCCGTCACCGTGGCGTTCCTCATGCAGTACCTCGTCGCGGGCACGCAGTGGGTTGAGGGGCGTGTTCGACTCAATCCCACGCGCTGGATCGGCCTGGGGCTCCTGGTCGCGGCGCTCACGGGGCTCGGCGCGCTCCCGCTGGGCTACCCACTCCTCACCAGCCACACCGCCCACGTCACGCTGCCGCTAGTTGGTGACGTGCACATGCCGAGCGCGACCTTCTTCGATCTCGGCGTGTTCTCGGCGGTCGTCGGGGCGACGCTGCTCATCCTCACGGCGCTCGCGCACCAGTCCATTCGCGCGCACCGCAAACCGGCGCAGCGCGCCCGGGCGTCGAAGATCGCGGGAGCAGCGTAGATGGAGGCCGTGCTCGCGCTCGTCATCGGCGTGCTTGCGGGAGCGGGGGTGTGGCTCATACTGCGTCCGCGAACCTTCCAGGTGATCATGGGGCTCGTGCTGCTCTCGTACGGTGTGAACCTCTTCATCTTCAGCATGGGCAGCCTGTTCATAGACAAGCCGCCGATCGTCGTGGCGAGCCTTGCCCCCGACCTCGAGCACTACACCGATCCGATGCCCCAAGCCCTCGTGCTCACGGCCATTGTCATCAGCTTCGCGACCACGGCGCTTTTCCTCGTCGTGCTGCTCGCGTCGCGCGGCCTGAGTGGCACCGACCACGTCGACGGCACGAGGGACGCGGCGTGAGCCCGCCCCTCACGCACCTCGTCGTGGTGCCCGTCGTGCTGCCCCTCCTGGCGGCGGCGCTCATGCTGCTGCTCGGCGACAGGCGTCGGTGGCTGACCTCGATCATCAACATCGGTGCGACCGGGGCTGGTCTGCTCGCCGCGCTTGCGATCCTCGGACGGGTCGAGATCGACGGGGCGCCCGGAGCGATCGGCGTGTACCTCACCGCAAATTGGCAAGCGCCGTTCGGCATCGTGCTGGTGGCGGACCGGCTCTCGGCGCTCATGCTGGTGCTGACGGGCGTCGTCGGCCTCGCCACGGCCGTGTATGCGACGTCCGGCTGGAGCCGCGCGGGCGTGTACTTCCACCCGCTGTTCCAGATCCAGCTCATGGGCCTCAACGGGGCCTTCCTCACCGGCGACCTCTTCAACCTCTTCGTGTTCTTCGAGGTCATGCTCGCCGCCTCCTATGGTTTGCTGCTGCATGGATCGGGCTGGGTTCGCGTACATGCGGGGCTGCACTACATCGCGGTGAACCTGCTCGCCTCGTCGCTCTTCCTGGTGGGGCTCGCGCTGTTCTACGGCGTCGTGGGGACGCTCTCGATGGCGGACATCGCCGCGAAGCTGCCGCACGTGCCAGCGGCGGATCGCGGCCTGCTGCATGCGGGGGCGGCGATTCTTGCCGTGGCGTTCCTGACGAAGGCGGCGATCTGGCCGCTCAACTTCTGGCTCGTGCCCGCCTACGTGGCAGCGAGCGCGCCGGTGACGGCGCTTTTCGCACTCATGACCAAGGTGGGCATCTACGCGCTTCTGCGTCTATCAACCTTGTTTTTCTCGGCGGATGCCGGACCGTCGGCGCATTTCGGGGCGATGGTCTTCCTCTACGGCGGGCTTGGGACCGGCGCCTTCGGGGTCCTCGGTCTCATGGCGTCTCTGCGCCTCGGGCGCATCGCCGGCTTCTCGATCATCGTCTCGTCCGGGACGCTCCTTGCGGCGATCGGAATCGGCGTCGACTCCGTGACGTCGACGGCTCTCTTCTATCTGCTGAGCTCCACGTTGGCCGCGAGCCTGCTGTTTCTGCTCGTCGAGCTCGTCGAACGTCAGGGCACCCACCGAGACCGCGCGCGGTTGCCCGACGCGGAAGCGGAGCCGGGCGAGGACACCAAGCTCGACGACGAGGAGGAGGCCCTCGTGGGTCGCGTCATCCCGGTGCCGCTGGCGCTGCTCGGCCTGGCCTTCATCGCCTGCGCCGTGCTCGTGGCAGGTTTGCCGCCGCTGTCGGGCTTCGTCGCCAAAGTCACGCTGATG
>CAYVUV010000095.1:0-8967 GCA_964455095.1 uncultured Binatia bacterium (SeqCode)
CTGGCCGGCGAAGCCGACGGACTTGCACAGCGTGCTCGAGGGACAGTCGACCCCGACGAACAAACCGCTCGGCGCCGTCGCGATGCTCCAGGCGCTGCCGTCCCACGAGGCGACCACGCCGAAGCCGCCGACGGCCTTGCAGAACGTGGCCGAGAGACAATCGGCCCCGAAGAGGCCGACCTGCGAGAGGCCGATGCGGACCGGGGCGTCGTTGCTCCACGCCGAGCCGTTCCACGACGCGATCCTGCCGAACCCGCCCACGGCCTTGCACAGCGATCCGGACGGGCATGCGGCCGCGTAGATGGCGTTCCCCGCCCCGTACATGTCGCTGCTCCAGGCCGAGCCGTTCCAGGAGATGAGCAGGCCGCTGTCGCCCGCGGCCTTGCACTGCGTCGACGAAGAGCACCCGACGGCGCGCAGGGTGCTGCTCCCGCTGGCGTTGGTGTCCGGGGTCCAGTTGGCGCCGTCCCAGGAGACGATGGCCCCGAACAGTCCCACCGCCTTGCAGGCCGACGTCGAGGGACAGCTCACCGCGTAGAGCTGGTTCGTCATCGCGGGCGCGTTGTCGTCGCTCCAGGTCGAGCCGTTCCACGTGCGGACGAAACCGCCGTCGGTGAAGATGGTGTGACCGACGGCTTTGCACAGGCTTCCCGACGGGCATGAGACGCCCTCGAGCTTCTCGCCGGTGCCGCTCGTATCGCTGCTCCAGCTCGCGCCGTCCCACGACACGACGGTGCCGGCGTCGCCCACCGCCTTGCACTGGGTGGCGGAGGAACAGCTCACACCGTTGAGCGCGTTCGCGGTGCCGCTGGCGTTCAGAGTCCAGTTCGAGCCGTCCCAGGAGACGATCGTTCCGCCGCTCCCCACCGCCTTGCACGACGTCGCCGACGGGCAGGACACGCCGAGAAGGCCCTGCTGCGTCGGACTGACATCGATGGTCCAGGCCGAGCCGTCGAAGGACATGATCGTGCCGCCCTCGCCCACGGCCTTGCACAGGCTGGCGGACGAGCAGGAGACCCCGCGCAGGGTGTTCCCCTGTGGCAGGGGATTCTGCCAGTTCCACACGTCGGACGAGGCGTGGGCGGCGGGCAGCGCAACGGGGAGGCCCAGAGCTATCAGCCACGCACCGAGCGCCACTCCCAGGTGGCGGACCCCGGCTTTCGAAATTCTGAGCGTAATCTCCATGGAACCTCCCGCATAGCGCTTACAATCGGTGGTCCACGGAGTCCTGTAGGAGTTCTTCAATTGTTCTTCAGGTTCGAGCTCCTGGGTCGCGGTCCTGGCGTTCCATGCGCAAGGCGGACGGAAGAGCGGCGAGACCGGAGGGCTGCACGGGATAGGAAACTAGGGACCAGATACTCTCATCTCCGGCCCCTCTCCCGGATGGGAGAGGGTTGGGTGAGGGGGATTAAACGCTCTACCACCCTCATTGGCCGGCAATCAGGGCTGACTCAGCGGGCACTCATTCAGCGCGTTGTCGACGCCGGCAATGAGCTCGGCGATGTCCACCGCACCGCCGGCATCCCTATCGAGCGCGAGACAGTCGCCGACGGGTTGCCGGCCGAGGGCGATGCCGACGCCGACGATCAGCTCGTCCACACTCACGGCGCCGTTCCGGTTGCAGTCGCCGGTGCATGCGGGCGCCGGCGCGGTTGGGGTCACGGTTGGCGTCGGACTGCCACCGGCCGTCGTCGGGGTCGGGGTGCGCGTCGGCGTCGGATTGCCGATGCCCGTCGTCGGCGTCGGCGTGCGCGTTGCAGTAGGAATCGCCATGCCCGTCGGTGTCGTTGTGCTGGTCGGAGTGACGGTCTGCGTGGGTGTCGGCTCCGGGAGGCTGAGCTCGAACGCGCCGATGTCGGCGCCGTCGCCGTCCTGAGCGTTGTCGATCGCCGGGTCATCGAGCGGGCGCGGGAAGCCGCGCTGATCGGTGGACGAGCCGGAGCTGGCGCCCTTGTCGATCGCCGGACTGCCCGGCAGCAGCGCGTGCGTCAGCGTTGGGCCGCCGTTGTCTTGCAGCGGACCGAGCAGTGGATTGGTCTCGATTTGGTCCGTGGGGTGGTCGAGCAGGCCCGCCCCGTCGTCATCGCTCAGGTTGTACCCCAACGATTTGATCGTCGCTGTGGCGTCGGTCGCCGCGAGCGCGCGGAGGTTCGGGCCGACGTTGCCGGCGAGAATCGAGTTGCGCAGCGTTGCGCCCGCCGACAGTGGCGCGGCGAGCGCTTCGACGCGGATGCCGGCACTATCCGAGCCTTCGTTTTCGGTGATGGTCGAGTTGATCACCACCAACGTCTGGTTTCCGGATGACGTGACGAGCGAGATGCCGCCGCCGAAGCGCGTGGCCGTGTTGCCAAAAACGGTGCAGTTGGTGAGCGTCGCGCTGGCAGCGTCCAGACCGATGCCACCGCCGCGGCCACTGGCGACATTGCGGCCGATCAAGCTGTCGGTGAACGTGCCCACCGCGCCGTGCAGAAACACGCCGCCGCCCTGGGCGTCCGTTTCCGAATTGCCGACCGTGCAGCGCGTCAGCGCCAGGTCGCTGTTGCTGGCAATGGCGCCGCCGTTGAACTGCGACTTGCCGTTCAGGATCGCCATGTCGCTGATGGTGACGGGCGCGTCCGAGGCGATGTTGAACACGCGCCCCAGGCTGCTGCCGGAGACGTTCAGCAACGCGTCCGGCCCGTGGATGCTGAGGCTGGTACCGACGAGGATATCGCCGTCGAGAACAATGTTGCGCGGCTGGGCGAAGAACTGCGGATCGAACAGCACGTCGGCACCCTCTGGCGCGTTGCCGATCACCTGACGCAGGCTGCCGTCGCCGGCGTTGGCGTTGTTCATGACGATCACCGGGTGCGCCTCGACGGCGCCGATATCCGAATTGTCACTGCCCGGGATCGCTGGTATGTCGGGGGCGTCGAACGATCGTGTCCGGCCGCGCTGATCGGTAGCGACGCCGGCGCTGTTGCCCTGGTCGATCGCCGGGCTTGCGAGCAGCGGCATGTGCGTCTGCGTCGGCCCGCCGTTGTACTGCAGCGCGCCGAGTCTGGGATCAGTATTGGTCTGGTCGGTGTCGTCGGTGAGGTAACCGCCGCCGTCGTCGCTGGTCAGGTTGAAGCCGAGTGACGTAACCGTTGTGGTGCCGCCGACGCCCGGGGACTCGCTCACGCTCGGCCCCGTATTGTTGGCAATAATGGAACTGCGCAACGTCAGACTGACGCTCCCCCCCGCGCCCGCCTCAAGGCGAATACCGCCGGCAGCGGTACCGATATTGTTCGCGATCGTGCTGTTGGTGATGGCCAGCGTCTGGTCGCCAATGCCCGCGATGAGCGAGATCCCACCGCCGCCGCCAAAGCTGGCCGTATTGCCGCTGATGGTGCAGTTGGTGAACGAGGCGCTCGCGTTGAAGAGCTCGACCGCACCACCGCGGACTCCAGACGAATTGCCGCTGAAGGTGCAGTCCGTGAACGCGGCCACCGAGCCACTGCTCACATGCACCGCACCTCCGAACGATCCGGCATGGCTGCCGACGATGGCGCAGCGGCTCAACGCCAGGTTGCTTCCGCTGACAATGGCGCCGCCGGCGTTGACGGCATCTCCACCGCTGAGCGTCGCACCGCTGATCGCGACATGGAGCCCGCCCGCGGGGACGCGGAAGACGCCGTTCCGATTCCCTCCCGAGAGCGTCAGCAGGTTCGCGCCCGGGCCGTTCATGGTCAGGTTCTGGGCGATGCCGATTTCGCGTTCCAGCGCGATGGTGCGCGGAACACTGAAGAACGCCGGGTCGAAGAGGATGTCACCATTGGCCGGTGCATCCGCGATGACCTGGCGCAGGCTGCCGGCGCCAGTGTCGTCGGCGTTGGTGACGATGGCGGCCTGCATCTCGACGGCGCCGATGTCGGATTGATCGCCCGGACCGGCGATGCTGGCCACGTCGAACCGACGCGTCGCGCCGCGCTGATCCGCAATGGCGCCGAACCGACTGCCCTGATCGAGCGCCGGACTGGTCACGCGCAGGGCGTGTGTCGGTGTCTCGCCGCCGTTGTTGGCGAGCGGAAACAGCAAGGAATCGAGCGGCTCGTCCGGCGTGCCCTTCTGGTCGTTGGTTCCGTTCACGGCGATCGGACCGGGGTTGCCGATCAGGTTGAAGCCACCAGAGGACAGGCTGCCGGAGGTCGACGAGACGTCCGGGGTGCTGGCGGTATTGGCGGCGATGATGCTGTTGCGCAGCGTGACCGTGCCGACGCTGATGCGCAGGCCACCGGCGCGACTCGGCCCGACGGCGAAGTTGTTGGTAATGGTGCTGTTCTCGATCGTAGCCGAGCCGAGCCGCAGACCGCCGCCGTTGTCGCCGCCGCTGCCGGTGGCGCGATTGCCGCTGATCGTCGAATTGGTGATCATCACCTCGGACGAACTGGCGATGCCGCCGCCGGTGGAGTTGCCGGTCGCCGTGTTGTTCGAGATGGTGCTCTTGTCGACGTTCAGCAATGCGCCGAGCTCGTTGCTGATGCCGCCGCCGAAGGCAGCCGTGTTGCCGGTGATGTGGCATCTGGTGATGGTCAGTGTGCCGCCGTTGAGAATGCCGCCGCCGGCTGCGCTGCCGGCGTTGCCGCCGGTGATCGTCAGGCCCCTGAGGTCGGCGATCACGCCGCTGCCGACCTTGAACACGCGGTCGAGATTGGCGCCGTCGACGCTCAGCAAGCTGGCGCCGGGGCCGAGGATCGACAGATCGCCGTTGATATCCGGCAATGGGCTCGTGAGCCTGATGCGGCGCGGCGTGCTGAAGAAGTCGGGGTCGAAGCTGATGCTGTCGGCCCCGGCTTGGTCAAATGCGGTCCCCATGGCGAAGCGCAGCGAACCGGGACCGCTGTCGTCGGCGTTGGTCACCAGGATGGGCGGCTCGGCCAGGCAGGCATTGCCGACCTCGTCGCAGGTTTGCGTTCCGCTGCAGGGGGCGTTGAGGTGCAGGCCGCAGACCCCGGCGGCATTGCAGCGGTCCTCGCCGTTGCAGAACAGCGCGTCGTCGCAGATCTTGCCGGTCGGTGTCACCGGAATATGTGCGCATTGGCCGTTGTCGTCGCAGCGCTCGTTCGTGCACGGATTCGCATCGCTCTGACACGTGCTGCCGGGTGGGGCTTTGACGTCGGGCTGGCACACGCCGCCGTCGCACACTTCCGCGAAGTCGCAGCCCAGCGCCGCCGCATCGGCGGGACGGCACAGGAAGCCGTCGCCGCGCCTGAGGTCCGGTGGGCAGGCGTCATCCGCGCCGGAACACTGCTCGGCGACGTCGCACCCATCGGCGGCCGCGGCGCGGCACACGTGCGATGCGGGCCGCTTCGCATCGGCCGAGCACTCCGGGCTGGCGCCCGTGCAGGCGTCGGGTTGATCGCAGTCGCCGACCGGAACGCGACAGATCTCGTCCTGCTCGCGCAACTGACAGGTGGTCGTGCAGCACGAGCCCGGGCCATTGCGCTCACCGAGATCGCACTCCTCGCCCGCATTCGACCCGCCGTTGCCGCACAGATCCTCGATCGTCACCGTGACGAACAGCCCGTCCTGGTTGATGTCGCGCGGCGCGAACACGCCGGGGTAGACACAATTGTCGCACAGCAGTGTCATCCCATTCTGAGCCCCCAGGCGCGCCGCCAATTCACAACCGAGCACGTCGTCTTCAATCAGGCTCGCTGCCATCTGGAAGATCAGGGACACGTCGTCGAGCTTGGGCCGTGCTTCGAGGCGGACCGTCTGGGATACGGTGCCCTCGGGTAGCTCGATGGCTGTTGTACCCGATCCACGCGGAATCGAGACGCCGGGGAGAGCCAGCTGTTCGAGAGCTGGACCTGTCTCGACCGCGTTGAGCGTCAATGAGGGACCGCTCAGCGGCGCGACATCGGCACCGCAATTGATGTCGCCGAGGAGGGTTTGCGCACGCCGCAGCTCGCCGACGCGGCGCACTGAAACGGTCAGGTCGTAGTTGCCGCTGCTGCCGACAGTAAATCCGGCTGCGTACTTGCCGAGCCCCTGAAGCGTTTGTTCAACCAACGAGCCGCCAGCCGAGTTGTGATTGAAGCCAAAGCGCACCATGAAGGTGTTGGCACCAGTGCTCACTACGACGTCCGACGCATTGGTGGAAAAGCCAAACGTTTCGGCTCCGACGAGAACCTCGCTCGACGTGGTGACGGATGTGATCGCCGCGTCAGACGCCACCGCCTGCAACGCGATCACGACGGACGCCACCACCGCCAAAGTCATCTTGCCGCTCGAGCATCTCGCTTGCATTGGTGCCTCCTGGGCTCTCGCGCCAGCACCCGAGCGGGCGTGCATCGCGGCAACGGCTCTCCGCCTGCAGTTGACCGCCCCCAAACGGCAGAGAGGGTGTGGATACTATGCGTGGCGCGCAGGGGTCAACGGGGCGACGGCGGCCGCCGTTGATTTTAGGACGCGCCGATGGTCGACCTCAACGCGCGATGTGACGTAAGCGCTGGGTCAGGCCTTCCCGAAACGGATGGGGTGTCCCGAGGAGTACGCGCACATGGCCAGGGCGCTCTTCGAGAACCCGATGGTGAACGGCCTGGCACTGCGCTTCGACGGTGGCCAGCGCTTGGCGCCCAAGTGAACCGAAAAGAAAGCAACGCCCCCGACGGCTCACTATTGTACGTTGTAGCCGCGCCCCGTCAGACAAGACTTGTAGGCTTGATCGTACGCCGAGGCCGCCGCTTTTTGCTGCTGCGCCTGTCCCCTGCGCTGCCGCCTTTGCGCCGCGCCGCCGACCACCGCGCCCGCCACGGCGGCATCGCCTGCCTGGTTCTGTCGATACTCTTGCTTCGCGTCGTCGGGCAACTGGTCATACGCCTCACCGTGGTTGCGCTGCGCCTTCATCTCGGCGTGTACCGCCCCCGCCGCGGCCCCGCGGGCCGCGCCGCGAGCCCGACCGCCAGCGGGCGGAGGCGCTGGCGCCTGCGACGTGCCAGTCGATTGCTGAGCGATCGATTGGCACTCCGCCATGTCGGTGTTCATTTGGGCCTGGCTCTGTCCTTTCAGCGGTGCGACCGTCTGCGCGGTGGTTGCGCGGGGCAAGATTGACGCCAGCACTGCCAGCGGAACGATGATCGTCATTCTTCGATACATGCGCCCTCCCATTTCATGGAGCGAGACGTCTGGCTCGCACCGCGCTCCGAGGTTGTCCACGGCGTTGACCCAGAACGCTTCGCCGTGAAGCCGGTGCCGAACTCGTACATCCGTGGGCCTCCGAGCGGCGAATAGCATGTCAGGCCCAAATAGTCCTGATGGCTCTCCACAAATGGTCCGAAAGGCGGCCGTGCCGCCGAGCTCGATATTCCCGCTGTTGACGCCAACGGCGCGATCCTGTCGCAAGGTCTGCTGGGGTGCTTCGCCGCGGCGCAAACGTCGGATAGACTTCGCGTTCAGTGAACGTTCCGAGAACGGCTGGAAGCAATGATCTGCGCGCGGTGCGCCAAAGTCCAACGTTGGAGGGGAAGATGAGGACGAGAACGACACGACTTCGCGCACTGACTCTGGCATGTGCACTCTTCGCCGCGGCTGGATGCGGCGACGACGGCGACAGCAACAGGACGCTAACCGTCGGCGTGCTGGCGCCGCTCGATGCGGGGCTGACGCAGTTCGGCCGCGGCATCCGCAACTCCGTGCAGCTCGCCGTCGATGAAGCCCGCGAGGCCGACCTGCTACCTGGGTGGACCCTCGCGGTCGTCGCCGTCGATGACTCGTCCGACCCGACCATCGGAAGCCGCAACGCCGACCGCTTGCTCGACGACCCGAGCGTGATCGGCGTCGTCGGCACCTACAACTCCGGTGTCGCAGCCGCCGTGCAGCCCGCCTTCGAGTCGGCCGGCATCGCGCTGATCTCGCCGGGGAATACCGACCCGACGCTCACCGTCGGACCCAACCGCAATCAACCGATGCGCCCGTACGACAACTACTTCCGCATGGTGGCCAACGACGCGCAGCAGGGCGGCTTTCTGGCACAGGCTGCGATCGATCGAGGCATCGACACGGTTGCGGTGGTCACGGACGAGAAACAGGTCAGCCAGGGCCTCGCCAACGACTTCCGCACGGCGTTCGTCGCCGCGGGCGGGTCCGTGCTTTCCTTCGAAGTCGTCCCACAAGGCGACACGAACTACACGCCGTACGCCGAGCGCGCTGCCGCGGCGCATCCCGAGTTGCTCTTCTTCGGCGGCGAATACGACCACGCGGCCCTGCTGAAGCAAGCCGCCCTCACCGCAGGCCTCGCCGTGCCGCTGATGGGCGGCGACGGGATCCAGGCCGACGAATACATCGCCGCGGTCGGCACCAGCGCCGCGGGCGACCTGGCCAGCTCCGTCGGCGCGCCGGTGGAACGCGAGCCGGGCGGTCCGGCCTTTCTGATCGCCTACGACGCGCACGGCTTCGACGAGCCGCCCAGCAACTTCGGACCCTACGCCTACGACGCCGCGAACATCCTGCTGAGCGCGGCGAGTCGCGCCCTCGCCGGCCGCCGCAGCGTCGACGACGCCGCTCGCGCCGACGTCATCCGACGCGTGCAAGCCATCTCCAACGCCGCGCTGCTCAACGAAAGCGGCGCCGCCAGCGGTGAGATCGGGTTCAACGCCTTCGGCGATACGATCAATCCCGTCCTCACTCTGTATCGCGTCGAGAACAGTCGCTGGATTCCTCTCGAGCCCAGATCCGTCGCACGGTGAAGAACGCCACGCCGAAGCGTGCCCAGCAATTGGGTCTTCCCGGTTCCTCTCCCTCTGGGAGAGGTTAGGTGAGGGGATCGAATGACTTTTCAACGAATCAGCAGTCGAAGCCATCGTTTCATCCCCTCACCTGAAGATCATCTGGAAGGCCTCACCCCACGGGTTGTAACGTTCGGTTGAACCGGACCGACGCAACCAACCCGTGGGGAGGAGGTGTGGAGATGAATGGATTGTACTGTGGGATCGATCTGCATTC
>CAYVUV010000096.1:0-1626 GCA_964455095.1 uncultured Binatia bacterium (SeqCode)
TCGACAGCGTGATCACGAGCTTGTGCGCGTCGCCCTTGGCGCCCTTGATCTCGAGGAAGCCCTCGGCGCCGGCGCCGCCCGACTTGTTGACCACGACGATCGGCTGCTTCATCAGCGCGTGCTTGGTGACCACGCCCTGGATGAACCGCGCCATCTGGTCGGCGCCGCCGCCGGTGCCGGCGGGTACGACGAACTCGACCGGCTTGGTCGGCTCCCAGGCAGCCATGGCCGGCGCGGTCATGGAAAACCCGAACAGCGCTGCGGCGGCCGCCAGGCCGGCGCGCGCGCGCGAAATCGAAACGAGCCGATGGCGCATCTGTCTCCCCCCTCTGACGGCCTTGGGTGTGGCCGCTCTGGACCGACAAAAAACGGACCGCAAGCGGTCCGCACATACCGGCCATAGTACCCGACCCCGCGACGTCGTACAATCCAGCCCCGATCCAGGGACGAGGACAGCATGAGCCAGACACTCACGGACCTGCTCGCCGCAGGCGCCGACGATTCCACCGCGCTGACTGCACCCGGCGGCGTGGCGCTCACCTTCGGGGCGCTGCGCGCGCTGGTGGCCGACACGGTGGCCACGCTCAACGCACTGGGCATCGGGCGCAACGATCGCGTCGGGATCGTGCTGCCGAACGGGCCCGAGATGGCGACGGCGTTCATTGCGGTGGCCTCCGGCGCGACCTCGGCGCCACTGAACCCGGCCTACCGCGCCGACGAGTTCGAGTTCTACCTGAGCGACCTCGGCGCGAAGGCGCTGGTCGTCGACGCGGGCAGCACGTCGCCTGCGATCGGGGTCGCGCGCAAGCTCGGCGTGCGCATCGTCGAGCTTCACCCGCACCCGGAACGCGGCGCCGGCAGCTTCGAGCTGCGCGACACCTCGGGCGCCGCCGCGGCCTCCCCGGCGCAGGGCGGCTTCGCGCAACCCGACGACGTCGCGCTGGTGCTGCACACGTCGGGCACCACTTCGCGGCCGAAGATCGTTCCGCTGTCGCAACGCAACGTCTGCGCGTCGGCGCGCAACATCCGCGAATTCCTGCGCCTGTCGTCGACGGACCGCGGCCTGAACATCATGCCGCTCTTTCACATCCACGGCCTGATCGCCGGGGTGCTCGCGCCGCTGTCGGCGGGGGGCCAGGTGTGCTGCACGCCGGGTTTCAACGCGCTGAAGTTCTTCGGCTGGATGGAAGAGGCGCGGCCGACCTGGTACACGGCCGTCCCGACGATGCACCAGGCGATCCTCTCGCGGGCGGCGAACAACAAGGCGGTGATCGCCGCGAACCCGCTTCGCTTCATCCGCTCGTCGTCCTCGGCGATGCCGCCGCAGGTGATCCGCGAGCTCGAGGAGGTGTTCGGCGCGCCGCTGGTCGAGGCCTACGGCATGACCGAAGCCGCGCACCAGATGGCGGCCAATCCGCTGCCGCCGCGCGTGCGCAAGCCAGGCACGGTCGGCATCGCGGCCGGACCCGAGGTCGCGATCATGGACGAGGGCGGCGCGCTGCTGGCCCCGGGCAACGTGGGCGAAGTCGTGATCCGCGGCGAGAACGTCACGCGCGGCTACGAGAACAACCCGAAGGCCAACGCCGAGGGCTTCACCAACGGCTGGTTCCGCACCGGCGACCAGGG
>CAYVUV010000097.1:0-38258 GCA_964455095.1 uncultured Binatia bacterium (SeqCode)
GAAGCTGGTGACCAATTGCAGTTGGAATGCCCAGTACGCGAATACCGCCGTGACGAGCAGGACGACGATCGACACCGGGTGACGGAAATCGATCAGCTTGTCGCCGAGCCAGTAGAGTAGGCGCTTGTCCTTGGGAACTTCGTAATCGAGGGCCATACGTCCTCCGTCGCAGTGTCCGGCGTCACCCGATGGAGGGCAGCCAGGTTTGCCCGCCGTCCGTGGTGCGCAGGATCAGGCCGTATCCGCCGACGATCCAGCCGTTGTTCTTGTCGAGGAAATCGATGCCGCGCAGCCAGGTGACGATCTCCATGCCGAGCGACTGGCGGACCCACGGTGCCCCGGGAGTGACTTGGCGCACCACTTCGCCCGCCGTCCCGACCGCCCAGGCGGTGGTGTCGGGAAACTGGAACGGGTTGTAGAGCGGGTCGATGATCGGGCGATTGAGGTCGAACTTCTCGAACGTCCACTTCGCGCCGGCGTTCTGCGTGCGCGCGATGCGGCCGTCGAGACCGGCGACGAGGCCGTTGGTGCCATCGACGAAGTGCACGCCGAAGAACGTGGGAAGGTCCATCGCATCGAAGATTCCGTCACCGAGCAGCGATTCCTGCTGCGAGGTCCAGGTCCGACCCGCATCGCTGGTGTAGAAGATGTTGCCGAACTCGCCGACGATCCAGCCGTGCTGTTCGTCGATAAACTGCACGTCGTAGAGCACCGGCTCCTGGGCCAGCAACGCCTCGTCGGCGCTCAGATGCGACTCGGTGCTCTTGATCTTGGCGAGCGCCCAGGTCTCACCGCCGTTGGTGGTGTGCAGGTACGTGGCGCGATCGCCCACCACCCACCCCTCGCGCTCGTTCACAAAGTCGAGGTCGAACAGGTAGAGGGTCGTGCCGCTGGTCTGCGGCGTCCAGGTCTTCCCGCCGTCCGTCGTGCGCAGGATCAACCCGTCCTGGCCGGAGATCCAGCCCTTGTTGGCGTCGATGAAGTCGACACTGTACAACGCCTGATCCGTGCCGCTCGGCCGCTGGTCCCAGGTGCGCCCGCCGTCTTCCGTCATCAGGATCTTGCCGCCGTAGCCGACGACGATGGCGCTCTTTTCGCCGCGCGCGACGACATCGTAGAACTTGTCCGAGAGGCCGATCTTGCGCCCCGCCGGCGGCAAGTCCTCGGGCTTCTCGTTGTGACACCCGACGACAACCAACACGATCGCGACGGCCCACCACACCGACGAGCGAAACTGGCGCATGCCCCCTCCCTTGGTCCCGCACCGGCGGATGGCCGGTGGCGGATCACCGTGCTCCTACCGGTGTCTGGCGCGTGGTGTCAAGGAAAAGGGGTCACTTCCCTTTCCCGGTCACGTCTGGCGGAAACCATTTCGGCAGGTCGGGTCGCTCGACGATCTGCTGCTGATTGATCTTCCAGCGGCCGTCTTCGCGGATCAGCGTGTACAGCTCCTGCTCTTCGACGCCGAGTTGGTTGAGGAACTTGTCCTGCGAGTTGAGCACGTTGGGGACGTAGGCTTTGTCGCCCTCGATCTTGCCCGGATAGATGTGGAAGTCGAAGATCTTGGCCTCGGCCATCTGCATGACCCACTGCTGCTCCTTGGCCCATTCCTCGAGGCTCTTGTTGGCCGCCATCGATTTGGACACGAACGGGTAGGCGGCGCGAAAGTCTCCCGCCTTGAAGGCAGTCAGATACTGCTTGACCGTTTCCTCGGGCGTCAGCTCCGCGGCCCCGACCGCGCCGGCGCAGAGCAGCGCCACGGCCGCCGCCGCCATCCATCGCTGTGCGAGCATCATCAGTCCTCCTCGCGCGTACCTTAGTGATAGGTCTCCATCAGGTCGATCAACTCGAGCGAGCGCATGCGCTCGAAGACGTGGCGCTTGACCTCCTTGACCGTCGCCATGGCACACACCTCCTCGGCGAGGCGTTCGGCCGCGGAAAGGTCGACGGCGCGGATCAGGCGCTTGATCACCGGGATGAAGAACGCGCTCATGCTCATGTCGCGCAACCCGAGGCCGATGAGCACCAGGGTGCAGACCGGGTCGGCGGCCATCTCGCCGCACAGGGACACCGGCTTGCCGGCGGCGGCCGCGCAGCGCACCGTACTCGACACCGCGCGCAGCACGGCCGGGTGGAGCGGCTCATAGAGCGAGGCCACCTTGCGGTTGTTGCGGTCGACCGCGAGCAGATACTGAATGAGGTCGTTGGTGCCGATGCTGAAGAAATCGACCTCGGCAATCAGATGGTCGGCGAGTTGCACGGCCGAGGGCACCTCGACCATGACGCCGATCGGCAGGTCCGGGTCGAAGGCGTGCCCCTCGCGGCGCAGTTCGTCGCGTGCCTCCTCGACCAGATCCTTGCTGCGCCGAATCTCCTCCAGGCTCGAGATCATGGGAAACATCAGGCGCACCGGCCCGAAGGCGCTGGCGCGCAGGATGGCGCGCAGCTGCACCTTGAACATCTCGGTCATCTCGAGCGAAATGCGAATCGAGCGCCAACCGAGGAACGGGTTGGCTTCGCGCGGCACGTGCAGGTACGGCGGATACTTGTCGGCGCCGAGATCGAGCGTGCGGATGGTGAGCGGCAGGCTCTCGGCGCTGCGCACCACGCGCTCGTAGAGCATCACCTGCTCGGCCTCGGTGAGAAAGTCGCGGTGGCTGAGAAAGGCGATCTCGGTGCGGTACAACCCGACGCGGTCGGCGCCGTGGCGGCGCGCCACGGCGAGATCGCCGAGCAGGCCGATGTTGGCGCCGAGCGAGATGCGACAGCCGTCGCGTGTCTCGGCGGGCAGGGTGCGCAGACTGTCGAGCTCGCGGTTGAACGTCCGATACTCCAGGCGCAAGCGCTCGTACTCGCGCAACACCTCGATGCTCGGGTTGACGTACACCGACCCGGCGTTGCCGTCGGCAATCAGGTGATCGCCCTCGTGGATCTCCTCCAGCCGTTCGACGCCGACGACGGTCGGGATCTCGAGCGACTTGGCGAGAATCGACGCGTGCGAGGTCACGCCGCCGGTGCCCATGACCAGGCCCTTCAACTGCTCGCGCTCGATCCACATGATGTCCGACAGCGACAGCTCCGGCGCCACCAGCACCACGGCGCTGGCAAACGACCGGTCGCGCTCGGCGACCCCGAGCAGATTGCGCAACACGCGCTGGCCAATGTCCTTGATGTCGAGGGCGCGCTCCTGCATGTACGCGTCGGCGAGCCCGGCGAACTCCGCCACCATCTCGCCCACCACGCGCTCGAGCGCCGACTCGGCGGTGGCACCGTCGGTAACCTGCGCCGCCACACGGCTGCCGAAGCTGGCGTCGGTCAGCATCAGGCGCTGCGCGTCGAACAGCGCCGCGTCGATCTCCGGAAACGAAGTCTGCACGTGCGCCTTCAGGCGCTCGAGCTCCTCCACCGAGCGTTTGACGGCCTGTTGATAGCGCCGCAACTCCGCCTTCGCGCCGCGCGGGCGTTTGGCCGGAATGCCGGCGAAGCTGACTTCCGGGGCGAGCAAGTGGGCGCGGCCGATGCCGAAGCCCGGCGCCGCCGGCCAACCGGTCAAGCGCACCGCGGTGGCCGGCTGCGGCTTGCGCGCCGAGGGTTGCTCGCGCTCGTAGGCCTGTAGGCGCTTGACGGCGTCGAGCATGCGCTCCTGATAGCCGCGCCGCTCTTCTTCTTTGCTCTCCAGGCTTTCGAGCAGGCTGAGCTGTGCCAGCAGGCCGCCGATCGGCACCACCACCGCCTTGAGCAGGCGCACCTCGTCGCGGGTGAACCGCCGCCGTCGCGACGTCTGCACGACCAGCACGCCGAGCGCCTCGCGCTTCTCGAAGATCGGCACCCCCAGGAACGAGTGATACTTTTCCTCGCCGGTCTCCGGGAAGTACTTGTAGCGGGGGTGGGCGAGCGCATCGATCGCCATCACCGGTTCGCCCTTCTCGATCGCGAAGCCGGTGAGCCCCTCGTCCACGCCCATGCTGACCGACCCCACCGAGGCCGGATCGAGCCCCTTGGTGGCGAGCAACACGAGCTGTTGGGTGCCCGCCGTCAGCCGATAGAGCGAGCACACCTCCATGTCGAGCCGGTCGGCCACAAGGTGGACGATGCGCCCGACCGTGGAGCGGATGTCGCCCGACTCGCCGATGACGGTGCCGACGTCCTCCAACAAGAGGAGCCCGCGCCCTCGACCCGCACGCCCCGCCCGCAGGCGTTGCGGCGTGGTCATCTGGTGCCCCGCTCGTTCCATGTCGGCCGCAAGCTCGCAGTCTATAGCGCACGGCGCCGCGAGCGACAACGCGGCCTGGCCGTATGTGGAAACGCCACCCGGGGGGCGCGTCCGGCCGTGCTTGCACCTAGGTGCGGGGCGCCGGATTGGACGGCTGGCCGAACGCGATGGCGGCGTAGCTGACGCAGTGCGCGTAGTCGCCGGTCACGTCGAGCGAGGTCTGATAGGCGAGCAGCCGCCCCGGGTGGAGCGGCCCGGCCCAGGTCAAAAAAGCGGCAATCGGCGCGCGGCCGCAAATGGTCGCGCCGGTGTCGGCGACGTAGCGACGGAATCCGGCCGCGTCGCCGCGCAGCACCGGCGCGATGGCGCCGAAGTCGAGCGCCCGCAGGGCGGCACGCACCGCCGCCGCGCTCACCGCCGCAAAGGGCTCATAGCCGAACCGCGCCCCGTAGTGCGTGAAGTCGGAGCTGACGATAAACAGCGTGTCCTCGTCGGCCAGCGCCGCGAGCAACACCGCCACCCGCGCCGCATCACCCGCTTCGAGCTCGCCGACCAACAGCGGCACGACCGCTGCCCCGGGGAGCGCGCGCTGCACGAACGGCAGCTGGATCTCGAGCGCGTGCTCGTCCTGAAACGGCCGCGGATCGCGCCGCACCAACGCGTCCGGCGGCCACGCCGCCCACGCCGGATCGATGGCCACCCTGCCGAGGGGCGTCTCGAACGCATCGGCGTCCAGCACGGCGACTCCGGCGTAGACATGGCGATGGCTCGGCGCCAGAATCACCGCCCGCCGCCACGGTTGCGCCCGCGCGGCGCGGTACGCCGCGGCCGCGACGGCGCCGCTGTACTGGGACCCGGCGTGCGGAACGATCACGCCGGCGAGCGTTCCACCGGGACCCTCCGGCGCCTCGGCGAGCAGGCCGTCGACCAGCGCACCGAGCGTCTCGGCGTCGGCGGGATACCAGGTTCCGGCCAGAGTGGACCGTTTGAGCTGCACGGCGGCATCCCCTGCGTTAGATGTACAGCAGGACCTCTTCCTCGGCGCGCAGATCGACATAGACCCGCTCGAGCTGCTCGCGGCTGTGGACGTGCGCGACGACCGTCACGCTCTGGTAGCGGCCGGCGGCGCTGGCGCGCACCTTCATGCTGTCGAGCGGCACGGCGCCGAGCGTCGCACCGATGATGGTGCGCACGCGTTCGGCAAAGGTCTCCGAGGTGCGGCCGAAGATCTTGAACGTGTAGAAGCAGGGAAACTGCTCCAGCGTCGGGACGTCGTCACTCGCCATCGGGTGCTCCCTGGTCGCCGGCTCGTTCGGGCCGGAACCGTTCTTCGCGCGTGCGCTGTACGCCCTCGTCAAGATAGCACTCGGCGCAAGTGACCACCTCCACGCTGCTCAGCAAGCGCTGAAATTCCACCGTCTCGCCATTGTCCATCGAGATCCGAGCCAGCTCGACGGGACCGGTGTGCAGCGAGTAGTAGTCGACGTGGTACCCCGTCCGGGTGTGAATGGTCTCGTGCACCGGCCGCCCGCAGTGGTCGCAGCGGAGGGCGGGCCCATGCACCGACAGCGGACCCTGCGCGATCATCCCGCCGCTATCTTACCTGCAGCGCGCGCGGCGCGCCAAGCACACGCAACGGGTCAGGCCCGCGGCAGGTGCATCGAAAAACAGCTCCCGGCGCCGGGACGGCTCTCGACCCCGACGCGGCCGCCGTGCGCCTCGGCGACACCGCGCACCAACGCTAGTCCGAGGCCGAGACCGCGGGCGCCGAAGGCGAACAGACCCGAGCCGTGCAACAGCGGATCGCCGCCGGCGGCGGAGAACGGTTCGAAGATCTCGTCCAGGTGCTCGGCCGCGATGCCTACACCGGTGTCGCGCACCGCCAGGACGGCGGACGCGGCGTCGTGTCGCACCTCGATCCGCACCGTACCGCCGTCCGGCGTCCAACGCACCGCGTTGGTCAGCAAGCTCCACAACGCCGCGCGCACCCAGCCGCCATCGGCCCGCACCTCGCCGGCCTCACCCTCGGTCGCGATCGTCAGGCTGCGCTCGCGCAGCGCCGCGCGCAGCGCCGCCGCAACCTGTTCCGCCAGCACCGCGAGGTCGACCGCTTCGCGGCGCACGCGCAGCGCACCCTGACCCACGCGCGCCCCGGTATGCATCTGCGCGACGCCGCGCGCCAACCACTGTCCGGCGCGGTCCGCCGTCTGGCGCCACTCCACCGCCGCCGCGGGTAGCTCGACGGCGGCGAGTAACTCGAGCGCGTTGAGGAGGATGTGCAAGGGCGTGCCGAGCTCGTGCGCTGTCAGCAGCAGCAAGCGGCTCTTCTGGTCCGCCTCGCGGCGCGCCCGCCCGCAGGCCGTCTCCAGCGCGGCGAGCAGGCGTTGGCGCTCGGCCTCGACCGCCCGGCGCTCGAGACCGCGGCGCACGACCAGACGCAGCTCGCGCGCGTCCCACGGTTTGGTCAGCACGTGGTACACGTGCCCGGCGTTGACCGCGTCGATCAGCATCGACACGTCGGCATAGCCGGTGAGGACGACGCGCACGAGCTGCGGAAAGGCGCACACGGTGTGGCGCAGGAACTCGTTGCCGGACATTCCCGGCATGCGCTGGTCGGTGATCACCAGCTCGACGGGCTCGCGCGCCAGGATCTCGAGCGCCTCGGCGCCGCTGCCAGCCGCGAGCACGGCACAATCCTCAAACAGAGCGCGGCGGACGGCGCGTTGGTTGATCGGCTCGTCATCGACCGCCAGCACCAACGGCATTCCCGCCGTCGGCCCGGCATGCGGTCCAGCGCTGGCCATGCGTTCGCAACCCGCCACCAACCTACCGGACTGGGATTAGTTATGCAAACTAAACAGCAATACCGATCGCGCTACAATCGAGACAGATCACAAGAGGGCGCGTGCCCTCATGGCTCATTCTTCGATCGGGAACGAGATCTCGTCGATCGGCACCAACGCCTCTGACGCAGCCGGTTCGTCGAGCGGTTGGGTCAACACTTCGGCGAGCTCCGCGGGTCGTTTCGCGCCCCGGCGGCGGCGATTGGTGCGCTTGCGCTTCTTCTTCTTGCGCTCGGGCTGGGCAATCGGCTCCCAGAAGCTCGACGGGCGCTCGGGGCGGCCGCGGCACGTGTCGCACAGTCCGCACGGCGTGCCGTCGTCCTCGCCGAAGTAGCGCCGCAGGTAGACGGCGCGACAATCGGTCTGGTGCACGTACTCGGCCAGCGAATCGAGCCGGCGACCGTCCTGCGTGCGCAGGGTCTCGAACTGGCCGGCCAGGCTGCGCGACTGTTCCTCGACCGACTCCGCCGGCACACGGACGGCGATGGTGTGATCCTCGCCCAGCGTGACCAGACCCGCCTCCTCGAGCACCGCGAGCAGCGCGGCGGTCACGCGCGGCCCCTGCCCGGCCGACAGCGCCAGCGCCTCGATGTTCGGCTCACGCCCCTCGCCGGCCCACGCGGCCAGCGCTTTGCCGAGCTTGTAGAGCTGGTCGGGGCGCACGCGGCTCTTTTGCAGCAACGCCTCGTGGATGGCGCGATCGTCCTCGTCGTAGAGCAGAATGCAGTTCGCCTTCTGTCCGTCGCGCCCGGCGCGCCCGGCCTCCTGCACGTATTGTTCGAGCGACGCGGGCGATTGATAGTGGACGATATAGCGGATGTCGGGTTTGTCGATGCCGAGGCCGAAGGCGCTGGTGGCGACCATCACGGTGCGCCGACCGGCCTTCATGTACATCTCCTGCTGATGGGTGCGATCCCCGGCGGCCATCTTGCCGTGATAGCGGTGCGCCGGAATGCGCAGCATCTGCATGGCGGTGTAGACGTTGTCGACCTCGCGCGTGGTCGAGCAGTAGATGATCCCGGGCCGCCGCAGGCGGCGGGCGAAGCGAATGAGGGCGCGCAGGCGGGCGTCGCCGCGGCTGTGCAACACTTCGAAGGCGAGATTGGCGCGGTGCGGCGAACTGGCCACGACGGCCGGATCGCGCAGACCGAGGAAGCGCACCACGTCGTCGCGCACGTTCTGCGTCGCGGTGGCGGTCAGTGCCATGATCGGCGGCGCGCCGAGCGTGCGCAGGCGCTCGCCGAGTTGCAGGTACGCGGGGCGGAAGTCGTGTCCCCATTCCGAGATGCAGTGGGCTTCGTCGACCGCGGCCAGGCTCACGCCCGACTGCTGCAGCACCTCGCTCCCCTCCGCCGAACCGAGCGTCTCCGGCGTGGTCATGACCAGCAGCGAGCCGCCAGCGGCGATGCGCTCGAGCGCCTCGCGCCGCGCCTTGCCGCGCACGGTGCCGTCGAGGCGCACGCACGGGATGTCGCGTTTGATCAGCTTCTCGTGCTGATCGCGCAGCAGGGCCAGCAGAGGCGAGATGAGCACCACCGGCTTGGGCAGCACCATCGAGGGAATCTGGTAACACGCCGACTTGCCGAAGCCGGTGGGCAGCACGACCAGCACGTCGCGGCCGGTCATCGCGTCGGCGATGACGCGTTCCTGCTCGGGATAGAGGCGAGTGATGCCGAGACGGCGTGCCCCCACCTCGATCGGCGTCAGCGCGTCACGACCCTCAGCGGCCCCGTCGCGAGCGCCGTCGGGTCGCCGGCGGCGACGGCGTCGTCGGCTCATCGGCGCGCGTCCTCGCACGCGTTCGCGTCTCCCTGTCGCATCATGAACCCTTTGCCCCACACGGTTCCCCGTGCCGGGCGCCTGTCGATAGTTGCCCTCATCAGCCTCTCGTTCCCGGATTGCCTCGGGTCGACCAGTCCGCTTGTGCGACTCCCACCACCGCTGGCAGGGCCTCGGCTGCAAACTCCACGGGGCGGATCTTACTCATCCCGCCGCCCCCCCTGCTGCGCCGCCGACGATCAGCGGGCGCGCTATGCTCAAACGACGGGCGCCGCGTTCCTCATCCCCAGTAGAACCGCCGGACCGACAGACCTCACGGAGGAGAGCCTGCCGGATCGATTCTCTGGCGCTCGCGTCGTGACCGAAGCTGGTTCGGTCACGCACCAGCGCTCAACCTCACGCCTTGGCGACCCGGTGCCCGATTCCCTTCCCTCTTAAAGGAGAATCAGCGTTCCGTCAATCGCGACGTCGCAGACCGATGATGCGCAGCAGCAGCAACAGCGGCATCACGACAAACGGCGCCCCTGGCCACGCCGACGCGGGCGGGGCGACGATCGCACAGGAGTTGGCGCCTTCGGGCACCGTGCCGTCGTTGTTCGGCATGGAAGGGTAGATGGCGTTGGCACCGGCGATGTCGTCAGCCTGCGGAAAGTCCAGCCGGTCGCGTCCCAGCGTGCTCTTCATCAGCGTCCCAGCACCCGAGCCACCGCACTCGTCCGAGTGGTCGAGGCCGAGCACGTGACCGAGCTCGTGCATCGCGACCTCGAGGAAGACCGCCTGGTTGGAGACCACGAAGCTATTCGCGTTGAACACGACGTCAGCATCGACGAGCTCGCCGTTGGCGTTCCAGATGCTGCGCGTCACCGCCAGCACATCCTCGCCGAAGTCGCCCGAGCACGTCGCGCTCGCCACGGCCAGCGAGGCAACGCCGTCGCGTCGACACGGCGCGCCGCTGCCGCCGCGAAATGCGAAGCCGCGCTGGGCGTCGTTCCACCGCCCTTGCGCTTCCTCGGCGGCGCCGCGCAGCGCGGCGGGCACCTGGCCGAGATCGACGGGCGCGCCGCGGGATGCCCAGAACACGTTCTGGTCGCCGCGCCGGCACGGGTTGTTGTTTACCCGCAACAGCTCGAAACCCCACGTCGGGCCGACCGCCAGCACGCCGAGCACCAGCGCGCCGAGCGCCATCGCGCGCGGGATCACGGGGCCGCATCCGGCCGCGCGGCCAGCGCGGCACGGACCCGTTCGACGAACGCGTCGAGTGCCAACGGCGCGCCGTCGGCGCCAGCCGCGCCCAAGCGCTGCGCCGCACGGGTGCCGGCACTGCTGGGGTCACCGGTCGCCACCACGGGACCGTCAGGCCCTTCGAGGACGGGCAATCGCCCTTGCGAGAAACCCACCAGGGGGCTGATCAACACGCCGTGACGCGCGAAGATGACCGCGCGCTCGCCGACCGCAAAGCGCGGCGCGCCGGCGATCTCCTCGCGCAGCCCATCGACCGTCCCGCCGCCGAAGCGCAAGGTAATCACGTCTCCCGCGACCCCCCGCAGCGGGGTCAGATCGACGAATGTGACCAGCGTCTCGATCGCCTCGCGCTCGGCATCGACCCAGCGCGATTCAACCGCCTGGACCGTGCCGACGAACACGACGTCCGCTTCGCCGCATAGCGCCGCGAAGTCCTTGGCGATCACCGTGGTCGCGCGCGCCGGCAGTGGCGCGCATACCGCGGCGATGACCACCCAGGCGGCCAGCGAGCGCCTCACGCGCCCGCCTGCGCGGCGCGCGCTACTGTCATTCCGGTAGATGCTGCTTCCACCACGGTGCGCCGGATTGGGCATACTTGTCCGGTGATTCCTTGCGGCGCGCCGTCGCGGCCTTGCGCGTGGTCGCGCCCTTGCGCGCCGCCGTCGGCCGCGCCTTCTGCTGCGCGGCGCGCACCGGCTTCTTGCTGCTCTTCTTGGCAGACGACTTCTTCGGCATCGTCGATCACCCTCCTCGCCATCCGTTTGGTGTGGATCACTGCGACGGCAAACTAGAAACAGAAACCCCGCGCTCGCGCAAGGCAGTCGGCCCGCACACGCGGTGTCGCTGTTCTTGCAGCTGATGAGCGGTCTGGTAGAGAAATGCCGTGAACGAACGGGGGAGCGCGACCGACATCGGGGCGGGGGTGGCCGATGACACGGCCCGGATCATCCGGACGCGGCTGCCCTACGGTGCCCTCACCTTTCTCGTCATCTTCGCGCTCGCGGCATTGGTCGAGCTGCCTGCCCATCCCCACCGCGCGGGTTTCTACGCGCTGATCTACGCGCTCGAGGCAATCGCATGGGTGATCGCCGTGCTACTCGTGCGCGCAGTGCCTCGGTTCAGCGTCGCCGTGACCACGGCGATGGCCGTGGCATTGGTCGCACTGATTGCGGCCTACCACATCCACGTCGGCGGCGAGGCAGAGATCCTCGTGCTCGCGCTCGGCTATCTGACCGTCGGCTCGATGGTGCTCTTTCCGTGGGGCTGGCGCGGCCAGCTCCCGGTCGCCGCCAGTGCCGTGCTCGCCTACGGCACCGCGACGGCGATGGGCGTACCGGCGGCGACCTCGGTGGGCCTCAATCTGCTCGGGCTCGGAACCATCGCGGGCCTGAGCGTCAGCAGCGCCAACGAGCTCGACCGCCGGCGCGTGGCCCTCCTGCGCCAGACGGTCGATCTGCAGCGCGCCAACGATGCGCTCGCCGAAGCCAATCGGGCCAAGACGCAATTTCTCGCCAACGTCTCGCATGAGCTGCGCACGCCGTTGGACGCCATGATGGGGTATCTGCAGCTTGTTGCGGAAGGCACCTTTGGCACCGTGCCCGACCCGATCCGCGAGGCGCTCGAACGCATCCAGGCGAATTCGGAGATGATGCTGCGTCTGATCAACGACTTCCTCGATCTGTCGCGGCTCGAGGCGAATCGGCTGAGTTTGAACATGGAAGCGGTGGAGTTGGCGCCGGTGTGCGCCGAAGCGGCGGAGATGGTGTCGGCGCACCTGCGCGGGCGGGCGCTGGAACTGACGTGCGAGGTGCCGCCAGGGGTCGCCGTCAGCGCCGACCGCGATCGGTTGCGCCAGGTGCTGGTCAATCTGCTCACCAATGCGATCAAGTTCACCGAGCGCGGCCGCATCGATGTCCGATTGGGCTCGGCGGTCGACAGCACCGCGGTGATCGAAGTGGCGGATACCGGAGTCGGTATTCCGCCCACCGAGCAGGAGATGATCTTCGAACCGTTTCGACGCGGCGCGCGCGCCGCGCGTATCGGCGGGGTGGGCATTGGTCTGGCGCTCTCGCGCCAGTTGACGGAGGCGATGGGAGGCAGCATGGGTTTGACCAGCGTGCCCGGGCAGGGTTCGACGTTCGTGGTTCGCTTGAAGCAGGCGCGCCTGGAGCAGCGATGAAGCGCACAGCGGACCGCGGCCCGGTGCGGGTGTTCGTCGGCGGCACGTTCGACGGCCTCCACCTGGGGCATGTGTACTTGCTCGCGTTCGCCCGCCGGCGTGGCGCCGCCCTCGCCCGCCGCCTCGGGCGCTCCGGCGTTCATCTCAGCGTCGTGATCGCGCGCGACGAGAGCGTGCGGCGCATCAAGCACCGGCCGCCGCACCACACGCAGACCGAGCGGCGTCGTTTGATCGCGGCGTTGCGCGTGGTCGATGCCGCGTTCGTCGGCGCGCCGAACAACTTCGTGCGCTCGGTGCGCCGGGTGCGCCCCGACCTGATCGTGCTCGGCTACGACCAGAGCGCCAAGTGGGAAGGGACGCTGCGCGAGGAGGGAATCGAGGCCCGCATCGCGCGCTGCCCCGCCTACAAGGTGCAGCGCCTGAAGAGCTCGATGATCCGCGCCGACTTGGAGAAGATGCCGACGTGAGACCGGCAGTGCCGGCTCAGCCGGTGGGGATCTGCAGCACCTGGCCTTCTTTAATCACGTGATTGCGCAACCCGTTGCGGCGCCGAATCTGGTCGACGGTACTGCCGTATCGGCGCGCGAGCTGGACCAGGGTCTGACCGCGCCGGACGCGGTGGACGACGTAGCCGCGCGTCGGTGCGCCCCGCTTCTGCGTCGGATTCTGTTTCTGCCGCAGCTCCGGCTCGGGCGCCACCGACGCCAGGCAGCGCTCGAAGCGCGCCGCCGCACCGGCGGGGAGCCTGAGCTCGTAGCCGCGCGGAATCTGCCGCCTGCCGTTTTGGACCGCCGGCAGCAGGGCTGGGTTGAGGTCGCGAATCGCCTCCGTCCCGTGCCCGCCGCAGGTCGCGGCCGTGCGCAGCGACACGTAGCTCGGCAGCCGCACCGTCTCCGTGGCCACGGGCTCGTGCAGCGGTAACGGTCCGTAGTGATCGAGATGGTTGCTCTCGACGTCGAGGGCCGCGAGGAACTCCGGGTAGAAGTTGCGCGAAGCGAACTTGAAGCTCGGTCCCTGATAGCGCTCGATGATGGTGCTGATGTCCGTCGTGCCGAGCTGATCGACGGCGCGCGCCAGGCCGCCCGGGCCGTGGTTGTAGGCCACCAACGCCAGCGGCCACGTACCGAGCCGCTCGTAGTTCTGGCGCAGAAAGCGCGCCGCCGCGCGGGTCGAGACGATGGGGTCGAGGCGCTCGTCGACTGCGTCGTCGATGCGCATGAAGTGGCGCGCCGTCGACGGCATGAATTGCCAGATCCCGCTGGCGCCCACCTTGGAGTAGGCGCGCAGGTTGAAGCACGATTCGACCAACGGCAGCCGCGTCACCGAGACCGGCACGTCCTCCTCGCGGAAGATGCGCTCCATCTCGGGGAAATAGCGGTGCCCGACCGCGATCCCCTCGGCAAAACGCTCGCGCAGACCGGTCTGGGAGCGCAGGCGATCTGGCGCGGCCGCATACAGGAACTTGCGCGGGTTGCGATCGGAGCGGAACAGCCGCGCCAGATTCTTCTCGTCCTCCGTCAGGTCGGGATGGCGGGCGCCGAGACGGTCGAGCCGGAGCAGCGCGTTGCGCACCCGCTCGGTCTCGCGCGCGACGGTGCGCTTCATCTCCACCTCGATCGCCACCTCGCTGTACCCGGCCTCTTCGAGCGGGCGAAAATCGAGGACGCGATACACGCGGTCGAGCCGCTCGGTGTCGTGAATCGCCACCTGGCGGCGCGAGTAGACCGTGAACACGTCGGTCCAGAAGTCTACCTGCGGCTTCAGCGCCGGCGGGACCTCGAAGCGCATGTCGTAGGGGATGGGCCCTGCGGCAGCGAGCGTGCACCATCCCGCTGCCACCACCACACACACCGCATGCACTAACCGTTGCACCACCGTACCCACTCCGCGCCGGCGCGGCAGACGTGCCAACTGCCGGGGCGTGCAATATATGAAGCCGCGCAACGGCGCAGTCAAGTGCCGGCTGCGGCCGGCGCGGCCCCCGGCTGGCGCACCGGGAGAAAGACGGTAAAGGCGCTGCCGGCACCGGGCGCCGACTCGACGTGGATGGCGCCGCCGTGGCGGGCGACGATACCATACGACACGCTCAGCCCGAGGCCGGTGCCCTGGCCCGCCTGCTTGGTGGTAAAGAAGGGCTCGAACACGTGCGCGCACACCTCTTCGGCCATCCCGGCGCCGTTGTCCGCGATGATGACGGCGACGCACTCACCGCTCAGGCCGGGTGGCGGCACCTCCACCGGGCGGGTCTCGATCCGAATCCGGCCACTCCCGTCGACCGCGTCGATGGCATTGGCGACAAGATTGACGAAGACCTGGTCGAGCTGACCGGGCAGGCATTCGACCGCAGGCAAGGCGCGGTACTCGCATTCGACGGCAGGTCCTTCGGCCAGGCGATGGCGCAGCAAGGCCAGGGTGCGGTCGAGGCTCGCGTGGAGGTCGATTACGTCCCATGTCTCCGCAGCCGATCCACCGCGCGCAAAGACGCGCAGCGCCGTGACGATCTCGGTGGCGCGCCGAACGCCCTCTTGGCAATCCCGCACCACGCTGGGCAGGTCATCGAGAAACTCGTCGACGCGCAGCTCGCGCCGACGCGCGGCAAGCGCGGGCTCGGCAGCGGGCGCGCTCCCATACGCGCCCAGCATCTCGTCCAGCGCCGGCAACGCGCGTTCGAGATGGTCGATGTTGCCGGCCACGAAGGCCAGCGGGTTGTTGAGCTCGTGGGCGATGCCGGCGACGAACTCGCCGAGCGCGCGCATCTTCTCGGAATGCACCAGCTGCGACTCCGCCGCGCGCAGTAGTCCGTCGGTGCGGATGAGATCGGCGTGCGCCTGCTCGAGCGAGGCGAGCGTGCGGCGCAGGTCGCTGTTGGCGGCTGCCAGCTCGCGCTCGCGCCCGCGCAACTGCTCCGAAACGTAGCCGCCGACGTACGCCATCAGGGCCAGGCAGTAGAGCAGGAACAGCGCCCACACCAGCTGATAGGTCGCCGCGTCCGCGACGCTGCTTCCCCCCAACCCGGCGCCCGCCACGACACCGGCCCGCTGCAGCAACACCGCCGCCGCAAAGCCGCCGGCTGACACCACCGCACACACCGCCGCCACGTCGAGGCCGACCAACATGGCCGTCGCCACCACCTGTACGACGTACATCATCACGAACGGGCTCTGCACGCCGCCGGTGTGCAGGGTGAGGTAGGTGATCAACACGACGTCGCCGGGCACGGCCAGGGCGGTCGCCAGCCGGAGGAACCGCCCGCGCCGCACGCACCAATCGTTGACGCCATTGAGGAGCGCGGCAGCGACGGCCGCGCGCACGCACGGCACGAGCGACGCCATCAGCCCCGTCGCGTGCGCCAGCAGGGCCAGCGAGAAAAAGCCGGCGATGACCAGCCAGCGCACCCGCACCGCCCACGCCAAACGTGGCCGGTTGTCGGGAGCCGTGATCGCCGCCAGCGAGCTCAGCATCAATATCCCCGCGCCGGCGCGATGATCCCGCCGGCAGTATCGGCGTGATGAGGCAGCCCCCTTCCTTGACAGAGTAGAGGGGGGAATTTAAGTTCCACGCACAGTTTGGGCGAAAATACTGTCGCCGGTCAAATAAACTACTGCGCAGATCGTCAGTATCGCGCAGGAGGAACCACTGGTGTCCAACACGATCAAGACCACTCTGCTTCTCGGACTCCTGACCGGGCTCATCATGGCCTTCGGCCGGTACCTGGGCGGCGGCAGCGGGATGGTCGTCGCGTTCGTATTCGCCGGCGTCATGAACTTCGGCGCCTTCTGGTTCTCGGACACGCTGGTGCTCAAGATGTATCGCGCCCAGCCGGTCGACGAGGCGCAGGCGCCGGAGCTGTACCGCATCGTGCGCAGCCTGGCCATGCGGGCTCAGATACCGATGCCGCGGCTGTACGTGCTGCCCGACGACTCGCCGAACGCCTTTGCCACCGGGCGCAACCCCGCACATGCCGCGGTCGCTGTCACCGCGGGCTTGCTGCGCATCATGGGCCCGCAAGAGCTCGAAGGCGTGTTGGCGCACGAGTTGTCGCACGTCACCAATCGCGACACGCTGATCAGCACCCTCGCCGCCACGCTGGCCGGCGTGGTGATGATGCTGGCCAACATGCTGCGCTGGGCGGCCATCTTCGGCGGCGGACAACGCGACGAGCGCGACGATGGCGGCGGCCTCATCGACCTCCTCGCAATGACGATCGTGGCGCCGTTGGCGGCGATGCTGATTCAGTTCGCCATCTCGCGCAGCCGCGAGTTCGAAGCCGACGCCAGCGGCGCGCGCATCACCGGCAACCCACTCGGGCTGGCCGCGGCGCTCGAAAAGCTCGAGGCAGCCAGCGCGCGCGTGCCGATGCAGGCGCAGCCGCAGACGGCGCACATGTTCATCGTCAACCCGCTCAGCGGCTCCGGCATGGCGCGCCTCTTCTCCACTCATCCACCGGTGGAGGAGCGCGTGCGACGGCTGCGCGGACTTCCGGCGATGGCCGCGTGAGCGCCACGTCGGCAATCTGAGCCACCGCGCCGGCCAGTCGCCGGCCACACACCGCAGCACATCCGATGGCAAACGACGAGCAAGAACACAGCCGGGGATTCAAGGTCGAGGACCGGCGCCGGTTCTCGGAGAGCGGCGAGGTGCGCGACGCCGCCGCCGAAGCGCCCGCGCCGCCACCGACCGAGGCGCCGGCGCCCGAAGCGCCCCCCACCAGCACGGGTGAGGCCGCCGGTCCCGAGATCAACTTTGCCACCTTCATCATCAGCCTGAGCACGCAGGCGTTGGCCAACCTCGGCGAGATTCCCGACCCGCTCGAGCGCTCGACCCGTATCGACCTGCCCGCCGCGCGCCAGATCATCGACATTCTCGGTCTGCTGCGCGACAAGACGACTGGCAACCTCGACGAAGCCGAGCGCGCATTGCTCGACGCCGCGTTGTACGATCTGCGCATGAAGTACGTCGAACGCGCCCACGGCCGCTGACGCCGTCCGCCTTCGCCTCACAACCCCAACCCCTTACCCGTCAAGAAGGAGACCTCATGACCCCCTTGTCGCGCCGGATCGCCTCCGCGCTCGTCTTCGGCCTGTTCGTGGCGCTGGCGGCCGTTTTCACCGGCCACTACGCGCCGGCGTACGCCATCCGATTCTGGGGTGAGGAGCCTGAGGCCGCGGCGCCGACGCCGGAGGCCAAGGCCGAACCCGCCGAGTCCGGCGCCGCCGTACCGATGATCACCCTGCCGAATTTTGCCGACCTCGCCGAGCAGCTCAGCCCCAAGGTCGTCAACATCTCCACCACGACCGAGGGCGAAGCGCCGCAGCAACAGCAGCAGATGCCGCGGCACTTCGGCGGTCCGGGTGGCCCTGGCGGTCCGGGTGGCCCCGGGCAAGACCCGTATCGCGACTTCTGGGAACCATTTGAAAAGTTCTTCGGCCCGATGCCGAAGCAGCGTTTTCGCCAGCGGAGCCTGGGCTCGGGCTTCATCCTCAACCGCGACGGCGTGATTCTGACCAACAACCATGTGGTCGAGAATGCCGACGAGATCGTCGTCAAGCTCGCCAGTGGCAAGGAATACAAGGCCAAGCTGATCGGGCGCGACCCCAAGACCGACATCGCCGTGATCAAGCTCGAGGGAGCCGAGAAAGAGGACATGGGCGGCGTCACCCTCGGCGACTCGGATCACCTCCGTGTCGGCGAGTGGATCATGGCGATCGGCAACCCCTTCGGCCTCGAGCACACCGTCACCTCCGGCATCGTCAGCGCCAAGGGCCGCTTCATCGGGCAGGGCAGCTACGACGACTTCATCCAGACCGATGCGGCGATCAACCCCGGCAACTCCGGCGGTCCGCTGATCAACATGCGCGGCGAGGTCGTCGGCATCAACACCGCCATCTTCAGCCGCAGCGGCGGCAACATCGGGATCGGTTTCGCCATCCCGATCAACCTCGCCAAGGAGCTGCTGCCGCAGCTGCAGGAGAAGGGCAAGGTGACGCGCGGATGGCTCGGCGTCTACATCCAGAAGGTCACGCCCGAGATCGCCGAATCGCTCGGTCTCGACGCGGCCCACGGCGCCCTGGTCGCCGACATCATGGCCGACGCGCCGGCCGCGGCGGCCGGCGTCGAAGTGGGTGACGTCATCGTCGAGTTCGACGGTCATCCGATCAAGGAGTCGACCGAGCTGCCGCTGGTGGTAGCGCGCACGGCCATCGGCAAGAAGGCCGAGATGAAGGTCATCCGCAGCGGCAAGACCAAGACCCTGTCGGTCGAGATCGGCGAGTTGAAAGACGAGGAAGCAGCGGCCGAGCCGGCGGGTAGCACCGAGCAGTTCGGGCTCACCGTCCAGCCGCTCAGCCCCGAGATCGCCGAGAGCCTCGGCATCGAGGGTTCGACCAAGGGCGTCGTGGTCGCTGGCGTCGACCCGGGCAGCGCCGCGGAGGACGCGGGTCTGCAGCGCGGCGACGTCATCCTGGAAGTCAATCGCCAGGCGATCGACAGCGTGTCGGCGTACCGCAAGGCGGTCGAGAAGGCCGGCAACAGCAAGAATGTGCTGTTCCTCGTCAAGCGGGGCGACAACACCATCTTCCTGGCCCTCAAGCCGGCGGCCAAGTGACCGTCCGAACGCGATGAGCCCGAGCGGGGTCGGCCACGGCCGGCCCCGCTCTTCTTCGTATGTGGCGCCTTCTGCGCGGGCTGCTGCTCGCCGCCGTCTTCGCCGGGCTGGTCGGCGGTGCCGCCGCGGCGGTACTGGTGTGGCGCTACGCCGGTGACCTCGATGCCACGGTGGTCGAGAAGTTCAACGGCCGGCGCTGGGCCTTCCCGTCGCGCGTCTACTCCGACACCTTCCTGATCTATCCCGGCCTCGACCTCGCAGCGGCCGGTCTTTTCGAGCGGCTGCAGCGCCTCAACTACCGCGCGCTCGACACCGGCGCGCTGCGCAAGGGCGACTACCGGCGCACCGCGCAGGGACTCGATCTCTTCCTGCGCGACTTCTCCTACCCCGGGCAGCCACTGCCCGACCGCCTGATCCACATGGAGTTGCACGGCAATGTGCTGACGCGGATGACCGACGCGCAATCCGGCGAGGAACTGTTCTCGCTGCAGCTCGAGCCCGAGGTCATCACCGGCCTGTACGACTCGACCTGGGAAGAGCGGCGCGAGGTCTCCCTCGCCGAGGTTCCACCGCGGCTGGTGCAGGCCATTGTCGTCACGGAGGACCAGCGCTTCTTCCAACACCACGGTGTCGATCCGGTCGGTGTGCTGCGCGCCATGGCCGTGAACCTGCAATCCGGGCACATCGTCCAGGGCGGCAGCACGCTCACGCAGCAGTTGATGAAGAACTTCTTCCTCAGCGAAGAGCGCACCTTCCGCCGCAAGGTGCTCGAAGCGGCAATGGCCGTGGTCGCCGAGCGCCGCTATGGCAAGAACGAGATCCTGGAGAACTATCTCAACGAGATCTACCTCGGCCAAAACGGCCTGAAGGGCATCTTCGGCGTATGGGAGGCGGCGCAGTTCTACTTTGCGCGCCCGCCCAACGAGCTGTCACTGGCCGAGAGCGCCATGCTGGCCGGGCTGATCAAGGCGCCGAACTCGTACTCGCCGTATCGCGATGCGGAGCGGGCGCGACAGCGCCGCGACACCGTGTTGGGGCTGCTGCTGCAGGCCGGTACGATCACTCAGGCCGAGTACACCGAAGCCCTGGCGGAGCCGTTGCGCGTCGGCCCCATGCACGGCGGGCGCAACGCCGCCCCGTACTTCGTCGACTTTCTGCGCGATGAGCTGACCAACAGCTATCCGCCCGAGATCCTGACCTCCGACGGGCTCGGCATCTTCACCGGCCTCGACCTGCATCTGCAACAGCTCGCCGCGAAGGCGGTGCGGAGCGGCCTGGAAGGGCTCGAGAAGCAATATCCGCGACTCAAACGCGAGGCGCCCGGCGAGCGCTTGCAAGCCTGTCTGATCGCCATCCAGCCGCAGACGGGCGAGATCAAAGCGATGGTCGGCGGGCGCGATTACGGCGCCTCGCAGTTCAACCGCGTCGTGCAGGCGTTCCGCCAGCCCGGCTCGGTCTTCAAGCCGTTCGTCTATCTCACCGCCTTCGAGACCACGCGCGATGCCCCCGAGCCGATCACGCCGGCGACACGACTCGTCGACGAGCCGTTCGAATGGGCGTACGACACGCAGACGTGGCGGCCGGCCAACTACAAGGACCGTTACTTCGGCGTGGTGTCGGCTCGCCGCGCCCTCGAGCTGTCGCTCAACTCCGCCACCGCCCGCCTGGCGCACGACATCGGCCTGGAACCGATCCGCGACCTCGCCCGCCGTATGGGCATCACCAGCGAGCTGCCGGCCTATCCGTCGATGGTGCTCGGCGCGCTGGAGGTGTCGCCGTTCGAGATCGCCCAGGCCTACGCCGTCATCGCCAACCAGGGCCTGCGCGCCGCGGCCCGCGCGACGCGCAAAGTGGTCGACCGCAGCGGCCGCCCGATCGAGCGCCGACCCGTCGAGGTCGGGCGCGTGGTGAGCGCCGAGGCCACGTATCTGCTCAGCCACATCATGGAAGGCGTGCTCGATCGCGGCACGGCGCAAGGCGCGCGCGAGCTCGGCTTCACGCGGCCGGCCGCCGGGAAGACCGGCACGACCAACGACGCGCGCGACGCGTGGTTCGCCGGATTCACGCCCGACCTGCTGGCCGTGGTGTGGGTCGGGTTCGACCAGCGCGACGAGCTGGGGCTCACCGGCGCCGCGGCGGCGCTGCCGATCTGGACCGAATTCATGAAAGGCGCGACCGCCGCACAGCCGGTGTCGCCCTTCGTGCCCCCGTCTGGAGTTGCACTGGTGCGGATCGACCCCTACACAGGTGGCGTGGCCACACCGAGCTGTCCCGATACCGTCGACGAAGCCTTCTGGCGCGGCCAGGAGGCGACGACCCCGTGCCCGTTGCACTCCGCAGCGGCGGCGGCGCCGCTTACCGACCCGACGCGGAGCGAGGGTCTGCCACAGCTCGATTGAGCCGGAATCCCCATGCCGCGCCACCGCTCTCGTCTGCGCCGCCCGGTCGGTCCGTTTCGGCGACTGACGTGCCTCGTCGGCGCATGCGCGCTGGCGGCGTGCAGCGCGCAGTCGCCGCGTCCGCTCGCTCCGGAGCTCATCGGCGCGCCGCCGACACCGGCCGTCGTCGAACCGCCGACCCCACCGCCCGACGAAGCGATCGTCGAGGAGCCGATCGAGCCGGGGGACGCCGCGGGCGTCGATGTCGAGGCGCCGCCGACCGACACGCCCCCCCTGCCTGAAACAGCCCCGTCGCCCCTGGCCAGCATTACCGCGGCGACACCTCCGAACGTCGCCGCCGGCACGCGCCTCGCCGATCAGGGCCGCGCCCAGTACGCCGCCGGCGACTACGACACAGCCCTCGAACAGCTCGAGCGCGCCATCGCCGTCGATCCGACCAATCCGTACGCGTACTACTATCTCGCCCAGATCCACTTCGCCCGCCACAACTACGACCAGGCAGCGGCCTTTGCCGATCGCGCCGCGGTGCTGAGCGCCAAGGCCGACCGTAGCTGGCTGAGCCGCTGCTACGAGCTGCAGGGCCGGATTTTCGAAACGGTCGGACGCTTCGCGGACGCGCGGCGCGCGTACACGCGCGCCGTCGAAGCGCATGCCGGCAACGCCGCGGCGCAGAGCGGTCTGCAGCGCCTCGGCGGCGGAGCGCCACCGGCGCCGTGAACCTCCTCGCGATCGAAAGCTCCTGCGACGACACGGCCGCGGCCGTGCTCGCCGACGGAGAGGTGCGATCGAGTATCGTCGCCGCGCAGGACGGCGTGCACTGCGAGTACGGCGGTGTCGTGCCCGAGCTCGCGTCGCGCTCGCACATGCGCGCGATCACGCCCACCATCGAGCGCGCATTGTCCGACGCCGGCGTCAGCCTCGACGAGATCGACGCGGTGGCGGCGACCTGCGGGCCCGGCCTGGTCGGGTCGCTGCTGGTCGGGCTCTGCGCCGCCAAGGCCATCGCCTTTGCGCGCCGGCTGCCGTTCGTCGGGATCAACCACCTCGAGGGGCATCTGCTGTCGGTGCAGCTCGATCGCGCGGTTGCCTTTCCCTACCTGGCGCTGCTGGTCTCGGGCGGGCACAGCGCGCTCTACCTGGCCGAGGAACTGGGGCGCTATCGGCTGCTCGGCACGACGCGCGACGACGCGGCGGGCGAGGCCTTCGACAAGGTGGCCAAGGTCCTGGGCCTCGGCTACCCGGGCGGACGCCGCATCGACGAGCTCGCGCAACGCGGCGATCCGCAGGCGATCCGCTTCCCGCGCGCGCGGCTCAAGTCGGCCCCCGGCACCGAACGCTACGACTTCAGCTTCAGCGGCATCAAGACGGCCGTGGCGCTGCACGTGCGCGCACACGGCAGCGATCCGGCCTCGCACCCAGACATCGCCGCGAGCTTTCAAGAGGCGGTGATCGACATGCTGCTCGACACGGCGTTCGCGGCGGCGCGCCGTCACGCGGCCAGCCGGCTGGTGATCGCCGGCGGTGTCTCGGCCAACTCGCGCCTGCGCGCGCGCGCCCTCGCCGGCGGCGGCGAGCTCGGCATCGAAGTGATCATACCGGCGCTGCGCTACTGCACCGACAACGCAGCGATGATCGGCCTGGCCGCCGTCCATCGCCTCGCGCGCGGTCAGCGCGACCCGTTCACCCTCAACGCCGCGGCGACGCTTCCGCTTGGCTGAGACGCGCATGGCATCGCCGTCGATCCGCCCGCGCAAGCGCTTCGGCCAGCACTTTCTCACCCAGCCGAGCATCGCGCGACGCATCGTCGACCTCGCCACGCTGCGCACTGGCGAGACAGTGCTGGAAATCGGCCCCGGCCGCGGCGCCTTGACGCACCTGCTCGCCGAGCGCGCGGCGCGGCTGGTGCTGTCGGAGATCGACCGCGATCTCTGCCAGGAATTGCGCGAACAGTTCGCCCAACAGCCGCACGTGGCGATCGTCGAGGGCGACGTGCTCGACCTCGACCTCGCCGCGCTGCTCGGTCCCAGCCCCAGCGTCGCCGTCGCCAACCTGCCCTACAACATCACCACGCCCGTGCTGATCAAGCTCCTCGACACCCCGGCATCGTTCTCCCGCCTGGTGCTGATGCTGCAGCGCGAGGTGGCCGACCGCATCTGCGCCGAGCCCGGCACCAAGCAGTACGGCGCGCTGACGGTGATGGTGCAGCTCGTCGCCACGGCCCGCGTGGCGTTCACGGTGCCGCCGACGGCGTTCGCGCCGCGGCCCAAAGTCGATTCCGCGGTCGTCGTCATCGAACCGCTGCAACCGCCGCCGCTCAGCGCCGCCGCGCGCCGCAGCGTGCGCCGTGTCGTGCGCGCCGCCTTCTCGCAGCGGCGCAAGCAGCTCGGTAACGCCCTCGCCTCGCTGGGCACGGATCCACACGCCCTGCTCGACCGGCTCGGGATCGACCCGCGCCGCCGCCCCGAGACACTGAGCGTCGAGGAGTTCGCGCGCATCGCTGCGGCCGCCGACGCGGTGGCGTGATCCCTCTCCATGCCCGAGCTGCCGGAAGTCGAGACGATCCGCCGCTCGCTGCTGCCGCATCTGGTCGGCGCGCGCATTGCGGCAGTCACCGTCGCCGAGCGGCGCTTGCGGCGCCCGCTGGCGCCCGATTTCGAAGCGCGGCTGCGCGGGCGGCGGGTCGACGCGATCGAGCGGCGCGGCAAGTACCTGCTGCTGCAGCTCGACAACGGACAGACGCTGCTCGCCCATCTGGGCATGAGCGGGCGCCTGAGCCTCAAGCCGGCGGGCGCTGCCGCGACGCTGCACGACCACGTGCGCATGGCGCTCGACGGCGGCCTGGCGCTGGTGTTCAACGATCCGCGCCGTTTCGGTCTGCTGCGCGTCGGCTCGGTCGACGACTTCGACGAGCTGCGCCAGGTCGGCGACGATCCGCTCACCGACGTCTGGTCCGCCGAACGCTGGCGCGATGTGCTGCGCGGACGCCGCCTGCCGATCAAGAACCTGCTGATGGACCAGCGCGTCGTCGCCGGCATCGGCAACATCTACGCCAATGAGATGCTCTTCGTCGCCGGCATCCGCCCGCGCCGCCGCGCCGGCGCCGTGCGGCGCGCCGAGGTCGAGCGCCTCGCGGCCGCGGTGCGACAGGTGCTCGACGAAGCCGTAAGACTCGGCGGGAGCTCGATCTCCGACTTCCTCGACGCCGACGGGCAGCCCGGGTACTTCCAGATCCACCACACGGTGTACGACCGCGCCGGCGAACCCTGCCGGCGCTGCGCGACGCCGATCCGGCGCATCGTACAAAGCGGCCGCAGCAGCTTCTACTGCCCGAGCTGCCAGCGCTAGACCGTCTAGCGCACGACCAGCACCGGGCACGGCGCGTGGCGCACGATGCGCTCGGCGACGCTGCCGAGCAGAATGTGCTTCAACCCGGTGTGTCCGTGAGTGGAGATGACGATGAGGTCGGCGCCGACCTCTTGCCCGACGCGCACGATGTCGTCGGACGGCAGGCCGCGCGTCACCACCACCTCGCGCGGCACCGCGCCGAGGTCGCCGTCGCGCGGCGCGCGCTCGAGCAACGCGCGCTCCGACTCCTCGCGGATCTGGTGCTCCATATCGGGCGTCATCAAATCCGGCGGATAGTATTGAGCATAGAGCGGCACCGGCGCCACCGGCGGCTCCACCACGTGGCAGAGCACCACTTTCGCGCCGTGATCGGCGGCGAGGCGAAACGCGTGGCCGATGGCGCGGTCGCCCAGGTCGGAGAAATCGGTGGTGACCAGAATGACCTTGAATCGCTCGTGCATGGCGTCTCCCGTCACCCCAACATGATCATGCCGGCATCGACCACCAACACCTGACCGGTCATCAGATCGCTGTCGGACGAGGCCAGGAACACGGCCGTGCCGGTCAGGTCCTCCGGCTCGAGCGCCTTCTTCAGCGCCGTCATCATCACGATCATGCTCAGCATCCCCTCCGGCACCACCGACTTGGTCGCCTCGGTCATGGTCACGCCGGGACAGATCGCGTTGACGTTGATGCCCCAGGCGCCGAGGGCGCCGGCGAAATACTTGGTCAACCCACTGACGCCCATCTTGGCCACGCTGTAGTGGAACGGCGGCGACGGCAGATCCGGGTCGCTGGTGTCGACCATCCCGATGTTGCCCATGTAGGCGGCGGTCGACGACTGGTTGATGATCTTGCCCTTGTGCTGCCGCTTCATGTACGGCTCGACGGCGCGCGTGGCCAACCAGACGCCGTTCAAGTTCACCGACAGGATCTTGTTGAAGTACGCCAGCGACTGGTCCGTGCGATCGAGGCCGTGGAAGATCGCGGCGTTGTTCATCAGGATATCGATGCTGCCGAAGCGCTCGTGCGCCGCGCGGGCCATGGCGCGACAGCTGGCCTCGTCGCTGACGTCGGTCTTGACGTACAGCGCCTGCGCCCCGGCCGCGCGCACTTCCTCGGCGACGGCATTGCCGTTCTGCTCGTTGATCTCGGCGACCACGACCTTCGCCCCCTCCTGTGCGAAGCGCAGGGCATAGGCGCGTCCGATACCCTGCCCGCCTCCCGTGATGATCGCCACTTTGTTCTCGAGTCGCATGCTCTCGTCCCCTTCTCTCGCCCGCAAATCAGCCGCGCAGGCCACACTTTCGGCTTGATTGACAGCCTGTGCTCCTATCCGTTAGGAGCCAGTTTCAATCAATTGATTGAACGCGTACCATGGGCTGGAAAGGCCCGTCAAACATGAGGATCGGTGGCCGGCGCGCGCGCCGCAACCGACTCGGCTGACGGCCGGAAAGGGGTCACGCGGGGGAAGCGATGACAGCAACGGGCGAAGACCGCAAGGCGATGTTCAAGAACGTGATCCACTCCGACACGATCGAAACGGCCATGCCGGTGGACGAGTACCTGCGCGATCTCGATCGGATGATCGAAGGCATCTGCCAGGCGCGCGATCGCCTCACGCCGGCGATCGGCGACGGCACGGCGCCGCTAGCGGTCGTCCGGACCCTTGCCAAGGAGTACTACTACCTCGGCCGCTGGATGACGCCGGAGTTCTCGAACTTCATCGCCAACGCGCCCGACGTCTACGCGCTCAGCATGGACCACTCCGAGCACTTCGCGCACTGGGCGCAGAACTTCGCCGACGAGATCGGCTATCTGCGCGACCCGAACCACGTCCAGATGAAGTTCGATTGGTGCCAACAGCTCGGCATCACGCCCGAAGAGTTGGAGAGCTACACGCCGCTGCCCGAGACCATCGCGGTGACCGGCACCATGCTGTACTACGTGCGCCGATCGTACGAAGAAGGACTGGCGGTGTTCGGCTTCGCCGGCGAACGCCTCGCCGCGCGCTCGGGCTACGCCAAGGTCATGTACGAGGGCTTGAAGCAGCACTACGGCATGGAGGTGAAGAACTTCGAGGTCCACGCCTATGCCGAACCCGACCACGGCGACAAGGCCGAGGAGCTGTTCCGCAAGGTCGCCATCACGGCCACCCAACAGCGGCGCTGCCGCGAGGCGATTCGCAACTCGATGCTCGTCCGCGACGCGCGCACGCGCGCACTCAACCAGCTCCTGGAGGGCTGAGTCGCACCGCGGTGCAGGGCGCGCAGCACTCGACGGCGATTGCCCATGCACCCGACACAGGCATCCGAACGCGAGGTGGTATTTTCCGGCCTCGGTGGCCAGGGAATCCAGCTCATGGCCAAGGTCCTGGCCGAGGCCGCGGTGGCGGACGGCAAATTCGTCATGCTGTTCGGCGTCTACCAGGGCATGATGCGCGGCGGCCCGAGCGAGTCGACGGTGGTCATCGGACCGGCGCCGATCGAGGCACCGCCGATCATTCCGGCGTGCTGGGCGGTGGTGGCGATGCACCCGCAGGGACTCGACACACTCGCCGCCAAGCTGCGCCCCGACGGACTGCTGTTCGCCAACCAGACGCTGGTGAAGAACGCGCCGCGCGGCGATATCGCATTGAGTGGTCTCCCGGCGACGCAACTCGCCGAGCAGGCCGGCAGCCTGGCCGGCGCCAGCATGATCGCCCTGGGCGGCTTCGTCGCCGCCACCGGTCTGGTCGACTTCGACGCCGTCGTGCGCGCCATGCACGACGCCCTGCCGCCGCATCGCAGGCAGCGCGCGGCGGAGAACGCGCGCTTCCTGACGCTGGGCGCCGACTACGTGCGCCAGCACGGCGGCGCGAGCGCCGCGCACGCGGCGGGGTGAACCATGCAGGCCACCGTCACCATCGACATCGAGACCTGTAAGGGCTGCGTGCTGTGTATTCCCGTCTGCCCGCCCGGCGTGCTGTCGATGTCCGAAGCAGTCAACGGCAAGGGTTATCGCTATCCGCTGCTGATCGACGGCTGCACCGGCTGCGAGCTGTGCGCCAAGGTGTGCCCCGATTACTGCTTCGAGGTCTACCGCGCAGCGCCGGCGCGGCGGGTACACGCATGACCCGCCGGGTGCTGATGGAGGGATCGTGCGCCCTGGCCGAAGCGGCGATCCAGGTCGGTTGTCGCTTCTACGCCGGCTATCCGATCACTCCGTCGACCGAGATCCTCGAGTACATGTCGGCGCGCATGCCGCAGGTCGGCGGCGTGTGCATGAACGCCGAGAGCGAGATCGAGGCGATCGGCATGGTGTGGGGCGCGGCGGGCTGCGGCGTGCGCTCGATGATCGCCTCCACCGGACAGGGCATCAGCCTGATGCAGGAGAGCTTCGCCGAGCTCGCCAACGCGCAGATTCCGATCGTCGCGATCAACATGTGCCGCGGCCAGGGCGACTACTTCCAAAGCACGCGCGGCGGCGGGCACGGCGACTACCGCTTTCTCGTGCTCGCCCCGTCGAGCGCGCAGGAGGCCGCCGACCTGGTGCAGCAGGCGTTTCACATCGCCGACAAATGGCGCAACCCGGTGTTGATCATGGGTGACTTTCTGCTCGCGCACACCTCGGAGCTGGTCGAGTTCCCCACGGTGGTCGAGCCGCCCTTACCGCCCAAGGACTGGGCCGCCACCGGCGCCAAGGGTCGCCCCAGCCTTACGCTGTCGCCGCTCGGGCCGTCGGCCAAGCTCTCCACCGACGTCGCCGCCGCATTGTCCCAGGTGACCGGGAAGATCGCGGCCATGCGCGCGGCTGAGGTGCGCGTCGACACCGGCCACCTCGACGATGCGGTGCTCGTGGTCGTGGCATTCGGCTTCCCGGGGCGTTTCGTCAAGTACGCCGTCAAGCTGGCGCGCGAGCAAGGGATGCGCGTCGGGTACGTCCGCCCCATCAGCCTGTGGCCGTTTCCCAGCGAGACGATCGCCGCGGTCGCCGCGCGCGGGCAGGAGATCGCCGTCTTCGAGCTCAATGCCGGACAGATGATCGAGGACGTCCAGCTCGCCGCGCTCGGCCGCGTCGCGGTGCATGCGATCGGCGGCATCAGCCACGATCACTCGGGCTTTGGCGTCGGCCCGGCCCTCACCGTCGAGCACATCCTGACACGCATCCAGGCCGTGTACCCGCGCGCGGCGGCATGAGCAGAGGAGCACCAATGGAAACCAACCCGCCGACCGACACCGCAATGCGCAAGGTCTTCGAGAAGCCGGCCTTGCTGCTCAGCACCGAGCACTCGCTCTGCCCCGGCTGCGGCGAACCGGTCGCCCTGCGGCTGATGCTCGAGCTGATCCAGGAGCTCGGGCTGCGCGAGCGCACGATCTGCGTCGCCGGCATCGGCTGCTACACGGCTTTTCCGATGATCATGGACGTCGACGTGATGCAGGCGCTGCACGGACGTGCGCCGTCGGTCGCCACCGGCGTCAAGCGCGTGCAGCCCGACGCCTTCGTGTTCACCATGCAGGGCGACGGCGATATGGTCTCCGAAGGGTTGCAGGAAGTGCTGCACAGCGCCGCGCGCGGCGAGCAGTTCACCGCCGTGGTGCTGAACAACGGCGTCTTCGGCGAGACCGGCGGTCACGCCACGGCCACCACCGTGCTCGGCCAGCACACCAAGACGACGCTCGGTGGCCGCGACGTGGCGCGGCACGGTCACCCGATCAAGATCAGCGAGCTCATCGCCCAGCTCGACGGCCCGGCCTATGTCGCGCGCGGCGCCGTGCACACGCCGGCCGCGATCAAGCTGACGCGCCAGTATCTGCACGACGCGTTTCAAACCCAGCTGGCGGGCAAGGGATTCTCCTTCGTCGAGATCCTCACCATGTGCCCGACGGATTGGTTCGTGCCGCCGGGTCAGGGTCCGAGCTGGCTGGAGGAACGATTCAAGGGCACGTACCCGCTGGGCGTGATCAAGTCCGCCTGACACGGGGAGGGAAAGGACCGTCATGGCCGGAGGAGATTTTCGCAACAAGGTCGCCGTCATCGGCGTCGGCTGCACGCGCTTCGGCGAGTTGTACGAAGCCAGCGCCGAGCAACTCATCTGCGATGCGGCGTTCGAGGCCATGGCCGACGCCAAGATCGACGCCGGCCAGATCGAAGCAGCGTGGGTCGGCACCGTGATGAGCCAGCTCGCCGGCGACGCGCTCGGCGACCCGCTCAAGTTGCACGGCATCCCGATCACGCGCGTGAGCGCCTACTGCGCCTCGGGCATGGACGCGTTTCGCAACGCCGCGCTGGCCATCGCCGCCGGCGTCTACGACATCGCGCTGGTGCTCGGCTTCGAGAAGATGCGCGACGGCGGCTATCCCAGACCGGGGCGGCTGCACCCGGTGATCGACAACGGCGAGCGCGCACCGCATGTCTTCGCGCTCGCGGCAAACCGTTATTTCAAGCGCTACGGCGCCTCGAAGGCGACGCTGGCCAAGGTCGCGGTCAAGAACCACCACCACGGCACGATGAGCCCGAAGGCGCACCTGCGCATGGAGGTCAGCGAGGAACAGGTACTCAAGGCGCCGTTGATCTACAGTCCGCTCGGCCTGTTCGACTGCTGTCCGACCACCGACGGCGCCGCCGCCGCCGTGCTCTGTCGCGCCGATCGGGCGCACGAGTTTCGCGCCGACCCGGTATACGTGAAGGGTATCGGTCTGGCCGTGATGTCGGGGCAGCCCTACTACAAGCCGAGCTTCGACTACATGGGGTTCCCCTCGACGCAGCGCGCCGCCGCGGTGGCGTACGAGCAGGCTCGTGTGACGGCGGACGACATCGACTTCGCCGAGGTGCACGATTGCTTCACCATCACCGAGATCCTCAACTACGAGGACCTCGGCTTTTGTCCGCGCGGCACTGGCGGGCGCTTCGTCGAGGACGGCCGCGCGGCGCTGGGCGGCGACAAGCCGGTCAACCCGAGCGGCGGTCTCAAGTCGTTCGGACATCCGATAGGCGCCACCGGCGTGCGCATGCTCACCGAGCTGACGGTGCAGTTGCAGGGCCGCGCCGGGCAGCGCCAGGTGGCCAACGCCGGCCTCGGCTTGGCACACAATCTCGGCGGCCCAGGGGCGGTATCGTGCGTGACGATCCTGGGGAACGACAAATAGGCGCTACGGATTCTCGATCAGCGTCAGGAACCCGTCGAGGATGCGGTGCGTGAGGCCCCAGATCGTGTACTGCTGAAAGAGATACGCCGGGTATTGGTTCTCGACGCCGTCGAGGGTGCGGCGGTGCACTCCGGCTGATTCGGGACTGCGAAAGAACGCCAGCGGCACCCACACCGCGCTCTCGACTTCGCGCGGGTCGGGTCGCATCACCACGGTGCGGGACAACGTGAAGACGATCGGCGATATCACCAGGTCGAGCGGCCGGTTGTGGGAGACGGCGCGCAATTCGTCGAGACGGCCGACCACCTCGCCGTCCGCACGCAGGTCGATCCCTACTTCCTCGTGCGTTTCGCGAATGGCTGTCTGAACGACATCGGCGTCGTCTGGATCGCGCCGGCCGCCCGGGAAGGCCATGTGGCCGGACCACGGATCACCGGCCCGCATGGCGCGCTCGATCAGCAGGAGATTCACCTCTCCGCGCAGTTCCGCCAACACCATCGCCACCGAGGCGCGGGCGACGCGCGGATCGTCGACCACGGACGGACGGTACGCGGCCAGACGGCGTCGGATCTGCTCTACCATCTCCTTGCGCCTCTGCTCGAATTCTGATTCGGTTTAATCACTGATGAAGGCCCGTGCGGAAAGACTCAAGGGGGCGGATCGCTTTGAGCGCCAGCGCGCCCAGACGGCGCGCGACCTGCTTGAGGCCGCCCAGCGCGTCCTCGCCGCGAAAGGCTACCACGGCGCCAAGATCGTGGACATCGCCCGCGCCGCGGGCGTCGGTGTCGGCACCTTCTACCTGTACTTTCCCACCAAAGAGGCCATCTTTCTCGAGCTGGTCGAAGACGCCGTGCGCCGGTTGAAGAGCCAGCTCGATGCGGTACAGGCGCAGGCGCCCGACCCGCTGGCCAGCGCCCACGCGCGCACGGACACCTTCTTTCGCTTCGCTCACGAGAACCGCGAGCTGTTCCGCATCGTTTTTGGCCACGAGGCATCGTTCCACGATGTCGTGCGGCGGGCGCAGGACATGTTTGCGCACGACGTACTGCAGAACCTCGCTGCCGGTATGCACAGCGGCGCGTTTCGCCGCGGCGATCCGGACATCTGGGCGCGGGCGTTCATCGGCATGTCGCTGCAGGTGGTCTCCTGGTGGATCGAGCAGGAGTCCGTCCCGATCGAGGAAGTGGCGCGCTCGCTCAACGACCTCGCCCTGCACGGCATCGCTGCCGCGCGCGAACCCTGAGCCGCGGCCGACGCGTGGCGCGTCACGGGGCACCCCATTCCGTCGCGAAGACGTCGGGCAACGGCGCGTGCAGCTCGATGACGGTGTCGCGCTCTGGGTGCGGCACGCACAACACGGAGGCGTGCAGCATCAGCCGCGGGGCCGGCGGCCCCCCGTACAGGCGGTCGCCGGCAATGGGGTGGCCGATGGCGGCGAGGTGCACCCGCAGTTGATGCATGCGCCCGGTGCGCGGCATGAGCTCGAGGAGCGTTCGGTCGGTCGCCCGACCGCGCACACACCAATCGGTCTGCGCCGACTTGCCGGCGCCAGCGGCGGCGATCGCGGCGCGGCCACCCGCCGCGGTGACCGACAACTCAATCCGTCCGCTCGTACCGGCGACTTCGCCGGCGACCACCGCCACGTACGTCTTGCTCACCGCCTGGTTCTGAAACGCGCGCGACAGCGCGCTCGCCGCTGAACCGCGGCGCGCGAACACCATGACGCCCGAGGTCCCGGTGTCGAGGCGGTGCACCAGCCACAGGCGCGATTCCGCACCGGCGGCGCGCAGCTGCACTCGCAGCTGATCGTGCGCCGTACCGGCCGCCGCGGTGCGCGTCGGAGCGGCCGGCATCCCGGCGGGTTTGTCGATGGCGATCAGCGCCTCGTCTTCGTAAACGATGCGCAACGGTACGTCGGCGGCGGCGTCCGTTCCGCTTCGCTCACTTGCGGCGGCGGCGATGCGCACGCGGTCGCCCGACCGCGCCAGGCGCGACGCCACGCGGCAGCGCCGGCCATTCAAGAAGACGGCTCCCAGCTCGATCAGGCGCCGGGCGGCGCCGCGCGAGACATCGTCGAGATGCGCCGCGATAGCGCGGTCGAGCCGCTCCGCCGCCCTGGAGTCGACGACGAACTCGCGCACGCCGAGTGGAGCGGCCTGTGCCTCCGCGTTCACGGGTGAACGCTGCAGAGGACTTTGCGGCCGGAGAGCGAATAGGTGCCGCCCTCGGGACAGGTCGGCAAGGTGCCCTGCTCTTCTTCCAGCTGCGCGAGCGACGGGACGTCACCGGCATGACTCACCAGCCACATGGTGATCTCGCGCTCGATGGTCTGGCGGTTGGTGCGGCAGGCGAACTCGCGCGTTGCATCGAGCGCCGTGATGGGGCCGGCGCGGTTCGCTTCCGTGTTCTGGAACTGGAAGTAGCCGAAGCCGAAGTAGAGGGCGGCGGCGATGAGCAGCGTCACCAGGACGGACATGAACCCGCTACCGCGCTCGGAACCGAGCAGGGCCCAAGGCTGACGAGGCCTCATGCATCCTCCTTCTGCGCCGCCAACAGCTTCGGGTTGGCGACGGCCAGCTTCTCGCGCACGGTTGCTTCCACGTGATCGAGCACGGCGCGGCGATAGGCACCCGCATCCGCTTCGCCGGCGCGGATGCGCTCGCAGAGTTCCGCGGTGCGCCGGCTCAGCTCGCAGGCGACGGCCCCGGCGTTCGCCGGCATCGACAGCGGACCGAGCAACGCATCGAGCCGCTGCCATTCGGCAGCCAACTGATCGTCGGCCAGGGCCAGCTCGCGACCGACGATCGCCAGGACATTGGCAGCGACGCGGGCGTGAAACTGCTTGCGGCCCTCGAGGGCGGGAATGACGTCGGCCTCCAGAAAACCGCGCACGGCGTCGAGCAGCTCCAGACGGGAGGGTCGGTCCTGCATAGCAGTCAGGCCCGCGCCACGCCCGGCGCCCCTGGTCGCTGCAAGCTGACGCGGATACCGCTGGGGCTCATGCGGCCCGGATGTTACCAGGCCGCGGGAGTCAGTCAACGAGAAGTGCCGCCCAAAACAACAGCGCCCCGGCATCCTGCGATGCCGGGGCGCTGAAAAGCACTTCTCTCTGATCAGGTGGGGCTAGTTCTTGCCCTTGAACTGCCCCGAGTCGTTCTTGATCGGCGCCGCGAAGTCGGCGCCCCAGCAGATCCCCGTGCTGTTGTTGCGCAACTGCGCGGTCAGCGGCAGATCCGCCGGCAGAATCGGCAGCGGCAGGTCCGGCAGCAGGCCGCCCTTGCCCTTCAGCAACGCCTTCGACTTGTCCGTCGTGCTGCCCTTCAAGAGGATCTTGCCCACCCCGGCCTGGGAGTTCGTCGAGTCGCTGTACTTGTAGCCCTTGGTGCTGATCGGCTCCCACCGGGTGGCGTTCGGCGGCACCACCGCCGTTCCGATCAGCGTCGGCGTCGCCCCGGCGTAGAAGCAGAAGGCATACTGCGCCGTGGTCTCGGGATTGGCGAACTCGGCCTGGTCCGTCGACTGACCCTTGATCCACTTCCAGATCAACTTGTCCTTCGTGTTGTCGGTCTTGTCCTTGATCAGCAGCTTGCTCTTGACCGCCGTCCGGCACGTATCGGGTGTCGTCGGACAACCGCCCGAAAAGCACAGATCTTCCACTTCGTTGCACGTCTCGCCGAACCCGCAGGCCGGACCACCCGGCGTGCACGCGCCGCTCTGGCACGTCTCGGCGCCGTCGCAGAATGTTCCGTTGGGACACGCCGTCCCGTTCGGCTCAAAGCCGTCCGCCGGACATGTCGCCGACGTCCCATCGCAGCTTTCAGCCACGTCACAGACTCCAGCGTCCGCTCTGCACGGCGTTCCGGCCAGTTGCTTGGCATCGGCCGGGCAGGCGCTGCTGAGACCCGTGCAGTTCTCGGCGATGTCGCACACCCCCGCGGAAGCGCGGCATGGGGTGCCCGCCGCGACCAGCAAATCCGCCGGACAGGCACTGCTGACGCCGTTGCACAGCTCTGCGGCGTCGCAGGTGTCGACCGACGGACGGCACGGCGCTCCGTTCGGCTTCACGCCGTCCGCAGGACAGGTCCCCGCGCCGTCGCAATTCTCCACCTCGTCACACAGCTGCCCGACGCTGGCCGCACGGCACACGGTCGTCGGGAGTGCGTGATTGCTCAAACAAGTCCCGCTACCGTTACAGGTGTCCGGATCCGTACAGGTCGTATCGCTCGGATCGCCGCACGGCGTAGTCGCCGGTTCGAAGGCGTCGGGCGGACAGTTGCCTGCGCCGTCGCAGTCTTCCGCGACGTCGCAGTCACCTGCATCCGCGCGACATTCAGTGGTCCCTGGCTCGGGGTTTGCCAAGCAAGTCCCCGAGCCATCGCAAGTGTCGGGGTTGTCGCAGACGGTATCCGCGGGATTGCCGCAGGCCGCTCCCGACGACTTGTTCGTATGCTGGCAGATGTTTGAGCTGCCGTTGCATTGATCGTTGGTGCAGTCGTTCCCTTCGTCCGTACACGCGGTGCCGTTGGACTTGAACAGACAGCTCGAGGAGCAGCAGGAACCGGGACTGCCGTTCACACCAACGCCATCGTCACAATCCTCGCCCGGATTCGGCACGCCATTGTTGCACAGCGTCGGTGTTGGGGTAGCGGTGGGCGTGCGCGTCGGGGAGGCGGTCGGAGTCTTGGTCGGTGTATTCGTCGGCGTCCGCGTCGGCGTCCAGGTCGGCGTCGGCGTGCTGGTGGGCGTCGGCAGGGCCTGCCAATAGAAGCCCAGGTCCACACGATGGACGCTCTGGTCGGTCGGGCTGAGGCCGGAACCCGGACTGCGGGTGTTGGTCGGATCGAATACGTTGGGGCACGCAGCACCAAAACTCGGGAAAGCGGAATCGAGAGCCTGCACTTCAGCTCTCAGCGAAAAAGACGAGCTCGTGATCTGATACAGCGAGCCGATGTCCCCATTGCCGCCGTTGGGAGGATTTCCTCCCGTGGAGACGATCGTCGCGCTGCCACTCAGCAGCGTGAGCACCAGGCGAGTCGACACGCCGAGCGTGGAACCAGAGAGCGCGTTGAAAATCGTCGTCGCGTTGGGATTCGAGTTGCCCAGGTAAGTGATGACGCTCCCGATGCCGCTCGAGAATCGATAGGTCGCCGCGCTGGAGGCGGCCGGCCCGGAGGTGCCGGACATGGTATTTCCCAACGCGAACTGATCGTTGCGGATACCGAAGTAGAGGGCCGTCACACTGCCGGGGCTCAGCCCGCTACACGATACGGTGGCACCGCCTGTCGCACAGGCGGACGTGCCCGTAACAGAGCAGCTGCCCCCACCCGGGATACCGGCGACGTACAGGGGGCCGCCATTGATGGTGAGCGCCGAGGCGCTCGATGCAGCGCCGAGCCACGTCAACACTCCCAAGACCGTGAGAGCCTTGACGCTCCACCCTGAAGGCGTGTTGCGAGTCGCTCTCGCAGATACACTCACCACCGCAGTCTGCGCGGTTGATTGTCCCCGACGACCTAACGTCATGACGACGCCCCCCGTTGATGCCGCTGTGGTGCTGACTGCACCGAAATTTTCACCACGAACCGTGGCTGCCGTGTGAACCGTGACTGCCGTGGCTGCCGTGGCTGCCGTGACTCCCATGCGAGCCGTGGCTGCCGTGACTGCCGTGGCTGCCGTGGCTGCCATGACTGCCGTGCGAGCCGTGCGACGCGTGCGACATGTGCTGCGCCAACAGCATCTTCTCGCTGTTCGGCTCCGTGCGCAGCGCCTGCGCTGCCTCGGACGCATCGAGGGCCGCCACCGGCTTTACTGCCTGCCGCGCCTCGTCCGGGCTGAGGAAATCGAGTGGCTTCTTGCGCAGCGACGGAAGTCCGTTTTTCTTTTCGCTCATGGTCACTCCCTCTCGGTGGGTGCGCGCGCAGTGGGCGCGCCTGTGCTCCTCACCTTGTCCCCCACTTCAGCTCGATGACTACGGCACCCGGAAGCGCCCCTGGGGGCGCAGAGGAAGAGTCCCCCCGGTCAGAAGCCTGCCCCTTTCCTACAACAACCGCAGCTTACTTTGTCAAGAAAAATGCCGTGCGGGCCCGCAGAGCATGGAGAAAATCACGCGACTAGCGGGGTCGCACTCCTCAAGCTGCTGCAGCTGAGAAGTGACTTGATGCGCTTCAAAACGATCTCGAAACAGCAGCGCCCCGACATCCTGCGATGTCGGGGCGCTGGAGCTCACTCATGCATCCGACCGGGTCAGCTTAGTTCTTGCCCTTGAACTGCCCCGCGTCGTTCTTGATCGGCGAGGCGAAGCTCGCGCCCCAACAGATCCCCGAGGAGTTGTTGCGCAGCTGCGCGATCACCGGCAAATCCACCGGCGCGATCGGCAGCGTCACGTCGGGCAGGTCCGCTCCCTTACCCTTCAGCAACGCCTTCGACTTGTTGTTCGTGCTGCCCTTGACGAGCACCTTCTGGATGCTGTCCTGGGTGCCCGCCTTGTCCTTGTACTTGTAACCCTTGGTGCTGATCGGATCCCACAGCGACGCATTCGGCGGTATCTCCGCATGCGCGATCAGGGTCGGTGTCGCGCCGGCGTAGACGCAGAAGGCGTAGTCCGCCGTCGTCTCCGGATTGCCGAACTCGGCCTGGTCCGTCGACTGCCCCTTGATCCACTTCCAGATCAGCTTGTCCTTGGTGTTGTCGGTCTTGTCCTTGATGAGCAGCTTGCTCTTCATGGCCGTGCGGCAGGTGTCGACCGTCAGCGGGCAACCGCCCATGAAGCACGCATCGGCGCCCTCGTTGCAGGTCTCGCCAATTCCGCACGGCGTGCCCGGCGAGGTGCACGTGCCGCTCTGGCAGGTATCGACGCCGTCGCAGAACACCCCGTTCGAGCAACCCGTTCCGTCCGCTTCGAACGCGTCGGCTGGGCAGCTCGATGCGAACCCATCGCAGGTCTCTGCGACGTCGCACGCCCCGGCGTCGGCACGGCAGATGGTGCCGTTCGGCTCCACTCCATCAGCCGGGCAGGCACTGCTCAAACCGTCACATACCTCGGCAGCATCGCACAGGTCGGTCGAGGCCCGGCAAGGCGTTCCGTTCGCCTTCACGCCGTCAGCCGGGCAGTTGCCGGCCCCGTCGCAGTTCTCCGCCTCGTCGCAGGCCTGGCCCACGCTGGCTGCGCGGCACTGCGTCGTGTTTGGTTCGTGATTGCCCTGACACGTCCCAGCACCGTCGCAAGTGTCCGGATCCGTGCAGTCCGTGTCACTCGGATCTCCGCATGCGGTTGCGGCGGGCTCGAACGCATCCGCCGGACACGCACTGCTCGACCCGTCGCACACTTCCTGGACGTCGCAGTCCCCAGCATCGGCACGGCACACGGTTCCGTTCGGCTTGACTCCATCGGCCGGGCAGGTCGGCGAGCTGCCATCACAAACCTCGGCCTCGTCACACAGTGGCCCCGCACTTGCCGCGCGGCACTCCGCCCCGGAATTACCCGCCGGGTGCGTGCAGGTACCGAGACCGTTGCACTCGTCGACCGT
>CAYVUV010000098.1:0-14101 GCA_964455095.1 uncultured Binatia bacterium (SeqCode)
TCCGTCCGCTCTCGCCGCAACCGCCGGTTTGCCCTGTTCGTTCCCTGTGTAGCTATTGACCTGCAACTCCGTGCCCACCGCCAGCCCAGCGCTGTTGTAGCGCTGTCCGAAGACCCCGGAGCTGAAGCTGCTACCGTCGTCCTGGCCGGAACTAGACCACGCCACCACGAAGGCCCCATCAGCACCGGCTGCGACCGCCGCTTCGGCTTGGACGCTCGTCGTGTAGCTGTTGACCTGGAACTCGATGCCTAGCGGTTGCCCTATGCTGTTGTAGCGCTTCCCGAACACGCCGCCGAATTCACCGTCCTGGCCTGAACTCGTCCACGCGACGACGAAGGCCCCGTCCGATCCAGCCGCTACCGCCGGACGGGCCTGATGGCTCGACGTATAGCTATTGACCTGGAACTCCGCGCCCACCGCCAGCCCGGCGCTGTTGTAGCGCTGTCCGAAGACCCCGGAGCCGCTACCGTCCTGGCCGTAACTAGACCACACCACCACAAAGTCCCCAGCCGCCCCCGCCGCCACCGACGGAAGTTGCTGGTCACCGGGCGTGTAACTGTTGACTTGAAACTCCGCGCCCACCGGCCCGATCGCCGCGCTGGCGCCGAGCGGCAACAAGAGGATCACGGCTGGTATCGCGCTTCGTATCCTCATGTACCTGCCCTCCAACGTGCGCCGGACCGGCATGATCCGCGCGACCGTGACGAGCGGAGGGTGCCCCGTTTCTTTCCGACCTGTCAAGGACGGCTAGCTGTCAATTGTCTCGACGCGTTGGTCTCCGGCGAGGGAAGGCCTGGGTTTTCCCCGAAGCCTGAGGCCCGAGGTCTGATGCCCAGGCGAAAACTTCACGGGCTCTGAGGCTGAGGAAGACTTGAAAGGAGGGCGAGGCGCTCCCGGGGATCACTCGTCCTGGCGCATGCGGCCCATAGCCAGCAGGCCGACGAGGCCGAGGATGCCGATGCTGACTGCGACCATCGCCGAAGACAGCAAGGGCGCCGCGGCGGGACCGGTGATGAGCACGGGTGCGCCCGCGAGCGGTGGGATGTCGCAGACATCGACGGCGTAGATCACGTCGCCGGTCACCAGCGGACGGGTCAGCATGATGGTGAAGTTGCCGCCCGCATCCGTGCCGCCCTGGCCGAGGAGCTCATCGTCGGGCGGCGGCACGTCGATCACGTTGTTGGGTCCGACCTCGTAGATTTGAATGCAGGTCGGGCCGCGATTCGGTCGCGCGGAGCCGGTGACGGTGTCGTCACCAGGAGCGAGGCCGGCGTCGAGGACCGGCTCGGCATGCGTCGGCGTCATCGTCGGCGTTGCGGTCGGCGTCGAGGTCTCGGTCGCCGTCGGCGTCTGGGTTGGGGTCTCGGTCGGCGTGCCCGTCGGTGTCGCGGTGGGAGTATCGGTCGGGGTGTCGGTCGGAGTCGGAGTCGGCGTGTCGGTTGGCGTGTCGGTCGGGGTAGCCGTTGGTGTGTCGGTCGGGGTTTCGGTTGGCGTGGCCGTCGGGGTCTCGGTCGGCGTCTCCGTCGGCGTGTCCGTCGGGGTCGCGGTCGGCGTGGCAGTCGGGGTCTCGGTCGGTGTGTGCGTCGGCGTGGCGGTTGGCGTTTCGGTGGGGGTATCGGTCACGGTCGCCGTCGGCGTCTCCGTCGGCGTTTCCGTGGGGGTATCGGTCGCGGTCGCGGTCGGTGTCTCCGTCGGCGTCTCGGTTGGTGTGTCCGTCGGCGTCGCCGTCGGCGTGTCAGTCGCGGTGGGCAGAGCTGCAAACCTTTGCCCGAAGACACCGGCGCTGGCGCCGTCCTGCGAGAAGCTCTGCCATGCCACCACGAAGTTGCCACCGGGTCCTGCCGCCACGGCCGGATTCTGCTGTGCATCCGTCGTGTAGCTGTTGACGCGAAACTCCGCGCCGAGCGCCTGGCCGGCGGTGCCGAAGCGCTGTCCGAACACGCCGAAGTTGCTGCCGTCTTGAAGGAGGCTGTTCCATGTCACGACGAGCGTACCGTCCGCCGTCACGGTCACTGCCGGGGCGCTTTGGTCGTTCGCCGTGAAGTTGTTGACCAGGAACTCGCTGCCCGTCCTCTGGCCGGTGCTGTCATAGCGCTGCACGAACACACCGCGTGCGAAGGCATCCTGGTCGTAGCTCTCCCACGCCACCGCGAAGCTGCCGTCCGCCGCCTTCGCCACCGCCGGGTATTGCTGAATGCCGGAGGTGTATGAGTTGACCTGAAACTCCGTGCCGATCGTCTGCCCGGCGCTGTCGTAGCGCAAGCCGAACACGCCGGCGTAGTCGCCGTCCTGGCTCGCGCTCTGCCACGCCACGACGAAGTTGCCGTCCGACCCCGCGGCGATGGCCGGGAACCTCTGGGCGCCCGGCGTGAAGCGGTTCACCTGAAACTCCGCGCCGACGGCCTGCCCAGCGCTGTCGTGGCGTTGGCCGAACACGCCGAAACCGTCGCCGTCCTGGCTGTCGCTCTCCCACACCACGATGAAGGCTCCATCGGCTGCGGCGCTCACCGCCGGGTTGCGCTGGAGCCCCACGGTGAAGGAGTTGACCAGGAACTCCGTGCCGGCCGATTGCCCGGCGCTGTCGTAGCGCTGGCCGAACACGTCGACGTTGCTCATGTAGGTGTATCTGATCCACACCACTACGAAGGCCGCGTCCGCCCCCGCGGCGACCGCCGCCTGGTTCTGGTCGAACATCGTGTAGGTGTTGACCTGGAACTCAGTCCCCGCGCTCTGCCCGGCGCTGTCGTAGCGCTGCCCGAAGACGCCGGCGTAGCTGCCGTCCTGGTCGCCGCCGCTGTTCCAGACGACCACGAAGGCGCCGCTGGCGCCGGACGCCATGGCCGGCACTTCTTGAAAGCTCGGCGTATAGGTGTTGACCTGGAACTCGCTGCCGACCTGCGCCAGCACCGCGTTGGGGCCCAGGGGCAACAGAAGGAACACGGCTAGTATCGCGCTTCGGATCCTCATGTGCCTTCCCTCCGATGTCGGAGCGGACCGACATGCATGAACCTGACGTCCGGATAGTGCCTGCTCTGTCGCAGCCGTCAAGGAGGGTGGCGCGAGATTTGATTCGCCGCGTGAGCTGATCAGTCGTCCTCTCTCATACGCCCCATGGCCAGCAGCCCGACGAGGCCGAGGATACCGATGCCAACCGCGATCATGGCGGGCGACAGCAACGGCGCCGCGGCGGGATCGAAGATGAGGAACAGGGCGCCGACCAGCGGCGGGTCGTCGCACACGTCGACGGCGTAGATCACGTCACCGCCCACCAGCGGGCGGTTCAACATAATCGAGAAATTGCCGCCGGCATCGGTGCCGCCCTGGCCGAGGAATTCGTCGTCGGGTGGCGGCACGTCGATGACGTTGTTGGCGCCGATCTCGTAGATCTGGATGCAGGTCGGGCCGCGGTTCGGTCGCGCCGAGCCGGAGACCGTGTCGTCGCCGGGCGCGAAGCCCGCGCTGATCACCGGCGCCGCTGGCGTCGGAGTTGGCGTCATCGTCGGCGTGTTGGTCGACGTCCGAGTCGGGGTGACGGTCGGCGTCATCGTCGGCGTCGCGGTCGGTGTGGACGTCGGCGTCATCGTCGGCGTGGCGGTCGGGGTCGACGTCGGAGTCGAGGTCGGCGTGTTGGTAGGCGTCCGCGTCGGCGTGGACGTCGGGGTGTCGGTCGGCGTTTGCGTCGGCGTGGCGGTCGGCGTCGACGTCGGCGTGTTGGTCGGGGTCGACGTCGGGGTGTCGGTCGGCGTCTTGGTTGGCGTATCCGTCGGCGTTGCGGTTGGCGTCGCAGTGGGGGTGTTGGTCGGCGTCGCCGTCGGGGTGTTGGTCGGTGTGCGAGTTGGGGTGTCGGTTGGTGTGTCGGTAGGCGTTGCGGTCGGCGTGTCGGTTGGCGTCGCCGTCGGCGTGTCGGTCGGGGTCTCGGTCGGGGTCTCCGTCGGGGTCGCCGTCGGGGTCTCCGTCGGGGTCTCGGTCGGCGTCTCGGTCGGCGTGTTGGTGGGCGTGTTGGTGGGAGTGTCGGGGGCAAAGAGCTGCCCGAAGACGCCGAAGTCGGCGCCGTCCTGGGCGTTGCTCTCCCACACCACCGCGAAGCCTCCGTCCGCCCCCGGCGCTACCGACGCGGAGCGCTGGTTGCTCGGCGTATAACTATTGACCTGAAACTCCGTGCCCGCGGCCTGCCCGGCGCTGTCGAAGTGTTGTGCGAAGACGCCAGCGGGGGAACCGTCCTGCGAATAGCTCGTCCACGCCACCACGAAGACACCGCTCGCTGCAATTCCAACCGCCGAGGAGGTCTGCGCGCCCAGTGTGTAGCTGTTGACCTGGAACTGCGTGCCCAACACCTGGCCGGCGCTGTCGTAGCGCTGGCCGAAGAGGCCGTTGTACTGGCCGTCCTGTCCGTAACTCGACCACGCCACCACAAAAGCCCCGTTCGCCACCGCGGACACCGCCGGGAGGGACTGCTCTTGTATCGTGTGGACATTGATCTGGAACTCGGCGCCTAAGGGCTGGCCCGCGCTGTCGTAACGCTGGCCGAAGACGCCGCTGCCGGCGCCGTCCTGGCCGTTGCTGGCCCATGCCACCACGAAGTCACCGTTAGAAGCCGCTGCGACAGCCGGGGTCGTCTGTGCACTCGACGTGTAGGTGTTGACCTGAAACTCGCCGCCCGCCGCCAGACCTGCGCTGTCGTAGCGCTGACCGAAAACGCCGTAGTTGCTGCCATCCTGACCCTGACTCTGCCAGACCACGACGAACGCCCCGTCCGATCCCGCCGCCACCGCCGGGAGGCTCTGGTAGGCGATCGTGTGGCTATTGACCAGAAACTCCGTGCCCAGCGCCTGCGCGGCATTGTCGTAGCGCTGTCCGAAGATGCCAGTGTTGCCGCCGTCCTGGAGGTTGCTGCGCCACACCACCACGAACGCCCCCAGGGGTGTTGTCGCGATCGCGGGCTGGTCCTGGTTCGTCGATGTGAACGTGTTGACCTGAAACGCGTTGCCCAGCGCCAGCCCGGCGCTGTCGTAGCGCCGGGCGAATACGCCGTCGTTCGAGCCGTCCTCGCCGAAGGTGCTCCACGTGACCACGAAGGATCCGTCCGCGGCCGACGCTATCGCCGGGTATTCCTGGGCGTTGAGGGTGAAGGCGTTGACCTGAAACTCGCTGCCGATCGGTACGAGCTGGGCGAAGGCACTGAACGGCGACAGCAGGAACACGGCCGCGAGGGCGCTTCGTAGTCTCATGTGCCTGCCTTCCGATGCGCGACGGACCGAGATGATCCGCTCGAGATGACGCCTGGATACTCCGCCAAGCGCGCGAACAGTCAATGAGGGTCGGCCATCATTTCTTTCCTTTCTTGCGCTCGTTGCGCGAGCGACTGCGGCGCGGCGCAGCGCCGAGGGCCCGTCAGGCGGCGAGGTCACGATCTGGCGGAGCGGTCACCGCCAGCGTCGCGAGTGTCAGGCGATCATTCGCCTTTTCTGAGGCGCGCCATGGCCAACAGCGCGACCAGGCCGAGGACGCCGATGCCGACGGCGATCATGGACGCGGACAGCAACGGCGCCGCCGCAGGGTCGAAGATGAGGAGGAGCGCGCCGGCGAGCGGCGGATCGTCGCACACGTCGAGGGCGTAGATCACGTCGCCGGCCACCAGCGGGCGAGTCAGCACGATGGAGAAGTTGCCGCCGGCATCGGTGCCGCCCTGGCCGAGGAGAACGTCGTCGGGAGGCGGGATGTCGACGACCTTGTTGGGGCCGATCTCGTAGATCCGGATGCACGTCGGACCGCGACCCGGCGCCCCGGTGCCCGAGACGTTGTCGTCGCCCGGAGCGAGGCCGGCCGCGAGCGCCGGCGCCGCGGGCTGCGGAGTCGGCGTGATGGTCGGCGTGCTGGTCAGCGTGCGCGTCGGAGTGATCGTCGGGGTGTCGGTCGGCGTCCGCGTCGGAGTCGACGTCGGGGTGATCGTCGGCGTGCTGGTGGGAGTTGACGTCGGCGTGATCGTTGGGGTGTTGGTCGGCGTCCGCGTTGGGGTGGACGTCGGCGTCATCGTCGGCGTGCTGGTCGGCGTTCGCGTGGGAGTGGTGGTCGGCGTGTCGGTCGGTGTGAGGGTTGGGGTGGATGTCGGCGTGATGGTTGGCGTCCGCGTCGGTGTGGACGTCGGCGTCTGAGTCGGCGTGTCGGTCGGTGTCCACGTCGGGGTCGCGGTCGGCGTCAGGGTCGGCGGCGCCGTGGGCGTGTTCGTCGGTGTGTGAGTCGGCGTGTCGGTGGGAGTCGCGGTAGGCGTCGCCGATGGTGTGTCCGTCGGAGTGTTGGTCGGAGTGCTGGTCGGGGTCTCCGTCGGTGTGTGAGTCGGCGTATCGGTCGGGGTCGCAGTAGGCGATGCGGTTGGTGTATCCGTCGGCGTTTCCGTCGGCGTGCCGCTCGGTGTTTCCGTGGGTGTCGCCGTCGGTGTCGCCGTTGGCGTGTCTGTAGGCGTCGCAGTCGAAGTCGCCGTCGGCGTGGTGGTGGCTGTTGGCAGCGCGGCAAACCGCTGCGCAAAGACACCTGTCGACAAGTTGCCGTCTTGTGGGTAGCTGTGCCACGCAACCACGAACGCTCCGTTTGCTCCCACCGCCACCGCCGGGAAATACTGAAACCCGGACGTAAAGCTGTTGACCTGAAACTCCACACCGACCGCCTGACCAGCGCTGTCATAGCGCTGCCCAAAGACGCCAAAGCTGCTCCCATCCTGGCCGTTGAAGCTGTGCCATGCCACCATGAAGGATCCGTCGGCAGCCGCCGCCACCGTCGGAAGGCTCTGGTCGCCCGGCGTAAATGTGTTGACCTGGAACTCGGTACCCGCGGCCTGACCAACGCTGTTGTAACGTTGCGCGAATACACCGTTGACGCTGCCGTCCTGGCCGCTGCCCCACGTCACAACAAACGCTCCATCTGCTCCCGCGCCCACCGCCGGCGGGCCCTGACCACCTACCGTATAACTGTTGACCTGGAACTCGGTGCCCGCGGCCTGACCGGCACTGTCGTAACGCTGCCCGAATACGCCGGGGCCGCTCCCGTCTTGATAGCTGAACCACGTCACCACGAAGGCTCCGTCCGCGCTCGCCGCCATCGCCGAATAACGTTGATCGTTGGTCGTGTAGGTGTTGACTTGAAACTCTGAGCCCGTGGCCTGCCCAGCGCTGTCATATCGCCGGCCGAACACTCCATAGCCGTGGCCGTCCTGAAGCACACTGGTCCAAGTAACCACGAAGGGGCCGTTCGTTCCCGCCGCCACGGCCGGGAGGTCCTGGCTACCCGGTGTATAGGTGTTGACCTGGAAATCCGCACCCACCGCTTGTCCTGCACTGTTGTAGCGCCGCCCGAATACGCCCCTACCGCTGGCGTCGTGGTCGCCCTGCCACGCCACCAGAAACGTCCCGTCTGCTATCAGCGCCGCTGCAGAAAATGCCTGGTTGCCCAGCGTATAGCTGTTGACTTGAAACTCCGTCCCTACAGGCTGCCCTGTACTGGTGTAATGCTGTCCGAATACACCGTAGCCATTACCGTCTTGGTTGAGACTCTCCCACGCCACCACAAAAACCCCGTTTGCTCCCCCTGCTACCGAAGGACGCTGCTGATCACCCGGCGTGTAGGTATTGACCTGAAACTCCGCGCCCACCATCTGCGCGGCGGCGCCGAGCGGCAAGAGGAGGAACGTGACAGCCATCGCGCTACGCATCGTCATCGGTCTGCTCTCCCATGAGGCGGACCGATTCGATCCGCGCATACGCGCGCATGAATATGTCCGATGCCTTTGACGTGTCAATATAATCGGCCGGCCCTCTCCAGGTTGCCGCGGCGGCGGCGCAAGGTTATGAGCGCATTCCGGGGTGGGATAGCTCGGGCGCGCAAACGACTTGGAGAGTCGGAATGAAGAAGCCAGCCGCGGCTGCCAGGGTTCCCGAGAGCAACTTCCTCGACTCCGGCGCGGCTTGTGCCTCGACGACGCCCCGTCGTATGGTCGGCGACCGACGATGCGCTGGAACCGATCGCCCCTCCTCCACTACCTGCTCATCGGTGGGGCGATGTTCCTCGCCGATCGCCGCTGGCTCGAACCCGCGCGCTCCATCGCGGAGGTGCCGCTGCAGCCGACGGTCGTCATCAGCGCCGCCCAGCAGCGCGAGATGCTCGCCAACTTCACCCGCGCGACCGGGTTCGCGCCGAGCCCCGACGACGAACGCGTCCTGCTGGCGCGCGAGATCGATACCGAGCTGCTCTATCGCGAGGCGCTCGCCCTCGGCCTCGAACGCGGCGACCGCACCGTGCGCTGGCAGCTGGTCGAGAAGATGAGCTTCATCGACGGCGTCGACGAGTCGCTGGGCGACGGCGAGGCCCTCTACCGGAAGGCCCGCGCGCTGGGCTTCGACCAGGACGACCCGGTGATTCGCCGCATGCTGGTGGAGAAGCTGCGCCTGATCGTGAAGGCGGGCGTGGTGCGCGCCGGGATCGACGAGGCCGCGCTCGCACAGCATCTCGCCGCGCACGCCGAGCGCTTCCGCCAACCGCCGCGCATCACCTTTCGGCATGTCTTCTTCAGCAGTGAGCAACGGGGCGAGCGCGCCGAACCCGATGCGCACACCGCGCTGGCGGTCGCCCAACGCGCCGACGGCACCGATCTGGTCGCCGGTCTGGGCGATGCCTTCCCGCGCGGCAGTGTCGCGCGCGCCCAGTCGCCGGCGCAGATTGCAACGATGTTCGGCGATGCCTTCGCAACGGCGGTGGCAGCGCAGCCGATCGACCGCTGGACGGTGCTGCCATCGGCGTCGGGCGTACATCTGGTGCGCGTCGAGGCCCGCGCCCCGGGCGCGCTGCCGGCGCTCGACACAGTCCGCGGCCAGGTGCTCGAGGAGGTGATCGCCGAGCGCGGTGAGGTCGAGCTGCAGCGCTTTCTGACTCGACTCCGGGCGCGCTACGCGATCCGCGTCGACGACACGGAAGATCGGGCCTCGTGAAAACGCTGGCATTCGCCGCGGCGTGCGGGGTCGGGTTACTGGCGTCGATGGCGCTCGCTCACCCGCTGGCGCCGGCGCTGCTCGATCTGCGCGAGGCGCCGGGCGGTGCCGTCGACGTGCGCTGGAAAACCTCTACCCTCATCGTCCCCGGCGCCCGCACACGTGCCGTCCTGCCGTCGCACTGCAACCCGACATCGGTGCCGAACGAGGCCATCGTCGATGGCGCGATCGTCGCGCGCTGGACGACCGACTGCGGCGCCGCGGGCCTGGTTGGCGCGACGATTGGCGTCGAGGGGCTCGGCGCCGCGGGGACGGAGGCGCTGGTGCGATTGACGCTCGCCGACGAGCGCGTCGTGCAGAAGGTGCTCCGGCCCACCGAGACGTCGTTCGTGGTCCCGGAGCGCGAGTCGTGGCTCGATGTCGCCGGCGACTACGCCCGGCTCGGCATCGAGCACATCCTGACCGGGCCCGATCACCTGCTGTTCGTCCTCGGGCTCGTCCTGCTGGTGTCGGCGTTGGGGACACTGGCGAAGACGATCACGGCCTTTACGATCGGGCACAGCATCACGCTCGTGCTGGTTGTCACGCAGGTCCTCCGGATCCCGCCGCGCCCGGCGGAATTCGCCATCGCGCTCACGGTCCTGGCAGTGGCGGTGGAGCTCGGCCGCCCGAAAGGACGATCTTCCGCGATGCGGCGCTGGCCGTGGCTCATGGCAGCGACGTTCGGGTTGTTGCACGGGCTGGGCTTCGCCGGGGCACTGCGCGAGATCGGCCTTCCCGAAGGGGACATTCCGCTGGCGTTGTTCGCCTTCAATCTCGGCATCGAGCTCGGTCAGCTGCTGTTCGTCGCCGCGCTGCTCGCGGTCGGCCACGCCCTTCGGAGTTTCGTCCGCAGCCTGCCGCCCTGGGTGTCGTACATTCCGACCTATGCGATGGGCTCCTGCGCGGCGTTCTGGTGCTTCCAGCGCGCCGCCAGTTTCTTTCAATGAGATGAGGTCTGCCGTGTCGATACCCCACATCGCGCTCGTGCTCGCCGTGCTCGGCGCCACCACCGCAACCGCCGCTGACGTCCCGCCGCCGTGGGCACGCACCGAGACCCGCGCCGACTGCGCGGCCTACGATCCGCTGCGCGCACCGTTTTTCGGCGAGACGCACGTCCACACGGCCTACTCCTTCGACGCCCGCATCGGCGACATCACGAACACGCCGAGCGACGCCTACGCGTTCGCCAGGGGCGCGGCCGTCGGGTTGCCGCCGTACGACGCGATGGGGCAGGGGCTGCGCACCACCCAGCTGCGCCGGCCGCTCGACTTCGTCGCGGTGACCGACCATGCGGAACAGTTCGGCGAGGTGCGCATCTGCGAGTCGGTGGGCGATCCCCACTACGGCGAGGCCGAGTGTGTTCAGATGCGCACCCTCCTCGGCACCGCGATCCCGCTGCCGCCGCCGCAGCAGCCGCCGGCCGTGCTGACGTTCGCGCTCTTCTATACCGGCATCCCGCCGTTCCATCGCTTCGCCTGGTGCGATGACGGCTCGTGTATCGCCGAGGCGTCGCTGGTGTGGAACGACGTCCAGGCGGCCGCCGAGGCCGCCTACGATCGCACCGACGCCTGCACGTTCACCTCGTTCGTCGCCTACGAATGGACCGGCACGCCGCTCGGCGTGAACCAGCACCGCAACGTGATCTTCCGCAACGGCCTGGTGCCGCCGGTGCCGATCTCGACGCTCGAGGCCAATACCGCGCCCATCCTCTCGAACGCGCTCAAGACGCAGTGTCTCGACGGTCTGCCCGGCTGCGACGTGCTCGCCATCCCGCACAACACCAACCTGAGCCAGGGGACGATGTTCTCGGAAACCTATGACGCCGCCGGCGCGGCATTTCGCGCCGCGATGGAGCCGCTCGTCGAGATGACCCAACACAAGGGCGACTCGGAATGCCATCCGCTCTTCAGCACCAACGACGAGGAGTGCGGCTTCGAGAAGATGATCCGCACGACGCTCGCCGACTCGTCCGGCAACCACACGCAGTTCCCGCTGTCGTATGTGCGCAACATCCTGGAGAACGGCTTGCAACAAGAGCAGAGTGTGGGGACGAATCCGTTCCGGCTCGGCTTCGCCGGCGGCACCGATTCGCACAACGGCACGCCCGGGCTGGTCAACGAGGCCGACTACGGCCCGGCGGGCGCGCTCGGGACGCGCGACGCGACGCCGGCCTTCATGGTGTCGCCCTACCCGCTGGGCGGTATCGAGTCGCAGCCCGGCGGCCTCACCGTCGCCTGGGCGGAGGAGAACTCGCGCGACGCGATCTTCTCCGCCATGCGGCGCCGCGAGACCTACGCGACGAGCGGCACGCGGCCGATCGTGCGGATGTTCGGCGGCGCCCTCGACGACGTCGCCTGCGGCGCCCCCGACTTCGTCGAGCGCGGCTACCGCGGCGGCGTGCCGATGGGCGGGGAGCTCGGCGCGGTGCGCGGCAACCACAGCCCGCGGTTCGCGGTCCTCGCGGCGAAAGATCCGGGCGGCAACGGCGACCCGAGCCAGCCGCTGCAGGCGGTGCAGATCGTCAAGGGCTGGGTCGACGCGGCAGGGCAGTCGCACGAGCAGACCTTCGACGTCGCCGGCAACCGCGACAACGGCGCCGGGGTGGATACGACCACCTGTGCCCCGACCGGCGCCGGCTTCGACACCCTCTGCACCGTCTGGGAGGACCCGCAGTTCCAGCCGAACGAGCGCGCCTTCTACTATGCCCGCATCATCGAGAATCCGGTCTGCCGCTGGAGCACACGGGTGTGCAACGCGCAGGGCATCGACTGCGCCAACCCCGGCAGCGTGCCGCCCGACTTCGCCACCTGCTGCGACGCGCGCTTCCCGAAGACCATCAAGGAGCGCGCCTGGACGTCGCCGATCTGGTACCGCCCCGAAGCCATCGGCAAGGTCCGCGGCGGCATCACGTTCAAGTCCGCGCCCGGCGGCGACACGCTGGCGCTCTCGCTCGCCATGGCGAAGGTGCCGGCCGAGATGGATGTCCGCACCAAGCCGTTGACGGTCCGCGTCACCGACGACGACCAGATCTACGCCGTCACCATTCCCGCCGGCGCAATGCTCGAGCGCTCGCCCGGCCGCTCGTTCGTGTGGAATGCCAACGGCGTCGATGGCGTCCGCCGAGCACGACTCCGCATCAGCCGCGCCGGCAAAGCGACGCTGACGCTGCGCACGGTACCAATCGATCTGTCGGACGCCGCGCGCGTCAGCCACGCGGTGAACGTCACGGTCCAGATCGGCACGTACGAGTCGACGCACGCACGTCTGTGGGTGAGCAAGGGCTCTCGGCTGTCGCCGCAGCGCTAGTCAAGAACCCCGCCCCGTGCTTCGACGGGCTCAGCATGAGCGGATCCCCGCTCGCACTGAGCGCGTCGACGGGCGGCTAGACCAGCAGCCCCGCGAGCTGTCGAATGCCCTCGCGGATGCGCGCCTCGGTGAGCGAGGCGTAGCCGATCAGCAGGCCGGCGCGCGGTGGCGGCGTCAAGTAGTAAGGCGCGATCGAGTAGATGCCGAGGCCGGCGGCGCGGGCGCGGCGGATGAGGTCGCGCACGCCGGTGGGCCGCACGTCGCGCAGCCACAGGCCGAGGTGCACGCCGGCGTTGGCGCCGAAGACTTCGACGCGGTCGCCGAGATGGTCCGCGATCGCGGACAGCAGTGCGGCGCGGCGCCGCCCGTGGCGCGCGCGCGAGCGGCGCAGGTGGCGTTCGAAGTGACCCTGGACGATGAACTCGGCCAGCGCTTCCTGCTCGAGTGTCGCGCTGCCGCCGTCGGCGAGCGACTTGGCGGTGCGAAAGACAGGCAGCAACGGTTCGGGGAGCACGAGGTAGCCAAGGCGCAGGGCCGGGAACATCACCTTCGACAGTGTGCCGAGGTAGATCACGCGGCCGGCGCGGTCGAGCCCCTGCAGCGCCTCGACCGGGCGGCCTGCGTAGCGATACTCGCTGTCGTAATCGTCTTCGACGACGTAGGCGCCGGTGCGCTGCGCCCACGCCAGCAGCGCCAACCGCCGCGCCAGCGGCATGATGCCGCCGAGCGGATACTGGTGCGACGGCGTGGCGCAGGCGATCCGCACCTTCGCCGTCGAGCGCAGCGTGCCGATGTCGAGGCCCTCGGCGTCGACCGGCAGCGCGATGAGCCTGGCGCCCGCGGCGAGAATCGCATTGCGCACGCCGTCGTAGTGCGGCTCTTCGACCACCGCCGCATCGCGCGGGTCGAGCAGCGCGCGCGCGATGAGGTCGAGCCCCTGCTGCGAGCCGTTCACCACCACGATCTGCTCCGCCGTGCACACCACGCCGCGCGAGCGCTGCAGGTAATCGGCCAGCGCCGCGCGCAGGCGCACACTGCCCTCCGGCGGGCCATAGTCGAAGCGCTGCGCAGAGGCCTTGCGCGCACAGCGCAGCAGCACGCGCCGCCAGGTCTCGTGCGGGAACTCCATGACGTCGGGCAAGCCGTAACGAAAGTCGATCGCCAGCCGCTGCACGTCCTGCGGCCGCGGGCGCAGCAACGGACCGACGCGCTCCGCCAGCCGCCGGCCATAGGCCGACCACCGCGGTGCCACCGCAGGCGGGGGTGCGATGGCACGCGCGGATACCAGCCGCATGTCGGGCGGAAGCTCCCTGGCCACGTAAGTGCCGGAGCCGTGCCGCCCGACCACGTAGCCCTCCGCCAACAGCTGATCGAACGCTTGTAGCACCGTGTTGCGCGACACGCCTGCCTCTGACGCCAGACCACGCGACGACGGCAAGCGCGCGCCAGACGGCAGCCGCCCCGACAGAATGGCCGCCCGCAGCGCGCGGTAGAGCTGATCCCTCAAAGCGCCGGACCCGTCGAGCGTGAGCACTGCGAACCTCCACAAGCATGGTTCATCGGATCGTTTTCACTTCCCCCTCCTTGCCAAGGAGGGGGCCAGGGGGAGGTTGATCTGGCCTCCACCCCAGACAAAACGACCTCCCCTGAAGATCATCTGGAAGGCCTCACCCCACGGGTTGTAACGTTCGGTTGAACCGGACCGACGCAACCAACCCGTGGGGAGGAGGTGTGGAGATGAATGGATTGTACTGTGGGATCGATCTGCATTCCAACAA
>CAYVUV010000099.1:0-3835 GCA_964455095.1 uncultured Binatia bacterium (SeqCode)
GCTGACCAGTACGTGACGGCGCAGGCACGCTACTTCTGGGCCATCACCGCGGCGATGTTTGCGCAGACGGTGACCCTCGTGCAGGGCCTCAAGCAGCTCGGGCAGAACGCGGAGTACTCCGACGCGCTCGAGGCCGTGATCTCGCACCTGCACGACGGATGGGACCGCATCGATCCGAAGTACCGGATCCAGATCTTCGACGCGATGAAGGCGGGGCGGCCGCTGGTCAACTTCGGCGACCAGGGTTTCAGGGCCAACCTCACCGCGCGCCTCGAGCTGCTGTGGTACGCGGCCGACCACCTCGAGGCGGTGCAGATGCTGGTGCCGGTGACCGGCCAGGGCCCCCGCTCCAACTTCCTCGACGCCACCAACAAGATCCTGCGCGGCATCGGCGCCAACGCCGTTGACGTCGCCGAGGACCTCGCGAAGATCCCGGGGCGTCTCGCCGGCGCCGCCCTCGGCTCGCTGCCGTGGGGCTGGATCATCGTCGGCGGCATCCTGATCCTGCTCGGGCGCAAGGGCTGGAACGCGACCGAGCGGAAGGCCGCCTGATGTGGCCCTGGGGCCTGCTCGCCCTGGTGCTGCTCGCCGGCGCGAGCTCGAGCTCGGCGCCGGCGGCGCCGCCGCTGCCCACGCCCGCCGAGCTGCGCGACCGGCTGCGCCGCTTCCGCGCCACTGGTGCGACCGACGCGGCGAGCTGGGCGGCGTTCGCGCTCGAGGCCGCGCCCGCGGGTGCGCCCGCGGGCGACGGCGGGCCGCGCGGGTGGGGTGGAACCGTCGCCTTTGCGATCGAGGACCTCAAGCGCGAGGCCGCGCCGGCGGCGCCGGCGATGGGCTCGAGCCCGTTCGGTCTCTACGTGCCTGACTGGCCAAAGAAGCCGACGCCCAAGCCGCGCACCAACGCGGTGCTGCGCCGCGGGCGCCCGGTCTGCTACCGCACCAAGGCCGACGCGCTCAACGTGTTCAAGGAGTACAACGCGCACGTGCTGCAGCACCGCGGCGGTGGCCTCTACGAGCGCGACTCGAGCGGTCAGAGCTTCGACCCGATCAACCACAAGTATGGCCTCGAGGGCCGGCACAAGGTGACCACGATGCGCGAGGCGCTATGGGTGGCCATGCCGCCCGGCGCCCCGTACTGCCTCGCGCGCATTGACATCGAGACGCTCAACGAGCTCCTGCCGGCGAAAGAGGCCGGGGGCTTCCGCCTGCCTGATCACGTGTACGAAGAGGCCGCCGCCGGCGGTCAGGCCGAGTACTACCGCCAGCGCGGTGAAGGGGCGCCGTTTTGACCGCACAGCCCACCTATCCCGGTGCCGAGGGCGTCGACCTCGCCAGCGTCGACGGCTTCTCACCCGATTGGGCCAAGGTCCGCGGCTCGGGCCGGGTGTTCGCGTTCTGGCGGGCGTCCTACCGCACCAGCCCGGATCCAGCGTTTCCCCGCGAGTGGCCGCGCATCCTCGCGGCCGGCTTCGTGCGGGGCGCGTACATGTTTTGGTATGCCAAGACCGATCCGCTCGCGCAGGCGAACGCGATGATCAAGGCGGTGCCCAAGCTCGGGCCCGGCGAGCTGCCGCCGGTCTTCGATCTGGAGTTTCCCGGCCACCGCACGTCAACGGGGCTCACGCCGCGCGAGTGCATCGACCGCGCAGACGTCGCGCTGGTGCGGTTGCGCGAGCACTACGGCGTCGCGCCGATGCTGTACAGCTCGCGCCGGATCTTCACGTCATCCGAGGAGCTCGCCAACGCGCCATTTCCATCCTGGTGGCTCACCATGCCGCTGTGGCTGGCGCGCTACTCAGCGCAGGAGCCGCTCGCGCCGCCGGGCTGGGGCGTCGGCAACTGGTGGGCGCAGCAGTACGGCGAATCCGGGCCGCGCGAGGTCCCGGGCTGCTCGGGCACCGTCGATCTCGACCGCTTCAAATGGATGAAGATCGGCGAAGCCGGCGCGCGCGTCGGCTGGGCAAAGCGTCGGCTCGGGATGGGCGGCGCCGAGCTCTTCGACGATGCGATGCTCACCCGCGTGCGCAGCTTCCAGCGCGCGCACGAGCTCACCGTCGACGGCGTGATCGGCCCGCGCACGTTCGCGGTGCTGGCCTGGGAGCGGCCCTAGTCAGTTGGGGACGCAGTAAGGGAACTGCGGGAGCGGAGTGCCCGGGGTGCAGGTGCCCCGGCCCGTCGTGTAGTAGCAGCACTGAGTGCGCCCCTGGGGACTGACCGGACACTCCGAGTTCAGCCGGCAGCCCTCCCAGGGCGCATCGATCGATGGCGCGGCATCCGTGACCGTGGCGGCGTCGCCGGCGACCTCGGCGCCGTCGAGGAGTTGAGCATCGCCCGGCGTGCTCGCATCGCGCGCGACGTCGGCCGCCTGGGCGTCGACGAGGACCTGGCCGCCGTCGCCGAGCTCGCCGGCGTCGCCGGCGCCGCCTCGAGGCGCCAGCCCCGTGGGATCGAACGCACACCCCGCCAGCACTACCCCGACCACGAACACCGCCCGCTTCATCGCTGCCCTCCAGCTCCAGACCACGCCGCCGCCGGCGGCGCTATTCCCCGGCGTTTCGCTTGCCGTCGCTCGCCAGCGCATCGCGCAGCAAGTCGGCGAGCCGCACGGCCAGCTGGGGCAACGTTGCATCCGAGAGCCCCAATGAAAGCTCGAGCGCGCGAACCTCGAGGGCGGGCACGGCGAGGAGGCCACCGAGGATCTGCGCGGCGCTGGCCTCGCGGGCAGGATCAGGCCGCCGCGCGGCTGCGAGGTGCACCTCGTGCGAGATCAGCGCGCCGAGGTCCTTCTTCAGCTCCGCCTGCAGCGGGATCGCCACGGCCGGCCGCCACTTGTCGAAGAACGCTCCCAGGTGCATCGCTCATCCCCCCTGCAGCCCGATGTAGGCCGCATATCGTTCGGTGGTGGTCAGGCTGCTGTGGTTCATCCAGGCCTTCACGCGGCGCAGATCCTTGGTCAGCTCGAGGGCCTCGCACCCAAAGGTGTGCCGGAGCCGGCGCAGCTGCGGCGCCGGATGCACGCCGGCCAGTGCGCAGTGCTGCTGCCAGCGGTTCGCGACCCACTCGACGCCGCGGCCAGTCTCGCGCGCAGCGAAGAACGGCGCGCCCTCGTGGTCGTACAGCGGGCCGCGCGGCCGCGCCTTGGTGGCGTACCGCTGCAGCAGGCCCGGGACATCGCGCGCCGAGCTCCTGCCCGCGGCGATCACATCCCAGAGGGGGAAGGTCCAGCCGCCGGTCTTGGTGTGGCCGAAGCGCAGCGTGAGCTGGCGATCGCGCGAGCGGTGCAGCAGAGAGGCGACGTCGCCGACGGTCAGCGCCAGCGGCTCGTGCACGCGCACACCGCACCCGTCGAGAATGAAGAAGTAGGCCTTCCACTCGAGATCGTCGACCAGGCGGGCGACCTTGCGCAGCCGATCCATGACGGCACCCGGCACCGGGTCGGGGGCGCCGCGCTTGGGCCGGGGCAGCTCGGCATTGCGCGCGGTCTCGTCGCAGGGGTAGCCGTGCGACGCGAGCCACTCGTGGAGATGGCGCAGCACGGAGAGCTGCAGGCGGCGGGTGTTGGCGCCGAGGCCCGAGCGAAAGAGCTCAGTGCACTCGGCGGCGCCGGCGAGCTCGGCGGGGCGCCCGGTGATCTCGTCGATCCGGTTGAGGGCGCTTTTGTAGTTCTTGCGCGTGCCGGCGGGATAGCCGTCGGCCTCGAGGTGCGCCAAGAAGTCGAGCTCGATCGCGGTGGGCACACGTCGCCCGCGCGTGCCGTAGGGATCCAGCGAGTGCTCGAGGGAGAGGGGGCGCAGCACGGTCGACCTTGGTGTTTGACTCGGCACCGCGCCGAGGG
>CAYVUV010000100.1:0-19030 GCA_964455095.1 uncultured Binatia bacterium (SeqCode)
GATCGATCAGGCCGCCGGCGAAGTGAAAGACGCCGCGAAGAAGGCCAAAGACGGCGCCGAGAAGGTGGTCGATCGCATCAAGGAACGCCTGACTCGTTGAGTCGGGCATTGCGCGCACGGCGGAGACGGGGCGCGCGCCAACGCCGGCCCCGCTCTCCGTGCGCGCAACTAATTTGAAAGGGGGCATCCCAAGTTGATGACCATTCTCTTGATCATTCTGGTTCTCTCGCTGCTCGGTTCGGTGCCGGCCTGGCCGCACAGCCGCTCGTGGGGGTACGGGCCCAGCGGCGTGCTCGGCACGGTGCTGCTGATCGTCTTGATCCTCGCGTTGCTGGGTCGAGTCTAGTGCCGGTAGACACCGACATCATCGGCGGTGGTCCGGCGCCTCCGCCGGGCCAGCGTCCGAAGCCCAACGCGCTGGTGGTCGAGGATGACCGCACCTCGCGTCTGGCGTTGCTCGAGCTCATCGAGTGGGCGGGCTTCAGCACGCGCGGCGCCTCGACCATGGCCGAGGCGGCGGCCGGCCTGCGCGAGCAGACGCCGGACGTGTTGCTGATCGATTTGATCCTGCCCGACGGCAACGGCATCGACCTGGTCGAAGATGCGGCCGCGGCCGGCTCCCAGGTCATCTTGATTACCGGGCACGCCAGCGTCGACACCGCCGTCGAGGCGCTGCGGCGCGGCGCGGCGGATTACCTCACCAAGCCGCTCGACCTGCCGCGTCTGCAGACCATCCTCGCCAACGTCGCGCGCACGCGCGAGCTGCGCGACGAGATCGGCTCTCTGCGCGGTGCGTTGCGCCAGCTCGGCCGCTTCGGCCCCCTGGTCGGCGCCTCGCCGGGCATGAGCGCCGTCTACGACCTGATTGCGCGCGTCGCTCCCACCGATGCCACCGTGTGCATCGTCGGCGAGAGCGGCACGGGCAAAGAGGTGGTGGCGCAGGCGGTGCACGAGCTCAGCCGGCGGCGCAAAGCGCCCTTCGTGCCCGTCAACTGCGGCGCGGTCTCGCCGACGCTGATCGAATCGGCACTGTTCGGCCACGAAAAGGGCAGCTTTACCGGCGCCGAACGCCTGCACCGCGGCGTCTTCGAGCAGGCCTCGGGCGGCACGCTGTTCCTCGACGAAGTGACCGAGATGCCGATCGAGTTGCAGGTCAAGCTGTTGCGGGTGCTGGAGACCGGGACGGTGATGCGCGTCGGCGGCGAGAAAGCGATCGCGGTCGACGTGCGCGTGATCGCGGCGACCAACCGCGTCCCCGAGCAAGCCGTGCAGGAGGGCCGACTGCGCGAGGACTTGTGGTATCGCCTGAACGTCTTCCCGATCGCATTGCCGCCGCTGCGCGAGCGACCCGGGGACATCGAGCTGTTGGCACGGCACTTCCTCGACGAGCTCAACGCGGCGCAGGGAACCAAGAAGCGCTGGACGGCCGAGGCGGTCGCCGCACTGGAGCGATTCGACTGGCCGGGCAACGTCCGCGAGCTGAAGAATCGGGTCCACCGGGCCTTCATCCTGGCCGAGGAAGACGTCGGACCCGAGTGCCTGCCGGGGCATCCAACGCAGCCCCACGCCGCGCTCGACGCCGCCATCAGCACGTCATCCGAGAACGGCGGGGTGTTGCAGGTGCGCGTCGGCAGCTCGGTGGAGAAGGTCGAGCAGCAGCTCATCATGGCCACACTCGACGCCTGCGGTGGCAACAAGCAGCAGGCGGCCGCGGTGCTCGGCGTGAGCCTGAAGACGCTGTACAATCGGTTGGCAGCGTACCGAGTGGCGTCGAGCGCGAGTTGACCGCTGCGGCGCGCGCGGGCAAGCTGCTGCACTCGACCCACTGGCCCTGATGCGCCTCGCCACCAAGAGCACACTGGGCTTCCTCGCCCTGTACCTCGCCGTCGTCGGCGGCGTGGCCTTCTGGATGGCCACGCAGCTCCAGTCGCTGGCCCGCAACATGGCCGAGAACACCGCCCAGATGGTCGGTGGCGAGGTGGCCCGAGCCCTCACCACCTCGGCCGTCGAGCAACTGCAGCGCGCCGACGACGCCACCCTCGCCCGCCTGCAGCAGATCGTCGACGACGTCACGCAGCACTCGAGCATTTTGACCGCGGTGGCGATCGTCGATCGCGGCGGCCGGGTCATCGCCGGCGACAACGTCGAGATCGGGCGCCAGGTGGCGCTGCCCGACGTAGTGTTCGACAACGGCGCCGGCGCGCGTCTGATCAGCGAGGAAGGATCGTTCGGCAGCAGCGCGTTCTACCTGATGGTGCCGCTCAAGACCGGCAAGGACCTGGCCGGCTACCTGCGCCTGGAGATGCGCAGCCAACGCATCGCCAACCTGTACACCCGGGCGGCGCGCAACTTGATGCTGGTGGCCCTGGCCGGACTGGTGTCGGTCGGCGTCGCGGGGCTGCTCTTGCACGTACAGATCTCGCGCCGCAGCGAGGCGCTGGCGCGCGCGCTCGAGGGTGCGGTGCGCGGCGACGCGGCGGAACCGCGCGAGGGACGCGACGAGTTTGCGCGCGCCATCGCCGTCGCGCGCAAGGTCGGGCGCGAGCTCACCGAGGCGCGCGGCGAGCGGCAGCAAGTGCAGCAGCGCATCGGGGCGCTGATGAAAGCGCTCGATACCGGCGTGCTGGTACTGGAGAACGACCTGCGGCTCGGTTTTGCCAGCGGCCGCGCCGCCGAGCTGCTCGGATCGCGCGACGCCGGTGAGCTGGCGCGGCGCTGGGACGACATTCGGTGTCTGCTGGAATCGATTCCCCCGCGGCTGAGCGGCGCACCCACTGGCCGCCGCGCCGATCTCGAGCTGGCCGCGCGTGACGGCGCGCCGCGTCTCAAGCTCGAGTTCTACGAGCTCGGGGAAAGCAGCTGCGAGGGCTTTCTGGTGCTGGTCAAAAATGCCGAGTCGCTCGAATCGCTGCAGAACGAGCTCGGGCTCGCCATCCAGATGCGCGGCCTGACGCGCTTCTACTCGGCCTTTGCGCACGACCTGCGGGCGCCGCTCAACGCCATGGTGATGACCCTCGAGCTGCTCAAGATCAGCGTCGAGGGCAACGCCGCCGGCGCGCGCGCCGACGAAGAGGTCGTCGACGTCGCGGCACTGCAGAAGCAGCTCAAGTACGTCGCCACGTTGAACGAGGAGATCCGCCGGCTCGACCGCCAGCTGCACACGCTGCTCAGCCACACGGCGCCGCCGAGCGAGGGCCGCCACGAGGTCGACCTGCGGGTGCTGTTGCAGAACCTCGACGCGCTGTTGTCGCCGCAGGCCAGGCGGCAACGGGTCGCCATGGTGACGCGCCTGCCGGACGAGCCGCTGCTCATCGTCGGCCAGTCCGATCGCCTCAAGCAAGCGCTGCTCAACATCGTCATCAACGCCCTCGAAGCGATGCCCGATGGGGGAGAGCTGACCATGATGCTCGAGCGCTGTGAGGGGTCGGCCCGGCTCACCGTGTGCGACAGCGGCCCCGGCATCCCGCCCGAGGTGCTCGACACGATCTACGAGATGCACTTCACCACCAAGAGCGGCGGCACCGGCGTCGGCCTGTACGTCGCCCGCACCGTGGTGCAGGCGCACGGCGGCACGATCGAGGTGCACAGCGCGCCCGGGACGGGCACGTCGTTCGTGCTCACGTTGCCGCTGTAGGCGTGCACCGGGAGGGCGAGGCTCCCGCCGAGCCGCGTCGCAATGGGCCGGAAGGCTCCGCGGGAGCGTCGCCCTCCCGCAAGATCTGCTGAGAGTTGACGGCCCCGCGCGTATCGAGCATTGCACTGGAGCCATGACTGCAGCGCCCCCGCTTCGCGTGCGCGACGACGACGCCGAGTATCGCCGCCAGGCCGCCGCCGAGGCGGAGTTCTGGGAGCGCATCCATCCGGCCGGGCTCGAGAGCGTCGAGCAGTCGCAGGCCCAGGGGCCGCTCGATCGCTATCTCAACCAGCGCTTCACCGGCGACGAGCGCACGGCGTGGCCGGACACCATCGCCCGCCACGGGCAGTTTCGGAAGGGCGCGTTTCTGGGCACCAGCTCGCTCACCCTCGAAGCGCGCATCCTCGAGACCAATCCGTCGCTACACGTCACCTTCTTCGACCTCTCCGAAGGCGGGTTGGCGCGCCGCGCGGCGGTCCTCGGCCAGCGCTTCCCCGGCCGCGTCGCGACACAGATGGTGGACCTCAACTTCCCCGACTTGCCGGCCGACACGTACGACGTGATCATCAGCTCGAGCACGACGCACCACGTCACCAACCTCGAGCACCTGGCCTACCGCATCAATCGCGCCCTCGTCAGCGGCGGCTACTTCTTTCTCGACGACTACGTCGGCGAGCCGCGCTTTCAGTTCGCGGCGGAGAAGAAGCGCATCTACCGCGAGCTGTTCAACCGCGATCGCGCCCGGCGCGGCGGCGCGCCGTCGGACCTGGTCTGGCTCGACAGCAGCGACCTGAGCCCGTTCTGCGGCGTGCGCTCGAACGAGATCCTGCCGGTGTTCCGCACCTACCTCGAGGAAGTCGAAGTGCGCACGACCGGCGCGCTCACCGTCTCGATCGCACGCAGCCGCCCGCACAGCGACGCCAGCGACTCGCCGTGGGTGACAGATGCCTGGAGCCTGCGCGCGCGCAGCAACTTGTACCTCGCCCTGGCGCGACGCTTCCTGTCGGGCAAAACGCCGTCGAACCAGACCCTGATCCCCGACGAGTTCTGGCACGACCTGCACCTCTTCGGCGAGGTCCTCACCGCCGCCGGCGTCCTGCAGCCCGGCCTCGCCTTCGCCCGCTACCGCAAGGCGTAGCACAGGTACGGGACCGATCATTTGATCTCCGCGCCGCCCCGTGAGTAGTGTGCGCGAGATGCCAGTGAAAGTCGCCGCACCGCGCCGTAGCCGGACATCTCTGGCGCTCGCTGTCGCCAGCTTGCTCCTGGTGCTCGCGGGGGTGATCGGCTACTTCGCCATCGTCATCCACGCGGTATGGCTGCCGTCGATACGCAACAATGCCGCGCCGAATTGGATCCTCATCGCCCTGGGAGTAGGGCTGTCGGTTCTGGCGATGCGGCGCGCGCCGGGCTTTTGGATGCCGCGGGTGGTGCTCGGCGTCAACGTCGTTCTCGCGGGGCTCTTCGCCGCGATGATCTACGTCATGTTCGCGGTGCCCGCCGCGACGGGGCCGGCGATCGGCGCGCCCGCGCCCGATTTCGCGCTGCTCGACCAGAGCGGCAAGACGGTGCAGCTCGCCGCCTTGCGCGGGGCACCGGTGTTGCTGGTCTTCTATCGCGGCCATTGGTGACCGTTCTGCGTGTCGGAGCTGCAGGGTCTGCAGCTGAGCTTGAACGAGTTCCAACGGCGGAAGTGTCGCGTCTTCGGCATGGTCGTCGACCCGGTCGAGACCAACGCGCAACTCGCCCGCGATGCCGGCCTCGAGTTTCCGATCCTCTCCGATCCCGACTTTCACGCCATCGATGCGTACGGCTTGCGCCACCGCGACGGCCACGACGGCCAGGACATCGCGCTCTCGGCCTCCGTACTCATCGATGCGAACGGCATCGTGCGCTGGACGCACGTGACGACGAACGTCCGCATCCGCCCGCTCCCCGCCGACATCCTTGCAGCGATCGACACGCTGGGAGCCCAGCCCTGATGCCGAACCGGTTGATCAGGATGGTTGGCCGCAAAAAGGCGCAAAAGACGCAGAAGGCGATCGCTCGTTTTCCGTCCCCTTTTGCGCATTTTCGCGGCGTACCGTTTCCGGAAATCCCTATAGCCTCGTGGGGTAGTGTCCTTAATTTGAAAATTAGGACACTACCCCTCGTGGCTGATGCCTTGACGGTCGATTCGCATCGGTCTTAGGTGGTACTCGATGACTTCTACCTACTCGGTCACCAAGGCACAGGCTCAGTTTGTGCGATTGATCCGCCGTGCGGAGCGCGGTGAGGTGGTGCGCATTCGGCGGCGCGACGAGACGGTCGCGTATCTCGTTTCGCGCGAGCGCATGGAGGCTATCGTCGAGACCGTAGAGGTATTGGCGAATCCGGCTGCGCTGAAGGCGATCGCGGCGCATCGGACCGGAAAGGTCAAGCTTGTGGCTCGACCTACTTCGGTCGCGCGGACGTGAATCGCCGCGGCAAGCGGTGCGCAAGGATCACGGCGACAACCGCCACAAGCAAGGCGATCGCCAACCACCATTCCACCTTCTTCACCTCGCCGGTGATCATGGCCGCGCTGCCGCTGAAGGTGTAGCCGAGGGTGGCCATGGCCAGGGCCCAGGCGGCGCAGCCGAGGGCGTCCATGGCGATGAAACGCGGCCAGGCCAAGCCGCGCAAGCCCCAGAAGATCATGCTGGCGGCGCGCGTGCCGAAGACGAAGCGGGCCAGCACCAACTCCCATGATCCGGTGCGGCGGACGACGCGTTCGATGATCGGCAAGGCGCGCTTGTAGGCGCGCGTGTCGCGCACCCAGGCGCCACCGCGGCGCGCCGCGAAGAAGACGGCCGAGTCCGACGCCAGCGCTCCGATGCATCCAACCGCCACCGCCGCGGGGAAGTCGATGTAGCCGAGGTGCGCGAGCACGCCGGCGAACAGCATCGTCACGTCTCCTTCCAGCGCCGCGCCGAGCAACACCGCCAGGAGACCGTAGCGGATCAGCAGGTCTTCCATGCCTTGCTCACGCGAAGCCGCGAAGACGCGAAGGAACAGATGTCGGCGATCAGGCGCGCCCCGGGGTGCAACTCACGATCAGGCCGCTCTGCATCCAGGTCGCGAACCAGGTGGAGACGGCGCTCGTGTCGGCGCCGCGCGCCTCGAGCAGGTTGGTCACCTCGCCGAGGCCGCGGCCGGCGCAGAGGGCGGTGAGCGCTTCGGCTTGTGCCGCGTCGAGCGCGACGCAGTGGACGGCGAACCCGCTGCGGTGGATGAGGACATACTCGAGGCAATCGCGCCGGTCGACTTCGATCGAGGTGTCGCGGCTGTTCCAGATGGCGAGGATGGGCCACTCCGACTGCACTACGGCCACTGCGGGCTGGAAGCGCAAGACGGCGCCGTCCCAGTCCTCGGCGCTCCAGTCCGCCAGCGACGCCGGATCGAGCGGCGGCTGCTCGCGGGCGTGAAAGGCGCGCGTGACGAGCCATTCGAGCGCGGCGAGGTCGGGCAGGAAGGGGAACTGCTGCGCCAGCTCGTCGTGTGACAGAAAGCCCGGCAGCTGCGCGCCGGCATCGTTGAGGTTGTAGGACGTCAACGCGACCGCCGCGGCGTAGCGCCGTGTCAGCGCCGCGAACGCGTCGGCGCCGAGCGTATGCGCGACGGCGGGGAACTGCTCTTCCAGCGCATCGTGCACGCGGACCGGATATCCCCCGACATAAACGCCGAGGCGCTCGGCCAACGCGACGCCCGGCGGCACGCGTAGCCACGCGGCAAGCGCGGCGTCCGACGACTCCGCGGCCGGCAGGATCCGCGCCGCCATGGCGCGTTGCAGCTCATGCAGCGCCGGCGCGTTGGCCATCGTCTCTCACTCCCGCGCGGCTCGCCGCCGCTTCGCGCCGTGCCCGTTCGCTCTCCTCGCACAAGCGCTCGAAGGGCGGAATGTCGGCATCCCATTCGACCAGCGTCGCACCGGCGCCGAAGCGCGCCACGGCGTGACGGTACAATTCCCAGACGTCTTCGTGCACCGGCGCGCTGTGGGTGTCGAACAGATACGTGCCCATGTCGGTGAAGCCGGCCAGGTGCATCTGCCCGACGCGCGCCGGCGGCATGCCGTCGAGATAGCGCCGCGGGTCGAAGCCGAGGTTGCGGCCGCTGACGTAGATGTTGTTGACGTCGAGCAAGATGCCGCAGTCGGCCCGCTCGGCCAGCGCGGCGAGAAACTCCCACTCGTTCATGGTGGAATGCGCGAAGCCGACGTAGGTCGACGGATTCTCCAGCAGGATGCGGCGTCCGAGCGCGTCTTGCACCGCGCCGACGCGCTCGGCCACGTGCGCCAGAACTTCCTCCGTGTACGGCAGCGGCAGCAGGTCGTAGAGACTGCGACCGCCGACGCCGGTCCAGCACAGATGATCGGTCACCAGCGCCGGCTCGAGCCGATCCACCAGGGCGCACAGCCGGCTCAGGTACTGCGCATCGAGCGGGTCCGTCGAGCCGATCGACAGGGCCACGCCGTGCAGCGCGACGACGTGGTCGCGCCGCACGCGCTCGAGGATGGCCAGCGGGCGGCCGCCGCTGTCGAGGTAGTTCTCGGTGATCGCCTCGAACCAGTCGACCCGCGGCGCGCCGCCGCTCAACACCGCGTCGTAGTGCTCGGCGCGCAGCCCCACCCCGAAGCCCAGCTGCGGCCACTGCGACGTCATGCGCGCCTCACCCACGACCCGGCCCACCCGCTCACTCACTCGCCGGCGTTGCCCTCGGCCGAGATGTCGACCTCGACCTCGTCGCCGACCAGCAACCCGCCGGTCTCCAGCGTCTCGTTCCAGTTGAGGCCGAAGTCCTTGCGGTTGATCGTCGTCTTGGCCGTGAACCCGGCCTTGACGTTGCCCCACGGATCCTTGCCCGCGCCCAGATAGGTCACATCCAGTACTACGGGCTTCTCGACGTCGCGGATTTTCAGCAGCCCGTGCAGCTTGGCGTGCTGCTTGGCGGCATCGAGGTCGGTGATCTTGGTGCTCTTGAAGGTGATCTTGGGATATTTCTCGACGTCGAAGAAATCCTTCGAGCGCAGGTGCGCGTCGCGCTTGTCGACGTTGGTGTTGATGCTGGCCGCGTCGATGCTGCCCTCGACCGTGGTCTTCTCCGGCGCCTTGGGATCGAAGGAGATGGTGCCGTCGAACTTGTCGAAGCGGCCGTTCACCTTGGTGAACAGGTGGCGGACGGCGAACGTCACGCCGGTGTGGTCGGTGTCGACCTTGTAGCTCTCGGCCCGCGCCGCGGCGACCTGGCCAAGGGTGAAAGCGCTCAACAGCACGATGGTCCAAACCCGCTTTTTCATCCGTCGCTCCTTTGGCTGTCAGCAAGCCGCGCGGATGCGCGGCGGTCCAACGGAGCCTGGCACAACAGCCGGCCCGCGAGAAGTGTTCAATGAGATGCCACCGGCGCAAAGAGGTTTCAATCGGCGCGGCGGGCGGCGCATAATCGCCCGCGGCCGGCGAAACCATGGCCCGTCGCGCGCATCGAATCCGCGTCCGAGGAGGAAGCCGACAGATGTCTTTCGCCATGCACGAAACGGCCGAATGGCTCGAGCCCGACGGGCTGGGGGGCTTTGCGTCCGGCACCGTCTCCGGCGTGCGCACGCGCCGCTATCACGCCCTGCTGCTGCCGGCGACGACGCCGCCGGCCGGCCGCCTGGTGCTGGTCAACGGCTTCGACGCCTGGGTGGAGACACCGGGCGGCGCGGGCGCCCTCTCCTCGCAGCGCTATGCGCCCGACGTCGTGCATCCCGACGGCGCCTCGCACATTGCCTCCTTCACCCTCGACCCCTGGCCGCGCTGGGAGTACCGGCTCGCCGACGACACCGTCATCGTGCAGGAAATCTTCGTCCGCCACGGCGTGCCGCTGGCCGTCCTCGCCTGGCGGCTGCAGGCGCCGCGCCCCGGCGTGACCCTGCGCGTGCGGCCGTTTCTCTCCGGGCGCGACTACCACGCCATGCACCACGAGAACCCCGCCTTCCGCTTCGACCCCGAGCGCGACGGCCAGCGCCTGGTGTGGCGCCCGTACCCCGGCATCCCGGGCATCGTCAGCGCCGCCAACGGCGACTACACGCATGCGCCGGACTGGTACCGCAACTTCCTCTACCGCGAGGAGCAGGAGCGCGGCCTCGACTGCAGCGAAGACCTTGCCGCGCCCGGCACCCTGCAGTGGGATCTCTCCGCCGGCGAGGCGCTGTGGGTCGTCGCCGCCGAGGGCAGCGCCACCGCCGCCGCGCTCGGCAGCGCACCGCTCGGTGACTTCGTCGATGCGGCGCGCGCGGCCGAGCGGGCCCGGCGGCAGTTTCCCAGCCGATTGCATCGCGCCGCCGACGCCTACGTCGTCGAGCGCCAGGGCGGCAAGACCATCATCGCCGGCTACCCGTGGTTCACTGACTGGGGGCGCGACACGTTCATCGCGCTGCGCGGTCTGTGCCTGGCCGGCAATCGCCTGGCCGACGCGCGCGCCATCCTGCTCGCCTGGGCGACGACGGTCTCGGAGGGCATGCTGCCCAACCGTTTCCCCGATCGCCCCGACGACGCCCCGGAGTTCAACGCCGTCGACGCGTCGCTCTGGTACGTCATCGCCGCGCACGAGTTTCTCGCCGCCGCCAGGGCGGCGAACCTTGCGGTGTCGCGCCGCGACGCGAGCGCCCTGCAGGGCGCGATCGAAGCGATCCTCACCGGCTACGCCGACGGCACCCGTTTCGGCATTGCCGCCGATGGCGACGGCCTGCTGCGCGCCGGCGTGCCCGGCGTGCAGCTCACCTGGATGGACGCCAAGGTCGGCGACTGGGTGGTGACGCCGCGCATCGGCAAGCCGGTCGAAGTGCAAGCCCTGTGGCTCAACGCCCTGCGCATCGGCAGCGCCACCTCCGAGCGCTGGGCGGAGCTGTTCGCGCGCGGCCGCGAAGCATTCAACGAGCGGTTCTGGAACGACGCGGCGGGCGGGCTCTACGACGTCGTCGACGTCGACCATCAAGCGGGCGCGGTCGATGCGGCGTTTCGGCCGAACCAGATTTTCGCCGCCGGCGGCCTGCCGGTGGCGCTGATCGAGGGCGAGCGAGCGCGGCGCCTGGTCGACAGCGTCGAGCAGCGCCTGTGGACCCCACTCGGTCTGCGCTCGCTGGCGCCGGGCGAGCCCGGCTACACGCCGCACTACCGCGGCGGCGTGCGCGAACGCGACGGCGCCTATCACCAGGGCACTGTCTGGCCGTGGCTGATCGGCGCCTTCATCGAAGCCTGGGTGCGCGTGCGCGGCGGCACGGCCGATGCCAAACGCGAGGCACGCGAGCGCTTCCTCGCCCCGCTGCTGCTCCACCTCGACGAAGCCGGCCTCGGCCACCTCGCCGAGATCGCCGACGCCGAGCCGCCGCACACCGCGCGCGGCTGCCCGTTCCAGGCCTGGTCGGTCGGCGAAGCGCTGCGGCTGGCGGAGGTGGTGCTGGTCTGAGATTCCCAACACCGATCCCGCCTGCCCTCTGCTCTGGTTCCCCCCTCCTTGGAAAGGAGGGGGAGCAAGACCAACGACCCCCTCCTTGGGAAACGAGGGGGAGCGCAAGACTACGCCGACGCGTCGGCGAGCAGGAAGTCGAGGTCGTCGCGGGTCAGGCCGCGGGCGAAGCCGCCTTCGCCGAGGATGTCGCGCGCCAGCGCGGCCTTGCGCTGCTGCAGCTCCCAGATCTTTTCCTCGATGGTGCCGCGGGCGAGCAGGCGGTAGGCGATGACGGTGCGGTCCTGGCCGATGCGGTGCGTGCGATCGATCGCCTGCGCTTCGACGGCCGGGTTCCACCACGGATCGAACAGCACGACGTAGCTGGCCGCGGTCAGATTGAGCCCGGTGCCGCCCGCCTTGAGCGAGACCAGGAAGACCGACGGGCGCGGATCCTCTTGAAACGCGTCGACCACCTCGCGGCGCTTGATGGTCTGACCGGTCAGCATGTGGCAGGGCACGTCGCGCGCATCGAGGGCCGTGTGCAGCAGCTTGAGGCACTCGACGAACTGCGAGAACAGCAGCACCTTGTGCCCCTCGGCGAGCAGCGGCTCGAGCAGCTCGAAGAGCGCCTCGAACTTGCCCGACGGCAGGTTCGACTTGCCGCCCGCCAGGGCCGGGTGGCAGCAGATCTGGCGCAGGCGCATGAGCGCCGCGAGGACGTGGATCTTGTTCTGCTTCAGGCCGCCGGGCTCGGCGGCGAGGCGATCGACCAGCGCGCGACTGCGGCGCAGCTCGGACAGATAGAGCGCGCGCTGCTCCTTGGTGAGCTCGCAGTCGAGCCGCTCCTCGATGCGGTCGGGCAGATCGGGAGCCACCTCGCCCTTGGTGCGGCGCAGCAGGATCGGACGCAGCTTGGCGGCCAGCAGCGTGCGCGCATGGGGCGGCGTGTCGATGCGGTCGAACTGCAGCTGGAACTGCGCCCGCGTGCCGAGGTAGCCGGGGTTGACGCAGTTGACGATGCTCCACACGTCGAGGGCGCGGTTCTCGAGCGGCGTGCCGGTGAGCGCCAGTCGGTGGCGCGGCTGTAGCGCGAGGGCCGCGCGCGTCACCGCCGCATCCGGGTTCTTGAGATTCTGCGCCTCGTCGAAGATCACCGCGCGCAGCGCGATCTCGCGCCAGTGCTCGATGTCGCGGCGCAGCAGCGCGTAGTTGGTCACCACCAGGTCGTAGGACGCCACTTCGGCGCGCAGGGCGTGGCGCGTCTTGCCGCTGGTCAGCAGCAGCACGCGCAGGCTCGGCGCGAAGCGCGCCGCCTCGCGCGCCCAGTTGTGCACCACCGAGGCGGGGCAGACGACCAGGCTCGGTCCGCCCTCGGGTTCCTCCTTGCGCAGGTGCGCCAGCCAGACCAGCGCCTGGATGGTCTTGCCCAGCCCCATGTCGTCGGCCAACACGGCCCCGATGCCGAGCGACGCGGTGTAGGCGAGAAAGTCGAGACCGCGCTGCTGGTACGGGCGCAGCTCCACCGTGACGTCCTCCGGCCGCGGCGTGACCGGTAAGCCGGTAAAGCCGGTGACGCGCTCGCGCAAGCGCTGGGCAGCGCGGACCGCCTCCGGATCGGCGCCCATCTGCTCGAGCGCCGCCAGGCTGGACGGCGCCGCCCCGGCGAGTTGCCACAGGCTCATGCGCTGCTCGCCCTGCCCGATCTCGATGCCGAGGTCGGCGAGCAACTCCGCCGTCTCGTCGTGCACCTTGACGGTCTCGCGCCGCACCCAGCCGGCGGAGAGCTTGACGAAGCGCGTCGTGGCAGCGCGCAGCTTGGCCAGATCGGCCTCGGTCAACTCGAGTCCCTCGGCGCGCCACTCGGCCGAGACGGTGAACCAGTCGGTGCCGCTCGACTCCACCGACAGGATCGGGCGGATCGAGGCCTCGCCGAGCAGCAGGCGGCGCACCCGATCGGTGCCGAAAAAGGCGACGGAGCTCTTCGGGCGCTGCTCCCACGCGTCGGCGAACAGCTCCATGCGCTTGCCCTTGGCCGATAACCACCACCCCACGTCGCGATCGGCCGCTCTCGGCGCATGGCCGCCCGGCCCGCGCTTCACGCCTGCAGCCGCCTGCGTCAGCGCCAGCCACTGCAGCGCCGGCGCGACCTGCTCGGTCTCCGGCGCCTCGACCCAGATCTCCGCTTCGTCGACCACCGCGGGACTTGCGTCGGCCTCGGCCACCGCTGGCGCGTCAGGCGGTGTCGCGGCGCTGAGGTCTTCCATACCGCCGGCAGCCGCATTGGCTTGCGCAGCGGCCGCGTAGCGCACCCAACGGCCGTCGGGCAGGTATTCGAAGGCGACCGCGCCGTCGGCGAGCGCCGCGCCCGGACGCCACGCCTCCGCGCCGGTATGGGCGAAGACGCGCATCTGCAGCCAGTCGTCGTTGCGTAGATCGAGCGCCACCACCGGCCGCGCGGCGTGAAAGCGGGTGTGCGCCGACAGCGCATCGCGCAGATGGGGGAAGCTGGTGGCCAAGCGGCCGACGACTTCCAGGCGTTCCTGCGGTGGCAGCGGCAAGCCGCCGGCCTCGCGAAAGGTCTCCAGCAGGGCTACTGGCGGCTCTTCGATCACCAGCCACAGCACGCCGTCGACGATGACGAAGCTCGGGTGCGTGCGCGTCGACCACGTCTCGGTACCGGGCAGATACAACCCGTCGGCCAGTCCCGACTGGCGCCCGTCGGGCCAGACGAAGGCGAAGTCGACGCTCACCTCGCCGCCTTTGCCGCGGCACATCGGCAGCAGCCGCACCGGCTCCACGCCGAGACGCACAGGAGCACCGGCGACGATACCGGCGCGCCGCGCCAACGCGGCGTCGAGCTCGCCCCCCCAGAGCGCGAGCTTCGTGTCGGCGATGCGCGGCGCCAGCGCCTTGAGGGCCGACCCGTTCAACAAGCGCGTGGTCGCGTACGCGTTGTAGGTCGGATCGCCGCCGCTGCCGGGCTCGGCGAGCCATTCCAACAGGTTCGCCTGCTCGGGCGGCAGGAGGCCGGGAGTGCGGCGCATGTCGCCGCGCAGCTGCAGGAGCTGCGCGGTGGTGCGCGGCTCGTCGTTCAAGCGCGGCGTGGTCAGCCGTCCCTGCACGGTGACGGCGATGCGGCCGGTCGCATAGCGCGCCAGCCCGAGCACCAGGCGCAGGCTGCGCGGCGTCGGCTGGCGCTGCTGCTCGGCCCACTCGACCAGTTGCTGGGCCAGCGCGGCGCGCGCCCGCGCGGCGTAGGCTTCGACCAGCGCCGGCTGGTCGAGGTACGGCACCAGCGCGTCGGGCAGCCAATCGGGTGACTGGCGCGCGATCTCGCGCGCCAGTCGGAAGCAGAGCATATCGGGGTCGGGCTCGCGCAGGATCTCGTCGAACGGGGCGCCGTACGGATTCAGCCCATTGCTGACGGCGCGCTGTAGCAACGTCGCGAAGAGCTGCTGGCGGGTCCACGGATCGCGCGCGGCGCGCAGCCGGTCGAGCAGCGACGGCCGCGCCGGCGCCGCCGCGGCGCGGCGCACCGGGGCGCGCCTGGCCACACGGGCATCGAGCGCTGGCGGCGGCGTCTCCACCTCCGGCGCGTCGCCGACGTATTCGACCATCTGCCCGTTGTCGAGCACGCTGCGCGCGACGGCGTAGGCGTGCTTGCAGTAGGGCGCCATCGGACAGCTGCAGTCGGGCTCCCAGCCGTCGCCGCTCCAGTCCCACACCGTGTCGTAGATGGTGCTGCCCTGCACCCGCGCCCGCACGCTCTGCCCGTCGTAGCGCAGCCGCCCGACCCGACCGGCGAGCGCGTAGCGCAGGCCGCGCTCGCGCGTCACGGCGGAGAAATGCGAGATTTCCCGGCGCATCGCCTCGAGTTGCGGCGCGCTGAGCACCTCGGCGGAGAAACCTGACCTGGCGCGCGGCATTGGACCGACCAAGCTGCCCCAAGGACTGCCGTGTTGCAAGCCGTGACCTCGTGCTCGGTTGTCGTTAGACTTCCCCGGTCGCACATTTCGACCGCACAGCATGGCACACGTACCCGACCGCACCGGTCTGCCGCCCGATTTGCTCGCCGACGTCCTCGCCCGACTCGGCCTGGCGCGCCCACCCGAGATCTCGCTGCGCGGCTTGAACGCGCTCTACGCCGCCTGGTGCGAGGGCGTGCCGTTCGACAATGTCCGCAAGCGCCTGGCCCTGGCGCGCGCCGAGCCCGGGCCGCTGCCCGGCGGCGAAGCGGAGGACTTCTTTCGCCACTGGCTCGCTCACGGCACCGGCGGCACGTGCTGGCCGAGCAGCAACGGGCTCTACGCCCTGCTGGTCTCGTGTGGCTTCCCGGCCGAACGCATTGCCGCTTCCATGCAGGACGGCAGCGATCCCAACCACGGCAGCATTGTCGTGCGCCTCGACGAGGTGGACTACATGGTCGACTCTTCGATGCTCACCGGCAGCGTCTTCCCGCTGCGCCGCGGCGAGCGCTACGAGCGCGACGATCCCGTGCATCCGCTGGTGGTCGAGCCGATCGACGATTCCTGGCGAGTGTGGTTCGGCTTCGTCATGTCGGCCAACACGATGCCGTGCCGCATCCTGGACGGACTGGTCGACCTGCCCTTCTACCTGCAGCGCTACGAGGTCTCGCGCCAGCTGAGCCCCTTCAACGACATGCTCTACGCGCGCCGCAACATTCCCGGGGGCCTAGTGAGCTTCCTCGGCCGCACCCGCTTCGTGAAAACAGCCGCCGGCGTCCAGGGCACCGAGCTCGATGCCGACCAGCTCGCGGCGGCGCTGGTCGCGGACCTGCGACTGTCGCCGGCGATCGTTGCCGCCCAGCGCGACGCGGGTCTGCTGTAGCTCTTCCTGGAGGGCGTCGCTTCTGCGGCGCCGGGGGGATGCGGCGGGGAAGCCGCGCGAAAGCGCGGCCCTCCGGAAAGGGGGCAGGAAGTACGCGATGCCTACTTCGAGCGCCGCGCGTCGAGAATTGCGGCCAAGAGCTCTTCCGGCACCGCCTCCTCCGCCGGTTGATCAGGATCGATGAAGGCCGCTTTGCCGAGCGCGACGGTCTGCTCGTAGGTCTGGAGGTAGTTGACGCAGTCCTCGCAATCCGTGAGGTGCGCCTCGAACGCGGCGCGCTGTGCCGCGTCAATCTCGCCGTCGAGATAGGCCATCAGAAACTCGGCGACTTCTCTACAGTTCATGCGGGACCCTCGAATCTGTCCGGGGCAGCTTTGCCCCGCAATTGGTGCGGTCCTTCTCGTTCCACTCCGTCGGACATTTCCCCCTCCTTTCCAAGGAGGGGGTTAGGGGGAGGTTGATCTGGCCTACCCTTCAAAACAGAACCTCCCCTAACCCCTCCTTGGAAAGGAGGGGGACCGGAGGTCGAGAAAGTCGACAGTCCCCGGAAGAGGAACTTCATTCGCGAATTGTCGGGCAATGCCGTCCGGCGGCTCAGCGGGTCCATTTCAGCCACGTGTTGAACAGCCCCTTCACCGCCGGCGTCAGGCGCGTGCGGTTGTAGGCGTCGCCGACCTGGCGAATGGCCTCGGCCTGCGTCGGATAGGGGTGGATCACGTTCGCCAGCGTGCCGAGGCCGATGTTGCCGACCATGGCCAGCGTCAGCTCGCTGATCATCTCGCCGGCGTGGCGGGCGACGATGGTGGCGCCCAGGATGCGATCGCTGCCGCGCTTGACCACCACTTTGACGAAGCCGTCCTCCTCGCCGTCGGCGATGGCGCGGTCGACCTCCGCCAGGTGGCGCATAAACGTGTCGACCGCGATGCCTTGCGCGGCGGCATCGCGCACGTACAAGCCGACGTGGGCGATCTCCGGATCGGTATAGGTGCACCACGGCATGTGCAGCGCACTGAGCTGCTTGCGGCCGTGGAACAGCGCGTTCTGGATGACGATGCGGGCGGCGAAGTCGGCGGCATGGGTGAACTTGTAGGCCATGCAGATGTCGCCGGCGGCGAAGATGCGCGGGTTGGTGGTGCGCAGATGGTCGTCGACATGCACGCCGCGCTGCGCGTCGCACTGCACGCCGACGCCTTCGAGGTTCAGCCCCTCGATGTTGGGCGCCCGCCCAGCGCCGACCAGGATCTCGTCGACGCACATCTCTTCCTCGATGCCGCCGCGCGCGACGGTCAGGATCTTCTCGCCATCCGCGACCTGCACGCGGCGAATCTCCGCCGCCAGCCGCAGCTGCACGCCGTCGCGCGCGAAGGCGCGCTGCACGATCTCGGCGGCATCGGCGTCCTCGCGGGTCAACAAGTGCGCTGCCTGGTCGATCAGCACCACCTGCGAGCCGAGGCGCTGAAACGCCTGCGCCAGCTCGCAGCCGATCGGGCCGCCGCCGATGACGGCGAGGCGCGCCGGCCGCGCGGTGAGCGAGAAGACGGTCTCGTTGGTCAGGTACCCCGCCGCGGCGAGCCCCGGAATGGGCGGCTCGACGGCGCGCGCCCCGGTGGCGATGACCGCGCGCTTGAAGCACAGCGTCTGGCCGCCGACCGCAACGGTGTCCGGCCCGGCGAAGCGCGCCTCGCCGAGAAAGACGTCGACGCCCTTTTCGTCGCGAAAGCGCGCCGCCGAGTCGTTGACGCTGATGCGCGCGCGCACGCTGCGCATGCGTTCCATGACCGCGGCAAAGTCCGCGCTGGCGCCGTCGGGCACGCGCACGCCGAGCACGGCGGCCGCGCGCAGGTCGCCGATGATGCGCGACGAGCGAATCACCGACTTCGACGGCACGCAGCCGACGTTGAGGCAATCGCCGCCCATCATATGGCGTTCGATCAGCGCCACGCGCGCGCCCAGGCCGGCGGCGCCCGCGGCCGTCACCAGACCGGCGGTGCCGGCGCCGATCACCACCAGGTTGTAGCGCGGCGCCGGTCGCGGGTTGACCCAGTCGGGCGGGTGGACGTTGGCGACCAGCCGCAGGTTGTGCTCGTCCTGCGGCAGCATCAAAGGCACTGGCGGCATGATCGGCGACCCCTCCCGCATGCGAGCCCTTCCCTTATCACTCATCGGGCGCCTCTTGCAGCGCCCGGCGGGCGAGGCGCGTGACGAGCGCAATCACCGCCGCGGTGGCGGCGAGGCCGAGCAGCATCACGGCGTAATACGCCGGGCCGCGCGGATCGACGGCACCGGCGGCCAGCGCCGCGACGTCGCCGACGGCCTTGCCGTAGTAGGCGTACAGCAACGTGCCGGGGATCATGCCGAACGACGCCAGCACGTAGTCGCGCAATTTGATGGTCGTCAACCCGAGCGCGTAGTTGAGCAGATTGAACGGAATCAGGGGCGACAAGCGCAGCAGGAGCACGATGCGGAACCCATCGCGGGCGACGGCGCGCTCGATCGATTTGAAGCGCACCGAGTCGGCGAGCTGGCGCTCGAAGGGGCCGCGCAACGCGTAGCGCGACAGCAGGAAGGCCAACACACCGCCCGTCGTCTCGCCGGCGAAGACGTACGCGGTACCCTCGATGACGCCGAACAGCGCGCCGCCGGCCAGCGTCAGCAGCGCCCCGGGCACGAACGCAACGGTGGCGGTGACATAGCCGGCAATGAAGAGCAGCGGCCCGTAGACGCCGAGTCCCTCGACCCACAGCGTGAACGCCGGAAGATAGCCCCCGAGCTGCCGGCCGATCAGGATCAGCCCGAGCAGCACCGCCACGGCCACCAGCGCCTGCCGGAACCGCGGGCGGTCGGAATGAGTGACGGCGCCGGCCATGACGGGTTCTGCTGTGCAGCTTACCATGGCGCACGGCCCCCCTTCATGCCCCTCCGATGCGCCGGCTGGTGGAGAGGTTTCGGGAAGAGGGCAATCGTCACGGGGGGTTTTGCACACAAAGTCACCGTTGAACGGTGCTCAGGTCGGAGTCGGGGTCGGAATCGGTATCGGGATCGAGGGCGACGAAATGAATTGCGGCCTGTGTCGATGCGATCCGCTAGGAACCGCGGAATCCCTGG
>CAYVUV010000101.1:0-43527 GCA_964455095.1 uncultured Binatia bacterium (SeqCode)
CTGGGCCTGCATGGCGGCGACGAAGCGCGGATGGCTGTGGCCGATACTGGCCACGGCGACGCCGGCGAAGAAGTCGAGATACGTGTTGCCGTCGACATCGGTCAGGGTGCAGCCGCGACCGCTCGCCAGGGTCAGCTCGGAGAGTTGCGCAATGCGCTGCAGACCGGGCGCGACGTACTGCACTTCGTCGGCGTACGCGGCGCGCGACTGGGGTCCGGGGATGGATGGGGGCACCGCGCGTGCCACAGCGGCGTCTTTCACGGGATTCTCGACTCGCTCTCTGCGCTCAAATACGCGCTGATGGCTCCCGCCGCTTCCGAGCGGCACGGAGCGTAACTAGGCCAATCGTTCAAATCAATCAACCATAAGCCGCCCTGGTGGTCGCGCACGATGTCGCCGCCGAATACTTCTAGTTCGAGGGCGTCCGCCCCGCACCCCGCGAGGGCGGCGAGTGCCGCCACGTCGGGTGGATCGGCCGCGGCCGCCTGCGGCGGGGCGAACCAGGAGAAAAAGCGGCCCCGCACGGCGTAGAACTTGATGACGGTGCCGTCGACATGCTGTTGGACGAGCGCGGTGGCGATGCCGCGGCGCTGCAGCGCTGCCAGGGCGGCGGACGCGGCAGCGCGGTCGGCGACCGGCACGACGTCGTCCGCTTCGGTGGCGTGGACGTCGCCGCGTTTCACCCACCCGCCGCCGTCGAGCCAGACGGGCAGCGGCGCCGGCGCCTCGGTGGCAACCAGGGCACTGGGCGGATGGGCGACGCCATGCTGGGCAAAGGCGGCCAGCATCGGGGCGCGGTGGCAGCTGGCGATCGCCGCGGCGGTGTTGACGACCGGCGTGCCCGCCTGCTCCCAACGGCGCAGGGTGTCGAGCGCCGCCGGACCCTGACACATGGCGAAGACGAGGTCCGCCTCGGGGGTGTCGGGCAGTGGCTCGTCGGCGCTGATGACCCGCACCTCGTGGTGGGTGCGCAGCCGTGCGGCGACGGCGTCGAGGATGGCGCGGTCGTGCGTGACTTTGCCGGGCGAGTACACGGCCTCGCGGGCAATGCCGAGCAGGCGGCTCACGGCGCGAACCCGCTGCGTACGAAGGCCTCGGCGACGTCGATATCCCGCGCCCGGTCGACGTCGACGGTCTTGGCCACCGGCACCCCGTACAAGCGGTAACCGCGCGCCAGCAGATGACCGAGGAACTGGCGCAAGGCGTCGTAGCGCGCCAACCGCGCCGCTTCGATTTCGGCGAAGATGCGCGGCGAGAGGACATAGAGCCCGGCGGTGATCGCGGCGCTCGCCGCGGCGGCCGGTCCGAGCGCCGTCACCGCCCCCGTGGCGTCGAGCGCGATGCGCAGCGGCTTTTCGTCGTCGACGAACTCGTGCACCGCGAGCACGCCGTCGGCCTCGGGGTGCGCCGCCGCGGCGGCGAGGAACGCCGGCAACAGGTCCGGTCCGAAGACGGCGTCGACGGTGAGCAGCAGGAAGGGTTTGTCGCCGAGATGCGGGGCCAGCGCGAACAGGCTCTCCATCGAGCTCGGCGTGCTGCGGCGCACGATGTGCAGGTCCAGGTTTCGATGCGCGCGGCGACAGTGCTCTTCAACGGTGTCGGCTTCCTGGTTGAAAATGCACGCCACCTGGCGGATGCCGGCGGCCTCCACCGCCGTGAGCACCCGGTCGATCAGCGGCACGCCGGCGATTGGCACCAGCGGCTTGGGCAGTTGTACACCGCAGGCCTGCAGTCGCTCGCCTCGGCCCGCGGCGATTACGGCAGCTCTCACGATGCCGCCGCGTCGGGGCCGTGCTCGAGCAGGGCGGCGACTTCGTCGAGCGAGTGCACGTGCACGACGTCGTGGGCCCGGCTCGCCGTGCTGTGCTGGACCAACCAGACCGAGCGCAGGCCCGCGGCGCGCGCCGCGACGACGTCGCGTTCGTACGAGTCGCCGACGTGCAGCGTCTCGGCCGGTTGTACCCCGAGCGCCGCGACGGCATGGGCGAAGATCCGCGCGTCCGGTTTGCTCATGCCCAGCGCGTTGGAATCGGCGATGACGTCGAGCAGCGGCGCGATGCCGGCGTCGGCCAGAATGCGACCGACGTTGCCGTAGAAGTTGGACACCACGCCGAGGCGAAAGTCGCCGGCCAGACGCTGCAAGACGATGCGGCTCGCCGCCAGGGCGGATTCGGAGGTCGCCACGAAGCGGTCGACCAATCGTGCTGCCAGCGCCGCATCGGGCCGCGCCAGGGCGTCGAGTTGGACGCCGACGTGGAAGGTCATCAGCTCGCGCAGCGACGCCGTGGCCATACGCGGATCGGCATACGCGGCGTCGTCAGCGCGATAGAAGGCGGTCTTGAGCTCGTCGAACGGGATCGCGACGCCGGCCTCGCGGTACAGCACGGCGAAGCGGTCGAGCCAGTGGCTGGCCGGCCCGTCGAGCGTGCCGCCGTAGTCGAAGAGCACGGCGCGAATGGTCACGGCGCGATGAAAGCCCGGCCGGCGCGCGCGAGTCAAGGCGCCCCGGGCGACGCCGATTGACAAACTGGGACGTGCATTGGAGAGTTGCCGGAATTCCATGAAGCGCCCTCCCGAGCTGTCGTTTCGCACCCGCGCTAAGAACTTCGACGCGTTGGGGCGCGAAACCTTCGATGTCCTGATCATCGGGGGCGGTATCACCGGAGCCGGAGTGGCGCGCGACGCGGCACTGCGCGGTTTGTCGGTCGCGGTGGTGGAGCGGCGCGACTTCGCCAGCGGGACCAGCAGTCGCTCGTCGAAGCTGGTGCACGGCGGGCTGCGCTACCTGCAGCAGGGCGACGTCGGCCTGGTGCGCGAGGCCGCCACCGAGCGCTACGCGCTGCGCAAGCTGGCGCCGCACCTGGCGCGGCCGATCCAGATGTTGGTGCCGGCCAGCAGCCGCGGCGGCTATGCGAAGCTCAGCGTCGGGTTGTGGACCTACGATCGACTCGCCGGCGTGTCGGAGCAGGAACGCTACCGCATGCTGTCCAAGGAGGAGACCGTCGCGCTCGAGCCGCTGCTGCGCGGCGACGGCATCTACGGCGCCGGGCTGTATTACGAGTACGTGACCTACGATGCCCGCCTGGTGATGGAAGTGATCAAGTCGGCCGCGTCGCTGGGCGCGCTGGTGGTGAACCACGCGGCGGTGTCCGGATTTGTCCTCACCGACGGCCGCATCGAGGGCGTGCAAGTGCGCGATCAGATGACGGGCGACGAGGTGGTGGCACACGGGCGGGTGGTGATCAACGCCGCCGGACCGTGGGTCGACGCGGTGCGCCTGATGGGCGAGCGCGGCGAGAAGCCGCGTTTGCGCCTGACCAAGGGCGTGCACGTCAGCGTGCGGCGCGAGCGCCTCGATTTGTCGCACATCGTGGTCATGAACGCGCGCGACCGGCGCGGCGTCTTCGCCGTGCCGCGCGGCGCGGTGACGTACCTGGGGACGACCGACACCGATTACGGCGACCCCGAGGACGATCCGCCGGTGACGCAAGAGGACATCGCCTACCTGCTCGACGCGGCCAACCGCACCTTCGCGGTCGAGACGCTCACCGCGGCGGACGTGGTGACGGCGTGGGCGGGTTTGCGGCCGCTGATGCAGCAAGAGGGCAAGAAGCCCTCGGAGTTGTCGCGCAAGGACGAGATCATGGTCAGTCCGACCGGTTTGTTGTCGATCGCCGGCGGCAAGCTGACGACCTTTCGCCGCATGTCCGAGCGCGTCGTCGACATGGCCTGCGATCAGTTGCGCCAGCAGGGGCACCACATGCCGCCGCGGATCGGCATCAGCGAAGAGGTGACGCTGTGCGGCGGCGACACCGGTGACGACGTGACCGCCTACGCGACCCGCCTCAAGCGCCGCTGGCCGCGCGTCGCCGCCGACATCGTCGACCGCCTCGTGCAGCTCTACGGCAGCAACGCGGAGCGCCTGGTCGAAGGCATGGGCGCCGATCCGCTGCTGGCCGAGCGCCTGGCGCCGGGGCTGCCGGTGACGCGCGCCGAGGTGCAGTACGCCGTGCGCGAAGAGATGGCACTGACCCTGGACGATTTCCTCGAGCGCCGCAGCCGGCTGTTGCTGTGGGATCCGGAGAACGGTCTGGCGGTCGCCGAGCCGGCGGCGCAGACGATGGGCGAGATGCTGGGCTGGGACGCCGCGCGCATTGCGCAAGAGGTGGCGGAGTACCGCGCCCATGTCGCGCACGTGTTGCGCTTTCCGTCCGACGAACCCGAGACCGAGGCGCGCGCTGCGCATGGGTGACTCCGACGTGCAGCGCCTGCGGGCCGAGCTGGTCGCGGCCCTGGGCGCCGAGCGCGTGCAGTGGGACGCGGACACGCTGACCGCGCACGCGCACGATTCCTGGTCGCTGGCGCTGCTCTGGCTGCGGCAAGGTGCGCTGTGCGAACGCCCGGCGTGCGTCGTCACGCCGCGTTCGGCGGCCGAGGTGGCGCACGTGCTGGCCTGCGCGTCGAGCGCGCGCGTGCCGGTGGTGCCGTTCGGCGCCGGGTCGGGCGTGTGCGGCGGCGTGTTGCCGCCGGAGGGGGCGATCGTCGTCGACCTGCGCGGCATGAACGCCCTGATCGATCTGAACGAGACGGCGCTCACGGCGCGGGTGCAAGCCGGCATGATGGGCGACCAGTTCGAGGCGGCGCTCAACGCGCGCGGCTACTCGCTCGGCCACTGGCCGCAGTCGATCGCGCTGTCGACCGTCGGCGGGTGGGTGGCGACGCGCGCCGCCGGACAGTACTCGACGCGCTACGGCAACATCGAAGACATGTTGCTCGGGCTCGAGGTGGTGTTGCCCGACGGGCGGGTGGTGGTGATCAAGGCGGTGCCGCGGCGCGCCGCGGGTCCCGACCTGCGCCAGGTCTTCCTCGGTTCGGAGGGCACGCTGGGCATCGTCACCGAGCTCACCGTGCGGATCTTTCCGCTGCCGGAGAGCAAGCGCATGCTGTGCTTCAGCTTTCCGGACCTCGACAGCGGCCTGGAGACGATTCGCACCATCATGCGCGCCGGGTGGAAGCCGCCCGTGCTGCGCCTCTACGACGCCGCCGAGACCGGGCGCCATTTCGGCCAGTGGGCGAGCGACGAGAGCTGCTTCTTGCTGGTCATCTCGGAGGGACCGTCGGCGCTGACCGCGGTCGAAGCCGAGGCCTGCCACGCGGCGGCCGGCGCGTTCGGCGGCGAGGCCGTCGGCGATCAGCCCGTCCACCACTGGCTCGCCGAGCGCAACAACGTGCCGGGATTCGAGCCCTTCCTCGAGAAGGGGTTCGTGCTCGACACCATCGAGGTGGCGGTGACCTGGGACCGCATTCACGACCTCTACCGCGAGGTGATCGCCGCCGTGCGCACAGTGAAGGACTTGCTCGTCGTCTCCGGACACAGCTCGCACAGCTATCCGCAGGGGACCAACATCTACTTCACGTTCGTCGCCCGCCCGGAGGATCCGGCCGATGCCGAGGCGACGTACCGCGCCTGCTGGGCGCGCACGATGGAGGCGACCTTGCGCTGCGGCGGGACGATCGCGCACCACCACGGCATCGGCCGCCTGCGCGTACCGTGGATGGCGGCCGAGCACGGCGAGGGCCTGGCCGTGCTGCGCGCGATCAAGCGCGCGCTCGATCCGCTCGGCATCATGAATCCCGGCGCGCTGCTGCCGGTCGAGCCGTAGCCGGCGCGCGGGGCGGCGGAGGAAGACTATGCCGCGGCACGTGCTCGCCATCGACGAGGGCACCACCGGCGTGCGCGCGATGGTCTTCGACGATCGCAGCCAGCTCGCCGGCGCGGCGTACGAGGAGATCGTCTCGGCCTACCCGCGCCAGGGCTGGATGGAGCAGGACCCGCTGCACATCTGGGCCGCGACCCAGCGCGTCATCGCCGACGCGCTGGCGCGCGCCGGCCTGAGCGCGGCAGACCTGTCCGGCATCGGCGTCGCCAACCAGCGCGCCACCACGCTACTCTGGGAGCGCCGCACCGGCCTGCCGATGTATCCCGCCATCGTCTGGCAGGACACGCGCACCGCCGAGCGCGTGCGCGCCCTGCTCGAGGCCGGCGTGTACGTCAACAGCATGGCCTCGGCGACCAAGATCGAGTGGATGCTCGATCACTGCGACAACGGCTGGGCGCGCGCCGCGGCGGGCGAGCTGTGTTTCGGCACGATGGACTCCTGGCTGGTCTGGCAGCTCAGCGGCGGCGGGGCCCATGTCACCGACCACTCGAACGCGTCCTGCACGGGGCTCTACGACTTCATCAACGGCACCTGGGATGCGCAGGTCGTCACGCACCTCAAGTTGCCCGAGCGGTTGCTGCCGACCATCGTCGGCTCGAGCGAACGCTGCGCCGAGAGCGCCCCGCGCGTGCTCGGCGCGGCGGTGCCGATCGCCGGTCTGGCCGGCGATCAGCAGGCGGCGATGTTCGGCGAGCTCGGGGTAGAGCGCGGCGCGGTGAAGATCACCTACGGCACCTCGGCGATGCTCGACGTCAACGTCGGCGAGTTTCCGGTCCTGTCGCAGCGCGGCGCCTATCCGCTCATCCTGTGGTCGCTCGACGGCCAGCGCACCTGTTGCCTCGAGGGCACGGTCATGACCGCCGGCGCGGCCGTGCAGTGGCTGCGCGACGGCCTGGGTGTGATCGCCAGCGCGGAAGAAAGCGCCGTGTTGGCGGCGTCGGTGCCCGACACCGGCGGCGTGTGGTCGGTGCCGGCCTTCCAGGGCCTCGGGACGCCGTACATGGATCCCGGCGGGCGGGCGGTGATCGGCGGGCTGTCGCGCGGCACGACGCGCGCGCACGTCGTGCGCGCGGTGCTGGAGGGCATTGCGTTCCGCACCCGCGAGGTGCTCGAGACGCTGCTCGAAGATGCGGGGGCGGCGCACCCGACGGCGCTGCGAGTGGACGGCGGCGCGGCGGCCAACGACGTGCTGCTGCAGATGCTCGCCGACGTGCTCGGTCAGCCGGTCGAGCGGCCGGAGACGGTGCAGGCCACGGCCCTGGGCGCTGCCTATCTCGCCGGGGTGGCGGTCGGCGTCTGGCAGGGGCTCGACGACGTGCGGCACGCCTGGCGGTCAGGCGGTGTCTTCGAGCCGCGCGCCGGCGACGACGAGCGCGCGGCGCGTTTCGCGCGCTGGCAGAAAGCGGTGGCGGCCGCGCGGCTCGGCAGCCTGGACCGAGACTAGTCCTGGCGGCGCGCGGTGACCCAGTACCGGCGCAGCCAGGTCGGCACGATGACCAGGACCACCAGCACGACCACGGCGAGCACGAACTGGTTCGAGCCGATGTCGAGCAGCGAGTTGCCGAAGAAGCTGTAGGCGAACGCCCGCGGTGTCAGGCCGCCGATCACCGCCAGCGTGTACTGCCCCAGCGAGACGCGCGACAGGCCGGCGCCGTAGTTGACGGCGGTCATCGGCACGATCGGGACCAGATTGAGGAAGAAGACCACGCTGGCGCCCCATTCGTCGCCTTGAAACTTCTGCCAGCGTTGGGGGAGGATCGATTGCACGAACTCGCGGCCGAGCGCGCGCGCGAGCAGAAAGCTGATCACGGCGGCGGTGACGCCGCCGAGGGCGCCGTAGAACGTGCCGAGCACCGGTCCGAAGGCGAGGCCGCCGCCGATGAACAACAGCGTCGAGGGAAAGAACACGAACGGGCGCACGGCCAGGACCATGAAGAAGATGAGGGGTGCCAGCGCTCCCCAGCGCGTGACGGCCGCGCGGACCGCCTCGGGCGTCAGCTCGACGCCGCGCAGCACGAGCACCGCCCCCGTCCCGGTGAGGATCAGGAAGCAGAGAAAATATGCGAAGCGGCGCTTGGCACGCGCTCGGTCGACGGGATCCACCAATCCATGAGTAGAGGGGTCGCCGCGGAGACGCAAGGACTCGGCTCGGCCACTTGCTGAACCCGCGCGTCGCAGGGTACAGTTTCGCCGCACCTCGCTGCCATCTATGTCCCAGTACGTTCCCGACACGGGCGTCGCGGAGGAGATTCGCCACCGCGATCAGCTGCTCGCCTACTTCACAGCGGCGGAGAAGCCGCGCGAGCGGTGGCGCATCGGCACCGAGTACGAGAAGGTCGCCGTACGCGTCAGCGACGGGCACGCGGTGCCGTACTCCGGCCCACACGGCATCGAGGCGTTGCTCGGGCGGATGGCCGAGCGCTACGACTGGAAGCCGGTCAAGGAAGACGGGCGGACGGTGGCGCTCAACGGGCCCAAGGCCGCGATCACGCTCGAGCCCGGCGGGCAGCTCGAGCTGAGCGGCGAGGTGTGCGACAGCATCCACTGCGCGCGCGCTGAGTTCGCGCAGCACATCGATCAGATCGTCACCATCGGCAATGAGCTCGGCATCGCCTTTCTCGGGCTCGGCATGCAGCCGATCAGCCGCCTCGACGAGATCGAGCTGGTGCCCAAGCGGCGTTCCCGCATCATGGCCCCGTACATGGAGCGCGTCGGCACGCTCGGCTTGCGGATGATGAAGCAGACCGCCACCGTTCAGGTGAACATGGACTACGGCAGTGAGGCCGACGCGATGATGAAGATGCGCGTCGGCATGGGCCTGGCGCCGTTGTTGACGGCGATGTTCGCCAACTCGCCGCTCTGCGATGGGCGCTTGAACGGGTACATGTCATTCCGCGGGCACATCTGGACCGATACCGATGCGGACCGTTGCGGCTTGCTGCCGTTCGTCTTCCGCTCGTCGGCGGGCTTCGAGGACTACGTCGACTACGCGCTCGGCGTGCCGATGTACTTCATCGTGCGCGATGGCGAGTGGTTCGACATGACCGCGCACACCTTCGCCGATTTTCTGCAGCACGGGTTCCAGGGCCATCGCGCGACGATGTCGGATTGGAACAGCCACCTCACCACGCTGTTTCCCGAGGTGCGGCTGAAGGGCTACATCGAGCTACGCTCGATAGACAGCCAGTCGCCCGAGCTGATGCTGGCGGTGCCCGCGCTGGCGAAGGGTATCTTCTACGACGACGACTGTCTGCTCGCGACGTGGGATCTGGTGAAGGCGTGGAGCTGGGACGAGCGCCTCGCGCTCTACCATGCCGCCCATCGCGAGGCGTTGCGGGCGCGCGTGCGCGGCATTGCTCTGGCGGAGCTGGCGCGCGAGCTGCTCGACATCGCCGAGGTTGGCCTGGAGCGGCAGCGGGTGCTCAATGCGCAGGGCGACGACGAGTCGCTGTACCTCGAGCGGCTCGAGGACCTGGTCAAGCGCGGGACCTGTCCGGCCGAGATCGTCGTCCAGAAGTGGACGGGGGAATGGGACCGCGACGTCGCTCGGCTGGTGGCGGGCAGCTCGTACCGCATCGCCGCATGAGCGCGCAGGCATTGACCGCCGCGCGCGCGGCGGTTTCGCTCGGTTGTCTGCGGTGAGTGATCGCGCGCGCGCGGCGTTGGCGTTCGCGCTGGTGGCGGTCCTGGCCCTCGCGGCCTACGTGCCCTCGTTCTCGGTCCCGTTTCAGTTCGACGACTACGTCCGCATCTTCGACAACGAGCATTTGAAGGAGGGCCTGAGCTTCGAGGCCATCGGGTGGCTCGGCAACGCGCGGATCGTCCCGGCGACGACGGTGGTGCTGAACTTCCTGGTCAATGGCGAGAACACCTTCGGCTACCACGTCGTCAACTTCGCCGTGCATCTGCTCGCCACCCTGGCGGTCTTTCAGCTCGCCCTGGCCCTGTGCGCTACGCCGCGTCTGCGCGCGACGGCACTGGCTCAGCACCGGCTGATGCTGGCGACCGCCGCGGCATTCCTCTTCGCCTGCCACCCCCTGCAGACGCAGGCGGTGACCTATATCATCCAGCGCTTTGCTTCGATGGCGGCGCTGTTCTACGTCTGGTGTGTCGTCTTCTACCTGCGCGGCCGTACCCGCTCCGCCGCCGGCCGCCCGGCGCTCGGGATGTATCTCGCGGCTGTGCTGATGGCCATCGGGGCCATTCTCTCGAAGGAAAATGCGGCCAGCTTGCCGCTGGCGATCCTGCTCTCGGAATGGGTGTTCTACGACGGCTTGCGCAGCCCGCGGGCGCTGGCGCGGGTGGCTCTCCTCGCGGCACTTTTCGTGGTCATTCCGTTGGCCTGGAAGGTCGCGACCGTGCGGCCGCCGCGCGGGGTGACCCAACCCACGACGCGCATGGAGCGTGTCATCCGCGACCTCGGGCGGGTGTTGGCGCAGCCGAAAGAGTACGCGACCGGGGTCTCACCGGTCGACTACTTCCTCACCCAGTGCACCGTGTTGCCGCGCTACCTCGGCCTGGTCGCGCTGCCCATCAATCTGAACGTTGATCACGACGTGGCAGTGGCCAGCAGCCTGTCGCCGGCTGTGCTCGCGGGGATGGTGAGCCTGCTCGCACTGACGGTGTTCGGTTTCGCCACGGCCCGCCGGGGCTCGCTGGTCGGTTACGGTGTCCTGTGGTTCTTCATCGCCATGAGTGTCGAATCGAGCCTGCTGCCGATTAGCGACGTGATGGTCGAGCACCGTATGTACCTGGCCATGCCGGGCTTGGCGCTGGCCCTGGCCAGCCTGTTCACGTCGATGTACCGCGCCCGACCCGCGCCGGCGGCGGTGGGCGGGGCGATCATCGCCGCGACGCTGTTGGGGTTGACGTTCGCGCGCAACCAGGTGTGGCTGACGCCGCTGTCGCTGTGGAGCGATGCGGCGCTCAAGTCGCCCCGCAAAGCGCGCGTCCACGTCAACGTCGGCGTCGCCGAACACATGCTCGAGCACCTCGACGAGGCGATCGATGCCTACTGCCGCGCGCTGGCGCTCGATCCCGACCTGACCACGGCGCAGGAGAACCTCGAGATCGCCCTCGAGCAGCAGGGGCGGCTCGACGCGATTATCGATGAGATGATGCGCAACGGACAGCCCGTCGCTGAGGGGCCCGAGGGGGCGATGATGGTCGACTTCGATGTCGCCGGTGCGGTGTGCCCGAGCCGACTGGCAAAGGCAGCGGAGTAGCCCCTTCCAGCACTCCGTCCATCGAGGTCTTGCGCCGAAATTCAGGACAAAAAAAGGGAAGTGGCGGTGAGCCACTTCCCTTCTTTGACCGTCCCGTTGGGGGACGAAGCTTGTCGGAGTACGGTCGTTACGGAACGATCGTCTTCGAACCCGGCACGCAAAGCAGCGAGTTCTTCTTCTGCGACAGCTTGGTGGTGCCGAACTGGTCGGTCACCGAGATGTTCGGGCCGGCTGCGGTGCTGGTCGGCTTCGTCTTGTAGCAGGTGAGATGGTCGGCCGCGTTGATCACGGCACCGCCATTCTTCGACGTAGGCGAGCAATGCAGGAACGGCTTCTTCACCTCGGTGGTGTCGGTGCCGTACTGGTCGGTCAACGACACCGTCGACGCCGTGAACTTCGGCGCCTTCAGGTCCTTGGCCTTGCGGCACTGGTAATGATCCAGCGCAGCCGAGGCCGGTGACGCCGCCAGGGCCCCGAAGGCCAGCGCGACCGCGCCACACAATAGTGCTGTTTTCTTCATACTGTCCCCCTTCGTTGTGGTCTCTTCGAGACCGGGTTGAAATCGTTGTCCGAGCTTCCTGTATGCCCCAAGGGAATCCCCTAAGTCAACAGGGAAAATACTCGGACGAAATGAGAATTGCATGGACTGAGAAAGTGTCAAGATCCGGAATGATGAGGACCCTGCCGGTCACGGAATCACGGTCTTGGTTGACGGGACGCAGAGCAGGAACGGCTTCTTGGCGTCGAGCTTGGTCGTGCCCAGCGGGTTCACGACCTGCACGTTGGGCCCATCGAACTTGGGACCCTTGATCTTGTAGCACGTGAGGTGGTCGACCTGATTGGTGATGCCGCTTCCAGCATCGACCGGATTGCAGAACAGGAAGGGCTTTTTCACGGTGACTTGCGGGGCAGCGGTGAACTGGTCGCTAAGGGAAACTACTGACTGCACGAATTTCGGCATCTTGAGATCTTTGGCCTTGTAGCACTTGAAATTATCCAGGTTCTGGCCGGCTGCCGGAATCGAGTTTGTCGCGCTGAGACCAACTGCCACGACTCCAGCGAAGACTAGTGCGGCGCGCTTCATTTCCCGTTCCCCCCTGGCGACGGACAGCTCAGATGGATCCCCACCGTCCACATTTCTTATGCCGTGTCGCGGCTTGGTAAGTCAATTAGAAATCCCCCCGATTCCATCCCAATGTGCGCTCCGAGCGCCAGCCCCGGGGCGTTGCGCGCGAGCTGGCGCGCGAGCTAAGTTGCGTGCGCCCGGCGGGTCCGAATCGGATGCGTTGATCTCATGCCGAGGCGCGACGCGAAAGGAAGGTACATGCGATTTCTACGCACCCTCGCCCTTGCCGGCGGCCTCTGCGTGGCCGTGGCTGGCTGCCAGGACGAGGCAAGCACGCCAGACGGGCAGGTCGCGAACAGCAACACGGCCGCCAAGTCCGATGTGACAAGCGATCTGTTTGCCGCGGCCCGAGCAGGTGACGCAGCTAAAGTGCTGAATTCACTCCTGAATGGCGCGCAGGTCGAGGCGCGAGAGCCGGGCGGTCGGACGGCGCTCATCGCGGCGAGTGCGGAGGGGCAACGGGCCTCGGTCGATGCCCTGATCGCAAAGGGAGCCGACGTCAATGCGCAGGACGAAGCCGGTGCGACGGCCGTGATGTTGGCGTCCGAGAAAGGCGCTCTCGACGCGGTCACGGCGCTCATCGCGCACGGGGCCAATGTCAACCTGGCGAGCAAGAAGGGCTGGACGCCGCTCATGGCCGCGGCGTGGGACGGGCACACCAAAGTCGCCGAGGCCCTGCTGGCGGCCGGGGCGACCGTCGACGCGCGGGACGAGCTCGGGCCGACGGCGTTGCTGCGCGCGGCGGGCAATGGCCACACCGAGATCGTCCAGCTGCTGTTGGCCAAGGGCGCCGACGCGAAGGCGGCGGACAAGGGCGGGGTGACGCCACTGCTGGCCGCGTCGCTCAACGGGCACAAGGCGGTTGCCGAGCTGCTCCTGGAACACGGCGCCGACGTCAACGCGGCGGCCTCCGATGGCTGGACCCCCCTGATCGGGGCCGCGGATGCCGGCAGTGACGACGTCGTCGAGGTGCTGCTCAAGCACGGCGCGCAAATCAACGTACAGCGCAAGGACGGCACGACGGCCCTGATGGCTGCGGCGGAGAACGACAACGACACCACCCTTGCGTTGCTGATCGCCAACGGCGCCGACCTGGGCCTGGTCAACCAGGAAGGTGAGACGGCGCTGCAGATCGCCGAGTCGTGGGATCACGAGGATTCCATTGAGGTCCTGCACAAGGCCAAGCAGAACGCCATCCGGCAGGCCCAGAAGCAGGACCCCAAAAAGAAGAAGTGAGCGACCAGCCCGGTCGCATGAGCAGCGCCGGGCGGGGTGGACGATGCGGCCCAACGGCGTGATCACCCTGTGCACCGACTTCGGCGTCAGCGACGCCTACGCCGGGATTCTGAAGGGCGTCATTCGCGGCATCGCGCCGGCCGCAACCGTGATCGATCTCACCCACGCCGTTCCGCCACAGGCCGTGGCCGCCGGCGCCCTGCTGCTGCGCAGTGCCGTGCCCTACTTTCCCGACGGCACGATACACCTGGCCATCGTCGACCCGGGCGTCGGCTCGGCGCGCCGGCCGGTGGCCGTGATCGCCGACCGCGGCTTCCTGGTCGGGCCCGACAACGGCCTGCTCGCGCCGGCCGCGGCGCTGATGGGCATCCGCGAGGTGCGGCTGTTGGATCGGCCGGAGCTCTTTCTCCATCCGGTCAGCCAGACCTTCCACGGCCGCGACATCTTCGCACCCGTCGCCGCGTGTCTCGCGGCGGGGCTCGCGCCCGACTCGCTCGGCCCCTGCCTGCCGGGGCTGCAGGAGCTGGCCCTGGCCCAGCCGCGTCGCGAAGCGGGCGCTTGGCGCGGCGAGGTGGTGCATGTCGATCACTTCGGCAATCTGATCACCAACATTCCCGCCGCGGCGCTGAGCGACTTTCCCGCCTCCGGGGTTTCCGTTAGTATCGCCGACATGTCGATCGCCGCGCTGTCCGCGTCGTACTCCGCCGTCGCGTCCGGCGACGCGCTGGCGATCGTCGGCAGCTGGGGGCTGCTCGAGATCGCCGTTCGCGATGGCAGCGCCGCCGCCCGCTTCAGGGCGGTGCCGGGCACGCCGGTCACGCTGCAAGCGAGCGCACGGCCGTAAGCGCAATGGGACTGTTTCGCCGCCCGGTACTGGTCGAAGGCGCGTATCCGGGCTCCCGGGATGCGGTCGCTCACGCGCCGCCCCGCCGCGGCCCGGCGGTGCATGTCCTGCTGTTCGCGGTGACGTTCGTCACCACCGCGATGGCGAGCGCGTTCAACCAGGGCGCCGACCTGTTCGCCGACCCGAGCGCCATCACCGCGGGTCTGCCGTTTGCCATCACGGTGATGACCATCCTGCTCTGCCACGAGCTCGGGCACTACGTCCTCGCCCACGCCCACGGCGTCGACGCTTCGCTGCCGTTCTTCATCCCGGCGCCGCCGATCTTTCTCGTCGGCACGTTCGGCGCCTTCATCCGCATGCGCAGCATGCCGCCCAATCGCCGCGCGTTATTCGACATCGGCGCCGCGGGGCCCTGGGCCGGCTTCCTGGTGGCACTGCCCGCCGTCATTCTCGGCCTGCATCTGTCCGAGATCCGACCGCTCCAGCCGAGCGAGGGCGGCCTCATCCTCGGCGACTCGCTGCTGTTCTCGGCGCTGATCAAGCTCGTCCTCGGCGTGCGCGCCGACGAGGCCACGATTCTCCTGCACCCGGTCGCTCTGGCCGGTTGGTTCGGCTTCCTGGTGACGTGCCTGAACCTGCTGCCGGTCGGTCAGCTCGACGGCGGCCACGTCTCGTATGCGGTGTTCGGCCGCTACCACACGTGGATTTCGCGCGGTGTGTTGGTGGCCCTGGTGGTGCTCGGCTCGGGCGGCTGGCCGGGCTGGTTCCTGTGGGCCGGCCTGCTGCTCCTGCTCGGCATTCGGCACCCGCGGCCGTGGGATCCGGTGACACCGCTCGACCGCCGGCGCCGCATCGGCGCGGCGTTGACGCTGGGTGTATTCATTCTGACCTTCATGCCGGAGCCGATGTCGTTCACCGAGCCGGCGCCGGAACCGGTGTACGAAGGCGATCTGGTGCCGGTCAGCGCGCCGCCACCCGTGCGCGGACTCATCATCCCGCTGTAAGCCCCTGCCACCTGGAGCCAGTGCCATGAGCCATCGACCGACCTGGGACGAGTACTTCATGACCATCACCCGCCAGGTGGCGGAGCGCTCCACCTGCCTGCGCGCCAAGGTGGGGGCGGTCATCGTCCGCGACCGCAACATCCTCGCCACCGGCTACAACGGGGCTCCGGCCGGTATGCCGCACTGCCTCGACGAAGGGTGCCTGGTGTACAAGTCGCACACGCCGGCCGGCGAGCTCGAGGAGAACTGCTTTCGGACCATTCACGCCGAGATCAACGCCATCGCCCAGGCGGCCAAGAACGGCGCCGCCATCAGCGGCGGGGCGATCTACATCACGCACACGCCCTGCCTGCACTGTTTCAAGGTCCTGATCAACACCGGCATCACGCGCATCTGCTACGAGCGCGAGTACAAGCTCCACACGCTCGAAGAGCTGCGCCGCTACGTGCCGCAGGTCGAGTTGCTGCAGGTCAGCGCGCCGGTCGCCGCGGCCTGACGGGGTCACCCCTGACTCGCTACGCCAAGCTCGCCTGGGGCGTCCTGGGCTTCAACCTGTTGGTCATCCTGTGGGGCGCGTTCGTGCGTGCCTCCGGATCGGGCGCCGGCTGCGGCAGTCACTGGCCGCTGTGCAATGGTGTCGTCGTGCCGCGCGCGCCGGCGCTGGCGACGCTGATCGAGTTCGGCCACCGCCTGAGCAGCGGCGTGGCGTTGCTGCTGGTGGTGGCCCTGGTCGTCGGCGCCTGGCGCACCTACCCGCGCGGGCACCTGGTGCGGCGCGGCGCGACGTTCTCCGGTCTGTTCATCGTCACCGAAGCATTGATCGGTGCCGGACTGGTCCTGCTCGAGCTGGTGGCCGACAACGCCTCGGTGGCGCGCGGCTTCTGGGTGGCCGGCCATCTGCTCAACACGTTTCTTCTCGTCGCGGCGCTGACGCTGACGGCGTGGTGGGCATCGGGCGGCACCGCGCCGCGTCTGCGCGGCCAGGGCGCGCTGCCGGCGCTGTTCGGCCTGACGCTCGCCGGCGTGCTGGTGCTCGGCATCAGCGGCGCCGTGACGGCGCTCGGCGACACCTTGTTCCCGGCCGCCACCCTCGCCGAGGCCAAGGCGATGACGTTCTCCGATACGGCGCACATCTTCGTGCGCTTGCGCATCTGGCATCCGACGCTCGCCATCGCCGTCGCGCTCTGCGTCGCGGCCGTCAGCGCGACGGCCGCCGCCGCGCGCCCGCAACCGGTCGTCCGTCTGCTGGCCCTGAGCGTGGTCGGGATCTACATCCTGCAACTCGCCGTCGGCGCACTCAACGTCTGGCTCCTCGCCCCGGTTGCACTGCAGATCGTCCACCTGTTGCTGTCCGATCTCCTCTGGATCGTCCTGCTCGTCCTCGCCTCCAGCGCCCTCGCCGCCGAGCCGCACGCGGCGGCAGCGCAGCGCCCGCTGCGGCGCGCGCTGGCGACCGGCCAGCGCGGCTGAGCCCCGGCCGCCTGCCCGCTGGCGCCGGCGCGGCGGGGTGGTGTAGACCGACTGCATGGGGTTCCACGCCCTCGCGGCGGTCCTGTTGGTCAGTACCCTGGCAGCCTGCGCGTCGCGGCCGCCGGCGCCGCTCGAGCCGCCGCCCGCGCCGGTGTCGTCGCCGGAGGGGTTGCACGTGTGGCTGACCTGGGCGGCCCCGGTCGATCTCGACCTCTATCTCACCGATCCGACCTGGGAGTCGCTCTATTTCAGCAACAATCCGACCCGTTCCGGCGCTCGTCTGGAACGCGATGCGCGCTGCCCGGCGACGCCCGCACCAGAGCCGGTGCTGGAGCACGCGCGCATCGCCGAGCCGGCGGCCGGGCCGTACCGCGTCGGCGTCGACTTCATCGATGCGTGTGGCACAGAGCTGGAAGCAGTGCCGTTTCGCGTCGCGGTCGACCTCAACGGCGCGCGCCGCGAGGCGACCGGGGTGGTCAAACGGCAGCAGTTTCAAGTCGTCGTGCTGGAGTTCGAGCTGCAACGCGATGCCCGCGGCGCCATCGTGCTGGCACCGGCGCCGCCGGCGGGGAGTACGCCATGACCAATCGTCGGCAATGGCAGAACGGATCGCTGGTGCGCGTGCTGGCCCTGGTGGTGTGCTGGGCGGCCGCGGCTGCCGCGCAGGAAGGCGTGGTCTCGGGCCATGTGCGCGGCGAGAGCGGCAGCCCCGTCGTCGGCGCGATGGTCACCGCCACGCACCGCGAGCTGCAGCGCGGCACAACGGTCTTCACCGATGCCGCCGGGGGCTTCCAGCTGCCGCCGCTCGAGCCCGGGCGCTACGACCTGCGCGCGCGCCGGGTCGGCTACGAAGACCTGACCCACGACGGCGTCGATCTCGCGGCGGGCGCGCAGCAGGTCGACTTCGCCCTCGCGGCGGAAGCCGATCCGCAAGCGCTGGCCTGGCAGCTGCCGGCGAGCCGCTGGCTGCCGCTGCTGCTGGCGCGGTTGTCGAGCGACACGCACCGCGAGGAGTTCGTCCGCCAGTGCACCTTCTGCCACCAGCAGGGCAGCTGGGCGACGCGCGTGCCGCGCAGTACCGCCGACTGGGACAAGATCCTCAAGCTCATGGCGCGCATGGGCGGCGTCATCTCCTCCGACCTGCGCGCCGAGTTGCCCGCGGCGTTCAATGCCGCCTATGCCGACGAGGCCTACGTGGCGGCGCTGACCCGGCCGGTGTTCGTCCCGCCCCCCGGTCCGCAGGGCGCGGCGGCGACCGCGGTCGTCACCGAATGGGATCTCGGCCACGCGGCGTCGATGCAGCACGATCTGGTCGTGCATCCGGACGGCAGGATCTACTCGGTCGACACCAACCAGGACCAACTCTACCGCCTCGACCCGCGCACCAGCGCGCGCCAGGCGTGGGCGATTCCGCGCGGCGACTCGCCCCTCGGCGGCGTGTTCAACGTCACCGGAACGATTCTGGCCCCGAACAGCAACTCGCACGTGGCGCCGCACAGCCTGCAGGTGGCGCCCGACGGGTCGATCTGGGTGACGCTGTGCCTGGGCAACAAGATCGGCCGCTTCGATCCGCAGCGCGAGCACTGGGACATCATCGAGCTCGAGGAGGGGCTCTACCCGCACACGCTGCGCTTCGACCGCCAGGGGCGTGTCTGGTACACGCTCGCGGTCAGCAATCACATCGGCATGATCGATCCCGCCAGCGGCGCGCGGCGCACCATCCGCCTGCCGGCGCGCGACTGGAAGCAGGCGGTGGCGCTGCGCGTGGTGCCGGCGTTTCTGTGGCTGGGCCAGTACCTGCCCCTCGGCAGCGAGCCGCCGTCGGGCGAGGGCGTCAACCTGCCGGTGCCGTACGGCATCGACATCGCGCCGGACGGTGGGGTGTGGTTCAGCCAGCTCAACGAGCGCCGCATCGGCCGCCTCGACCCCGACTCCGGTGCCGTCGAGGTGATCGACACGCCGTTCCCCGGCCCGCGCCGCCTGCGCTTCGATTCGAAGGGCAACCTGTGGATCCCCGGCTTCAGCGCCGGGCTCATCGCGCGCTACACGCCGCAGAGCCGCGAGTTCCGCACCTGGAAGCTGCCCAGCGACGGCGTCGAGACACCCTACGCGCTCAACGTCGACCGGCGCACCGACACGGTGTGGATCTGCGGCACCAGCTCCGACACGCTGATCAGCTTCGCCCCCGCCACCGAATCGTTCACGGTCTATCCGTTGCCCACCCGCGTCACCTACACGCGCGAGATCGACTTCGACGCGCACGGCGGCGTCTGGGCGTCGAACTCCAACTTTCCCACCTGGCAGATCGAAGCGCCCGGGCCGAAGGTCCTGCGCTTGCAGCCCGGCGCCGCCGCGCCGGTCCAACAGGTCGCCGCCGCCGAGTGAACGCACCCGGATCCGCCGCCCTCGCCGGCATTCGCGTCCTCGATCTCGCCGACACCAGTGGCGCGTATTGCGGCAAGCTGCTCGGCGACATGGGCGCCGATGTCATCAAAGTCGAATCGCCCGCGGGCGATCCGGCGCGCGCTGTCGGGCCGTTCGCCGGCGGCCAATGCGACGGCGAGCACAGCCTCTTCTTCTGGCACTTCAACGGCAGCAAGCGCGGCATTGCGCTGGACCTCGAGCGACCCGAAGACCGCACGCAGCTCGACGCGCTGCTGGCGACGGCCGACGTGGTACTGCTCACCGGCACTCCCGCCGCGCTGGCGCGGCGCGGGCTGGCGTGCGCGCCGCTCGCCGCGCGCTTCCCGCACCTCGTCGTGGCGGCCGTGGCACCGTTCGGGCAGAGCGGATCGCGTTGCGAATGGACGAGCTGCGACCTGGTCGCCCAGGCGCTGGGCGGCATGGTGTTCGTCAACGGCCATCCCGGCGAACCGCCGCTGCGCGGCAGCGGCCTGCCGGCGTATCACGGCGCGGCGCTGCAGGCGGCGATCGGGATCATGCTGGCGCTGTTGGCGCGGGCGCGCAGCGGCCGCGGCCAGGTCGTCGACGTGAGCCTGCAGGAGAGCGTCGTCGCGCTGCTCGAGCATGTCACGGCGACCTTCCACGCCACCGGGCGCGTCGAGACGCGCCGCGGCAGCTTGCACTGGACCGGTGCGTTTCGGCTGGCGCGTTGCCGCGATGGCGACGTCTTGCTGTCGAGCGCCGGCGATTGGACGACGCTGCTCGAGTGGGTCAAGGCCGACGGCGCGGCGCGCGACCTGGTCGATCCGGTGTGGGAGGACGTCGCGCACCGCCGCGCCCACGCCGCGCACCTGTTCGACGTGCTGGCCGCCTGGGCGGCCGACTACCGCGTCGCCGATCTGGTCGCCGCCGCGCAACTGCGCCGGCTGCCGTTCGCGGCCGTGCGGCCGCTGGCGGAGCTGCGCGCGCACCCGCAACTGCGCGCCCGATCGTTCTTCGTTGCGCTGCCCGACGCGAAGCTCGGCGGCGCCGTGGAGTATCCGGGCGCCCCCTACACCTTCAGCGCGACGCCGTGGCGCCTGGCGCGCCGCGCGCCGCGACTGGCCGAGCACTCGGTTGAAGTGCTCGCGGCGCTCGCGGAGCCGGCGCGTCGCGCGGTGCAGCCCACCACGACCGTGACCGGTCGCGCGCTCGACGGGGTGCGCGTGCTCGACTTCACCTGGCATGTCGCCGGACCGGTGGCGACGCGGGTGCTGGCGGACCACGGTGCCGACGTCATCAAGATCGAGCGGCCGGGGGCGGGGGACTACGGCAGTCGGCGCGAGGGGTTGACCGGCAACCTCAACCGCGGCAAGCGCAGCGTGGTCGTCGATCTCGCCGACCCGCGCGGCCTCGCTGTGGTGCGCGATCTGGTGCGCCAGTGCGACGTCGTGATCGACAACTTCAGCCGCCGCGTGATGCCCAACTGGGGCCTGGACTTCGCGGCGCTGCGCGAGCTCAATCCCGCGATCATCGCCGTCGGCATGCCGGGTTTCGGCAACACCGGTCCACACGCGGACGACGTCAGCTACGGCCCGACGCTGCAGGCGATTGCCGGCTATACCTGGGCGATGCGTCACGCCGGCGGCGCGCCCGCCGGCTGGGGCTTTTCGTTCTCCGATCTGGCGTGCGGCTACGCCGCGGCGCTTTCAGTGCTCCTGGCCCTCTGGCACCGGGGCCGCACCGGCAGCGGGCAGATGGTCGAGGTCGCCCAGCTGGCGGCGCTGGCGGCCCTGCGCGGGCCGGCGCTGCTGGCCGCCTGTGCCGGCGCCGACGGCAGCGAGCCACTCGGCAATCGTTCCGCCGAAGGGCCCGCCGCACCGCACGGCGTCTACCGCTGCCGCGATGATGCCGGGGGGCGCGAACGCTGGTGCGCCATCGCGGCGTTTGGCGACGACGAATGGGCGCGGTGCGCGCGGGCGATGAGTGACCCGAGGCGCGCCGCCGATTCGCGCTTCGCCACGCTGGCTGCACGCCTGGTGCACGAGCGCGAGCTCGACGCGCTGGTCGAGTCGTGGACGTCGACGCGCGATGTCGACGACGTCGTGGCGGCGCTGCAGGCGGTGGGTGTGGCGGCCGGGGTGGTGGCCGATGCCGAGGATTTGTGCGCGCGCGATCCGCACCTGGCGGCGCGCGGATATTGGGCGACGGTCGATACGCCCGCGGGGGCGCGTGTGGTCCTCGACGGCGTCGCGTCGCGGCTCTCGCTGACGCCGGGGCGCGTCGCCGCACCGGCGCCGCTGCTCGGCGAACATACCGCGCAAGTCTTGCGCGAGCTGCTCGGTCTGGAGCAGAGTGCGCTGGTGCCGCTGCGGGGGGATCGGGTCGCAGGCTGACGGTACGCGCAGGGACAATCCCGGCGCTGCTGGCGAAGGAGGGTGAACATGCCGCGTGAGTTCAAGAAGGTCTTGTGCGGAATCGACTTCTCGGAGAGCTCGTTCCACGCCCTCGACTACGGCCTGCGCTTCGCGAAGGACGCCGGCGGAACACTGATCCTGCTCCATCTGGTGCACGTGCCGTCGGGCGATCTGCTCGGCGAGCGCGCCTACACCCTCAATTTCGAGGAGGCCAAGGCGCGGATGCTGCATCTGCTCGAGGACCTGCGCGCGACGCGCCTCGAGGGCTACGCGAAGGTCGATCTCGTGGTCGACTTCGGCGACCCGGCCCAGCAGATCATCGACCTGGCGCGCGAGCGCGGTGTCGATCTGATCGTGACCTCGACGCACGGCCGCTCCGGGCTCACGCACCTGATCCTGGGCAGCGTGGCCGAAAAGATCATTCGGCACGCACCGTGTCCGGTGTTCGTGGTACGAGCTGACGTCGAGTAGCGCGCTCGATCACCACCTCGTGGTGGGCGCGCGCGACCTCGGCGCCGAACAGGATCACACCCCAGGCGACGTACACCCACGCCAACAGGATCGGCAGCTGCCAGAGCGCGCCGTACACGGCGCTGTAACGCACCAGGCGGATGACGAAGGTGACGTAGGCCCACTGCGCGAGCTGCCACAGTGTGCCGGCCACCAGCGCGCCGACGATGGCCGAGCGGGTGCGCACGGCGGTGTTGGGCAGACCGGTGTACAGCAGCGTGAAGCTGAGCCACAGCAGGGCGTAGGGCAACACGCGCAGCAGTACCAACACCGCGTCGCCCAGGTACCACGAGTCGAGCAGGAGGTAGATGCGACTGCCCGGCTGGAGGATGGCGGTGAGCGCCAGAGCGAGCAGCAGCAGCAGCGGCGCCACCAGGATGACCTTGATGAACGAGCGCAGCTTGTGGCGTACCGAGCGCCCCGGCACACCGCCCCAGATGGCGTTGAAGCACATCTCGGCATTGGCCAGGATGCCCAGCCCGGCGAGGAAGGCGGCGATGGCGCTGAGCACGCCGACGGCGCGCACGTTGGTGCGGTCGATGAACTCGACGATCTGCCGCGCCACCACCGGCGAGCCGGCGCCAACCGTGCTGACGATGTAGGGCGTGATCTGGTAATGCAGGCCGACGCCCTTCATGAGCGAGAAGAGCGCGGCCAGCAGCGGCGTCAGGCCGATCAGAGAGTAGTAGGCCAGGGCCGCCGCCCACTGGATGCACTGGTGGTGGAAGAAACGGATCGCCGCCATCGGCACCGCGACCGCGATGCCCGGCAGCCAGGTCCGCTCGATCAGCGCCGCCGACAACTGTTCGACGGTCCAGTGCTCGTCGGGTTTCGCCAACATGCTCCGCGTCCCCTCAGCGCGCCGCGGCGCGCCGCTCCGTCCCGCGACAGAGGTCGAGCACGTAGGCTTCCATCATCAAATGCGAGTCGCCACCGCTGCTCTTGAGCTTGACGTCGAGCGCCTGCAGGCCGAGCAGCGCGCGCTGCAGCACGGCGGTGCTGGTGCGACTGGCATTCTGCAGTGCCAGGTACAGGCCGAAGGGGTGCACGCCGCCGAACGCTTCGCGTTGCGCGTCGCTGAGCTTGGGCAACAGGCGGTCGCGGAAGGCGGCAAACTGCATCGAGGCCGTCCACGCGCTGCCGAACACGGCCAGGCACTCGCGCGCCAGCAACAGCAGCCGCAGCTCGCGGGCGATGAGGGCGAGCAGGCGCAGCGGGTGCTCCCCCTGCTCGAAGAGCGAGCGCAGCATGGGCAGCGCCTGCGTGGCCTGGCGTTGCGCCAGGGCGCGGGTGAAGTCGAAGATCCACGACTCGGCGAGGTCGCGCATGCAGGTGCGCACGTCGCCTTCTTCGACCACGGGGCTGTCGCCCGCGTACAGGCAGAGCTTTTCCAATTCCATCGCCAGCGGGGCCGGGTTCGGCCCGGCGCGCTGGCCGACCAGGCGGCGCGCCGCCGGCGACAGGCGCTTGTGGTGCTCGGCGAGCACGCGGCCGATGAGCTGGTCGATGCTCTCGGCCGTCAACGCGCCGCTGCGCTCGCGCTCGACGGTGAGCTCCGCCACCTGCCCGATGTCGGCGATGCCCTTGACGATGCGCTTGCGGCGGTCGACCGCCGCGGCGGTGAACAGCAGCACGCTGCCCGGCGGCATGCCGGCGCGCAGGAAGTCGTCGAGCAGGCCGCTCTCGTCGCGGTGGGCGGCGACGGTCAGCTCGCGCTCGCCGCAATACGCCGCGACGGCGGCCAGCGTCTCGCGCTCGCGCCCGTCGGCGGTGCGGCCGAGCACGGCGCTGGTGTCGGTGGCCGGCAGGCGCGCCCAATCGGCGGCGGCAAACTGTTCCTGGGTCCAGCCGGCCATCGCCGCCAGGACCAATAGCTTGCTGGCCGCCTCGGCCTGGCGCTCCTCGCCCCAGGCCGTGAAGAGCGCCGCGGCGATGTCGGCGCGTTTCTCGCCGGAGAGAAAGAGCGTCGGCTCGCGCACCCAGACCAGCTTGGTGCCGGCGAACAGCCCGGGCATGCGCAGGCTGTCGAGGATCGGCGCGATGGCAGCCGTGCGCCCGTCGTAGATCTCGAGGTTGAAGCTGCGTCGTTCGGCCGGCACGAGCACGTCGATCAGCGCGCGGGCGACACCCTCGGTCTCGAACGGCTCGCCGATGATCAGATAGACCGGTGCGGCCTGGCGCTTGGCCGCGGCGAGCAGAGCCTCGATGTCGGTGCCGGTGCGGGGCGGGCTGGGCATGCCGGCCGACTGTAGCGAAGCCGCCGAGCTTGTCCAACGCCGCCGGCGCCGCGACGGTTTGGCGGCCGCGCTGGCGGCGTGTTAACCAGCTGCGGCAACCGCGCTAGCGGCCGTAGGCCGGCGCAGGGAGAATTCGCGTGGATGTGTTCGCAGGCAAAGTGGCGCTGATCACCGGCGGGGCGTCGGGGATCGGTCGCGCGCTGGGCGAGCAGTTGGCGCAGCGCGGGGCGCGCGTGGTCCTGGCCGACGTGAATACCGAGGGGGCCCGCGCGGCGGCGCAGGCCGTCGGTGCGGCGGCCGAAGGAGTGGCGCTCGACGTGACCGACGCCGCGGCCTTCGAACGCGTGGTTCAAGACGTCGCCGCCAGGCACGGCCGGCTCGATTACCTGTTCAACAACGCCGGCATCTTCATCGCCGGCGATGCCCGGCACATGCAGCTCGGGGACTGGAATCGACTGATCGACGTCAACCTGCGCGGGGTCGTGAACGGCATCGCCGCGGCGTATCCGGTCATGCTGCGCCAGCGCAGCGGGCATCTGGTCAACACCGCCTCGCTGGCCGGTCTGATCCCGACCCCGGGGGCGACCGGATACGCGATGACCAAGCACGCGGTGGTGGGGCTCTCCACCTCGCTGCGCAGCGAAGCGGCGGCACTCGGCGTGCGCGTCAGCGCGGTGTGCCCGGGGTTCGTCGACACGCCGATCAAGGATGCCGCCAAGATGCTCGACGTCGACCGCGACGCGCTGCTGCGCAGCTTGCCGATGGCGCTGTATCCAGTGGCGGACTGTGCGCGCGACATCCTGTACGGAGTGGCGCGCAACCGCGCGGTGATCACCGTCACGCGCGGGGCCAAGGTGGCGTGGTTCCTCTATCGCCTCGCCCCGTCGGCGATGATGCGGCTCACCCAGATGGCGGTGGCGCGCAGCCCGATCCTCGGCCGGCCGCGTTCGTGAGCCGGTCGTCCGTCGCGGCGCCAGCGTTGCGATCCCGCGTCAGGTGGTTATAGTCGCAGGCATGCTCGACAGCACAGGCGAGCAGGCCGTGGCCGGGGTGAGCGAGCAGTTGCAGTCGCTGCTCGGCGCGCGCCTGGTGTGCGTCGCCGTGTACGGCAGCGGGGCGGGCGCCGACTATGTGCCCGGCGTCTCCGACATCAACGTCGTCGCCGTGCTCGACGAGCTGACGTACGAGGATCTGCGCGCCGTCCGCCCGCTGGTGGCCGCCTGGCGCAAGCGCCAGCTCGCCACGCCGCTGCTGCTCGATCGCCGCTTTCTGCAGACGGCGGCCGACGTGTTCCCGATGGAGCTGTACGACATCCAGGCGCAACACCGGGTGGTGTACGGCGACAATGTGTTCGCCGCGCTGCCGGTCAACGACCGCAATCTGCGCTATCAGTGCGAGCACGAGGCGCGCGGCAAGTTGCTGCGCCTGCGCGAGCTCTATCTCGAGAGCGGCGGCGATCGGCGCCAGTTGCAAGCGTTGATGCTCGACTCGCTGAAGACCTTCCTGATCATCATGCGCAACCTCAACCGGCTGCACGGGGCGAATCCGGGGGCCTCGTACGAGGAAGTTCTGCGCACCTTCGCCCGGCACTTTGGCTGTGCCCTGCCGCTGATGACGCGGCTGCTGCAGCTGAAGGTCTCGCGGGCGAAGTGGACCGACGACGTCGAGCTGACCTTTGCCGGCTATCTCGGCGAGCTGCAGTCGGTGGTGGGGGTGATCGACGAGATGCCGCCCCTCGTCGCGGAGATCTCCTGAATCATTTTCTGTCGCGGCTTGCTCTCGTCCTGAGCCTGGTGCTGTGCACCGCGGTCGGGTCGGTGCGCGGGGAAGAGCCGGAGATTCCGGCACCGGTCGGATTCGTCAACGACTTCGCCCACGTGCTCGATGCCGACACCGCGCGCGGTCTCGAGGCGCTGATCGGCGAGCTGCGCGCCAAGACCGGCAGCGAGATCGCGGTGGTGACGGTGGCGTCGACCCAGCCGCTGACGGTGTTCGACTACGCCATGCGCGTCGCCGAGAAATGGAAGCCGGGGGCCAAGGGCAAGGACAACGGCGTCGTGTTGCTCGTCGCCGTGCAGGATCGCGAGTTGTTCATCGCCACCGGCTACGGCATCGAGGGTGCCTTGCCCGACGGGCTCGTCGGGCAGATCCGCGACCAGGTGATCGTGCCGCGTTTTCGCGCCGGCGATATGCCGGGCGGCATCCGCGCCGGGACCGAAGCGCTGGCGGCGCAGATTGCGCGCGAGTACGGCGTCACGCTCGCGGGCGCCCGCATCGCTCCCTTGCAACAGCGCCGACGCCCGCAACAGGTGGGCATCGTGCCGCTGCTGATCCTCGTCGTCGTCGTCATCTTCCTGATACGCTCGGGAATGTGGCCGTTGCTGTTTCTGCCGCACGGGCGCTCGCGCGGCACGTTCGGGGGCGGATTTGGCGGCGGCGGGTTCGGTGGTGGCGGGGGCGGATTCGGCGGGTTCGGTGGCGGGGGGTTCGGCGGTGGCGGCGCGGGTGGGCGGTGGTAGTCTGATGGAGTCGCGCGACAACCAGATCGGGAGGAGGGCAGAATGAAACGACGAGCAATGGCGGGAGTCGTCCTGGTCGCCCTGGCGTTGATGAGCTCCGGCTGCGGCTACAACGAGATGGTTGGCCTCAAGGAACAGATCGACGCGGCCTGGGCGCAGGTGGAGAACCAGCTGCAGCGGCGCAACGATCTGATCCCCAACCTGGTCGAGGTCACCAAGGGCTATGCGACCCACGAGCGCGAGATCTTCGAATCGGTCGCCAACGCGCGCGCCAAGCTGCTCGGCGCCGGCACGCGCGAGGGCAAGATCGAAGCGGCCGAGCAGCTCGGCTCGGCCCTGGGGCGGCTGTTGGCGATTTCGGAGAACTATCCGGATCTGAAGGCCAACGCGCAGTTCGCGCGCCTCTCCGACGAGCTGGCGGGGACCGAGAACCGCATCGCCACCGAGCGCCGGCGCTACAACGAGACCGTGCGCGAGTACAACACCATGATCAAGCGCTTCCCACAGACGTTGGTGGCGCGTATGACTGGCTTCAAGCCCGAGGCCTACTTCGAGGCGCCGAAAGAGGCGCAACAAGTGCCGAAGGTGCAGTTCTAGGCGCCATTTGTTCTTGGCCAATCGCGCCTGGGAGTGGTACGGGTTTTCCATCCTGATCAGCGAAGGGGCAGTGCTATGCGTCGTGCGCTCGGAGTGCTCGCGTGTCTTTCCATTCTGGCGGCTTGTGGCGGCGGCGGTGGCGGCGGTGGCGGATCAACCCCCAGTCAGCCGGATAAGTTCTACGTGCGGGCCACCGCTGGGAACGATGCCAACGACGGGCTGACCCCGGAGACGGCGTTTCGCACCATCGGGGCGGCGCTGTCGCGGCTGACCGACGGCGATACCGTCATCGTCGGGCCGGGCATCTACACGGAGTGCATTCTCGACCCGATCAGTGGCCTGGCGTCTCAGCCGGTGCTGTTCATGGCTGATCCGAGCGGCGATATGACACTGGACCCTCCCGGCGTCGTGCTCGTCGACGCCAGCGGCGTCACCGACGGGCAGGGCGCCCGGCTGCCGGGCGTGCGCATTTCGGGCGGCGAGTACATCACCATCGACGGTTTCCGCATCAGGGGCGGCGCGACGGCCGGCGTGCAGGTGCGGCCCGGATCGAGCAACATCGCGATTCGCAACTGCGAGGTCACCGACAACGGCGGCGATGGCATCCTGGTGCAGAACTCTGAGGACGTGCTCCTCTTCAACAACCTCGTGTACAACAACACCGGACGCGGCATCGCCGGCGCGGGCTCGCCAAACCTGCGCGTGATCAACAATACGGTGGCCGAGAACTCCGGCCGCGGCCTGTTCCTGACCTTCCGCACCGATGTGGCGTCGTCTGGAGCCTTCCTGCGCAACAACATCATCCAGGAGAACGGCGCCGCCAACCTCCAGGTCGGCGTCGAACCGCCGAGCTCGCTCGACGGGTTCGACGGGCAGCACAACCTGGTGTTTCCCGCCACCTATCAGCCGCCGACGCTGCCGCACGGCTCGGATATCAACGAGGACGCGCTGTTCGTCGACGCCAGTGCCGGCAACTTCCGGCTCTTCCAGGTCGACTCCGGGCAGTCGGAGACCAGCCCGGCGGTCAACGCGGGAGTCGAGGACGCGGTGCCGAGCGGCCCGGCCGCCAATTACGCCTCGTTGCGTGCGCGCACGACGTCGTCGGATGGCAGCGAGGACATCGACGCGATCGATCTCGGCTACCATTCCCCGCCGGGAGCGGAGGCGCCTGGTCCGAGCGTGCAGACGTTCTACGTGCGCGACAACGGCAACGACTCGAACGACGGCCTGACGCCCGATACTGCGTTCCGCAAGATCGCCAGCGCGCTGACGCGCATGGACGACGGCGATACCGTCATCGTCGGTCCGGGGACGTACCCGGAGCGGCTGCTGCAGCCGCCGGGCGGGACGGACACGCGGCCGGTGGTGATGCTGGGCGACACCAGCGGGCAGCGGACGCACGACGCGCCCGGCGCAGTGCACATCGACGCGTCGGGAGGGGCGGTCGGTATTCGCCTCACGCGCGCACCATTTGTCGTCGTCGACGGCTTTACGGTCACCGGTGGCTCCGACGCCGGGATTCAGGTGCGCAGCAGCTCCGACAAGGCGACGATTCGCAACTGCGAGGTGACCGAGAACTCCGACGGCATCCTGGTGCAGGACTCCGATGACGTCCTGCTGTTCAACAACCTGTCATACGCCAACAGCCGGCGCGGTATCGTCGTCGGCGGCACGATGGGCTCGCCGGGCGTACGCGTGATCAACAATACCTCGCGTGGCAATACCGACCGCGGTATCGTCATCGGCACCAGCACCGACGGGTCGCCAGACGCGCTGCTGCAGAACAACATCGTGCAGGACAACGGCAGCAACAACGTCCAGTTCAACGATGCGTCGGTGAGCGGCTCCGAGTTGCGCTTCAACCTGGTCATGCCGGCCAGCTACGTGCCCGGAGACCTGACGCACGACAACGACATCGAGGCAGACGCGGAGTTCGTCGACGCCGATGGCGGCGACTTCCGCCTCGTCCAGTCGACCAGTCCGGCGATCAACGCGGGCGATCTCAACACGGCGCCGGCGTTGCTCGACGCGCTGGCGCAGCGCTCGACGGCGCCGACGGGAATTGCCGACACCGGGCGCGTTGATATGGGGTACCACTATCCGCGGTGAGCGGGATCGCCGTGCAGGGCCGGCACGATGTCCCTGGCGAGGTTGAGCAGTGAGGTGACCGCGATGTCGCGCGGCATATCGGTCGAGCCCGGCACGACGCGGCAGAAGTCCAGGCCCACCGCGGCGAGCTCCTGAAAGCGCGGCCGGGCCGTCTCAGGCGGCCCGGCAATGGCGAACCAGTCGACGAACTCGTCGCTCAGCCCCGCCGTGTGCGCGGCGCCGGCGCGGGTGTGCTGCGCCATGTCGTAGTGCGCGCGCAGGTGGCGCGCGGCGTCGCGCAGCGGCGGTGGGAGCGCTTCCAGTTTGCTGCCCTGGAACGAGGAGAGACGGGCAAAGGTGGCCGCCGTGCCGCGCACGCTGCTACGCGCCGTCGCGACGTCGGGGATGATGACGGCGTTGATGAAGGCGCCATAGCGCAGCGAGGCGGGGTCGCGGCCGGCCGCCGCGGCCGCGGCGTGGGCATGCGCCAGGACGTCGGCCAGGTGGGCGGGGTCCGCGCCGACGGCGAAACAGATTCGGTCGGCGCAGCGCGCCGCGACCTCGATCACGCGCCGACCGGTTGCCGCGACTTCGATCGGGACCTTCGGCACCTTGGCGTGGCGCAGCCATTCCAAGCGGCTCTCGAACCCGTCGCGGTCGACGACCTCGCCGCGCAGGTAGCCCTGCAGCGCCATGAGGTAGCGCTCGAAGCTCGCCACCGGGTCCTCGCGCTTGCCGATGCGCTGTACGGACGAATCGCCGCGACCAATGGCGAGGACGGCGCGGCCGCCGCTCTCCACTTGCAGCGCCAACGCCGCCGACGCCGTCACGGCGGCATCGCGCGTGACGGAGTTGGTGACTCCCGGTCCGAGCTGCAGCTTCGAGGTCACGGCCGCCGCGAGCATGAGCTGGCCCCACACCTCGGGCGCCAGGTTCTGACTGTCGGGGAACAACATGCTCGCAAACCCGAGCTCCTCGATGTTGCGCGCCGTCTGCGCCGTCTTGCCCAGCGGCGGAAACAGGATCACGCCGATTTCCATCGCGCGGGGCCTAGTGCAGTGTCGACACGTCGATGCCGTACAGCTCGGCGACGTTGCCGCCCAGGATCGCCTGGCGCTGCTCGCCGGTCAGGTCGGCGGCGTGCTCGGCGAGCATCTCCTGCGACCACGGCCAGGTCGAGTCGCTGTGCGGGAAGTCGTTGGCCCACAGGAGGCGGCGCCAGTTCATCATGTTGACGCTGCGGAAGGCGACCCAGTCGTCCTGAAAGGTCGTGTAGATGCTCTCGGCGAAGTACTCCGACGGCAAGCGCGAGAGCGGCTGACCGGGCGGCAGCCAGTTGCGGTGGCGTTTGAAGGCGTGGTCCATGCGGTACATGAAGTGCGGCACCCAACCGGCGTCGGCCTCGACGCAGACGATCTTCAGTGTCGGGTGCCGTTCGAAGACGCCGCCGAGGACCATCATCGCCATGATGTCCTGACAACCGCGCACGACGGAGAGGAACGCCGTCAGCCGGCAGCCGCGCGGCGGCGCGTCGCGGGTGGTGAGAATGTGAAAGGACACCGGCAACGCCAGGTCGATGGCGGCGCGCCAGAAGTCGTCGTAGACGGGCGAGTCGTAGTCCTCGACGGCCGGGTTGCCGGGCATCATCACCCCGCGCAGGCCGGCCGCTTTGATGCGGCGCAGGTCCTCGATGCCCTCGGCCGGCGAGCGCATGGCGGTCTGCCCGATGCCGAGCAGGCGGTCGGGATGCGCCGAGCAGTACGCCGCGATCCAGCGGTTGTAGGCGTCGAAGCAGGCCTTCTTGTAGTCGAAGTCGCGGTGGTTGCAGATCGCCATGCCGACGGTCGGATAGAGGATCTCGGCGGCGACGCCGTCGCGCACCTGGTCGGCGAGGCGCGCCTCGGGATCCCAGCCGCCGCGGTGGAGATCCTCGAAGCGCGTGTCGAGCAGGCGGATCTCTTCGGCCGGCTTGCCGGCGGCGGCGACGATGCCGAGCGGGATCGGAGTCTTCATCCCGTCGATGACGAAGATGTCGCCGGCGCCGTCGATGTGCTTCACGAACGGCGCCCGGTCGCGGTACTGCGGGTCGATGTAGTCCTTGTACGTGCCCGGCGTCTCGGTGATGTGCGAATCGGCGGAGATGATCGGATGCGTCATCGCGCGCTTCCTCCTCGCAATGTGCGGCCGGGCAGGGGCCCGAGGGGATCGACGCGATCGACCCCCTCGGCGCGGATCACGGTGCCGTTGACCACCACGGCGCGAATGCCCGTCGCATCGGCGACCAGCCGGTCGGCGCCGGCGGGAAAATCGTTCACCCGGCGCAAGGCGGAACAGCCGACGGTCTTCGGGTCGAAGACGGTGACGTCGGCGGCGAGCCCGGGGGCCAATCGCCCGCGGTCGGCAATGCCGAAGACCGCGGCGGGCTTCGCGGTCAGCTCGTGCACGGCGCGCTCGACGGAGAGGACGCCTTTGTCGCGCACCCACGTGCCGAGCAGATGCGTCGGCGCGCCGGCGTCGCAGAGCTGGCTGGCGTGCGCGCCGGCGTCGGAGAGGCCGAGCATGCAGGCGGGGTGCGCGAGCAGCTCGCCGACCACGGCCTCGTCGGTGTTCAACACCGCGAGGCGAAAGCGCGCCGCCAGATCGCTGGCGAGCGCCAGGTCGAGCACCACATCCACCGCATGGACGCCGCGCTCCGCCGCCAGCGCACCGACGTTGCGCTCCTGCAGCGACGTGTCGGGGGCGAAGTGCGTGATCTCCATCCTCTTGAACCCGGCGCCGAGCGGCCGCGAGTCGATCTTGTCGCGCAGGGCGCTGCGAAACGCCGGGTCGGTGTAGATCCGCTTCTTGCCGGCGTGATCGGCGCGCGACACGGGTTGGAACAGCGCCATGCTCTCGAGCGGGAAGGGCGCGCTCATCTGGAATTCGAAGAAGAGCGGTCGGCAGGAAACCTGCGGGACGACCTGCAGCCCTTCGGCCTGGAGTCGGGCGGACTTCTCGAGCACCGGCCGGTGGCCGTCGGGTCCCAACATGCCGGCGAGCAGCGCCGTCCAACTCACCGGCCGCCCGGTGCGCCGCGCGATGGCGGCGAACTCGTCGAGAAAGAGTCCCGGCCCGAGCGTTGCCTGCATCAGCCCGTGGCCGGCGTCGCCGAGACAGTCGGCGAGACGGTCGATCTCGCCCAGCGCCGCAACGCGGCTCGGCACCGGGTGACCTGCGTAGCCGACGTGCGTCGGCGACTTCGACGTCGCGAAGCCGATCGCACCGGCGCGCAGCGCCTCGGCGACGATGGCGCACATCGCGGCGGTCTCGTCCTCCGTCGCTTCGCGCTCGACGGCCGCCTCGCCCATGACGAACAGTCGCACGGGCGTGTGCCCGATCATCGCGCCGACGTTGATCGCCGTACCGCGCTGTTCGACCGCGTCGAGAAACTCGGGAAAGGTCTCGAACGGCCAGCGCTCACCGATGCCCGCGTGCAGCGCCGCCAGCGACATGCCCTCGACGTTCTCCAGCGTGCGCAGGATCAACTCGCGGTGCGCCGGGCGCGTCGGGGCGATGCCGAAACCGCAGTTGCCCATCACCACTGTCGTCACGCCGTGCCACGGCGAGATCGACAGCATGCGATCCCAGAATACCTGCGCGTCGTAGTGTGTGTGGATGTCGACGAATCCAGGCGCGACCACCGCCCCTTCGGCGTCGATGACCTGGGCGGCACTGCCCCGCACGTCGCCCATCGCGGCGATGCGCCCGTTGCGAATGCCCAGGTCGCCGCGCCGCCCGACGGCGCCGGTGCCGTCGACCAGCATGCCGCCGGCGATCAGGAGATCGAACTGCTCGGACATGGTGCACCCCCCGCCTGCGATCCTGCATAACAGGGATCGCGGCGCGGCACCAAGTTGTTTGGGGTGGTCGGACTTCCCCCTTTGGCAAAGGGGAATCGAGGGGGATGCTTCCAGAACGATTTCTTCAAATCCCCCCTTGCCCCCCTTTTTCAAAGGGGGGAATCAGATCCTTTCGAAAGATCGACATTCATTCTCTAGCGCCGCGCTCAGGGAAGCGGGTCGACGTGCACGACCATTTCGCTGACCGGGCCGAAGGTTCCTGCGGTGTTGCGCAGCCGGGCGGCGAAGGTCGTCGTCTGGCCGGCGGGGAGGGCCCAGGCGCGAGCGATCGGGATGCAAAACTGGAGCTCCGACGTGCTTCCCACGAAGTCGAACAATGCGCTGCGGGTCGAGCGCGTGCAGGTGTTGGCGGGACCCGGCAGACGGTTGTAGGCGCGGCAGCCGAGGTCGTTCATCGCGGCAATGGTCGACGGCTCGGTCGTGAAGGCGAGGTCGGGTACCGCCGGAATCCCGCCGCTCACACCGTCCAGCTCGCAGACGGTGGAATTCCCATCGCCGAGCGCTTGCGAGGCGAGAACCTGCAGGTCGGGCTCGAGTCCGCCCACCGAGTACGTGCTCCGCGCCAGGGCACGGTTGTCGAATCCCTTGCGCGCTTCGATGATCAGCGTGAACCCTTGTCCATATGGGCGCCGGTACACCGGCCGTCCTTCGCCGTCGATCTCGTCGGGCTGCAGCGGTTGGTCGTCGGCCGTGGCCAGACCGAAGAAGGTGATCTCCGGCCCGATGGTGGTCGATTGCTCGGCGGGCGGCGGCGCCGTCGCGTTGGGCGCTGCAGGGCGCTCCTGCTCGACCGGCGCATCGCAGCCTTCGATCGAGGACCGCACCGACGAGACCAGCTCGTCGATGCCCACCTGGCCGTTCTCGTCGCGGTCGCAGCGCCGGCAGCGATCAATCGGACTCTGTCCGATGGCGATGCCGACGCCGGTGATCAGCTCGTCGATCGTCACGTCGTCATTGTGGTTGCAGTCGCAAGGGCAGGGCAACGGCGGCAGGACCAATCGATCGCCGTCCGTGAACTCGTTGACGCTGTGCACTTCGATCGCGGCCGTGTGGACCAGATCGGCGGCTCGATCGCGGTGCGTTTCGAATGCGACCGCGTGCACCCCGCCGCCGATGCCGCGGATCTGCGTCCTCCCGGCCAGTGTGCCGCTGACATTCACCGAAAAGATCGAACGCTTCGGGTCAGCCGTGTCGATCATGGCGAGCGGGATGTTGAGGTGTCCGTCGACGGGGCGCGCGGTCGAGAAGCGCTGGCCGAATTCGTTGTAAACGAGGAACTGAACGACGACGCCGGGCAGCTCACTCTGCGTGGAGCCGCAGGTCGCGAGCACCAGGTCCGTCGCCACCTCGGCCGTCATCTCGCCGGTGCGCAGGGGCGCGCCGGTGAAGAAGTGCTCGAGCAGGTACGCGCCGGGACACGCTTCGTACTCCGCCGGCTCCGGCCCGCCGAGCAACAGGGTCGTATCGCCATTCGCCGCATCCGGAAAGCCGGCGATGCCGGTGGCTCGGTATTGCGCGGCGTCGGCCTCGGCCACCGGCTGGCTGCTGCGGCGTTCGATGGTCGCCAGGCCGACGAGCACGTTGTTCGGCACGGGAGCCGAAGTCGCGCCCGCGACGACCGCGCAACGCAACACGGCGTGGATCGGCCCGGCGCCGAGCGGCGGCACCAGGCTGGGCGCGTTGCTCTGCCCATCCGGACCCGTGCGCTCGCCGTCGAGCGGGAAGTCGGTGAGCCCCGCACTGGCCGACCATGCCAGCGGCTGCTGGCCGGTGAGGCGGACACGGAACGGAATCTGGGTTCGCTCTTCCGTGCATTGTCCCGTGCAGGTGATTTGCCCGGGCTCGCATGACTGACCCGGCTCGCCGTCGACGCATTCCCGCTCGATGGACTCGTAGAAGCAGCGGGCATCGACGAGCTCGTCCGAGGTGTTGGTGAGCTGAATGCGCGTGTCGGTGTCCGCCGCGCGGTCGACGCGCACCTCGGGGTAGACGACGATCGCCGCCGGGTGGTCCGACGTAGTGCCGGCGCGCGCCACCGGTGCGGCCAGGAGCACCGCCACCGCGCCGGTGAAGGAGATTGCCCGACTGATGCGACCGATCATTGGACACTCCCCTGCGGGACCTGAATCAGATCCGTATGCACTCCGAGATTACCCTGGGGCGGTGCCGTGGCGACCAATGTCCGGAGCGCTGGTCGCGCCGTCTCGTGCGAGGTCTGCTGGACGACGACGAAGCCGCCCGGGCGGGCCGCCGAAGCGCGCACGCGTGTTTGCACCCAGTCGGCGCCGGTGGTGGCGCGGTTGAAGATCGTGCCGACCTCGGCGAGCGCCAGGTCGGCCCAACAGTCGACCGAAGCGGATGCGGAGAACCGCTCTTCGAATTCGGTGGTGACCTCGAACAGCAGGGTGAGGCGTTGGGGTAGTTGGGTGAGAAAGTCGTGTCCGCACGGCGCGATGGCCAGGTTGGTGCGGCTCGCCTCGCCGTCGACCGCGAGATCGTCGTAGTCCGTCGGGTGCGAGATGATCCACTCTTGCGAGCAGCCCTGATACTCGGCGCCATCCGGGCAACTGCCACCCGGTTCGCCACCGAGGCAGAGCGTGCCGTTGGCGTCGTTGGTTTGCAGACCGATCGAGCCGATGGCCGGGTACTTCGCCACCTCGCCGGAGCCGAGATGGGTCAGCGTGGCGTGCCCGATCAGGGCGTTGCCGCTCCACGGCGCACCCGAGGCATCGACCTCGTAGCACAGGAGCTCACCGCTGAAGCCGCTTTCAATAGGTGGGACTGGACCGGGGTCGAAACCTGTGCCGTCGCACTCCCCCGACGGATCGCTGCAGAGTTTGTCGCTCTCGTCGGATGGGCGCCCGCGCGACACGACCCAATGAGTCGGTTGCTGGGGGACGAGAGACAACTCGAAATCCACCTGCGACCACAGCGGCGGATTGAGCGGCCCGGCCGGCTGGTTCGGGTTGGTCAGGCTGCCGTTGACGAAGTAGCAGACCGCCCGCGCCGGCCGGTTGGCGGTGTTGGTGAGCTGGATGGTCGTATCCCAGCTCACATCGACGATCACCTTCGGAAACACCAGCACCGAGGCGCTGTCCCGCGTCGTCATCTGCGCGTTACTGGCCGTCACGGCAAAAACCAGCCAGGTGACGACCGCCGCTGGCACGTGCGGTCGTTGACCATTGCGCATGCGCTCCCCCCTTTTCCTACGGATCAATTGCTACCGAACCCACTCCCCTTCGGCTGAAGATGCAGACGCGAGAGATTTTGCTGCACTGACGGCTAGCGCATACGCTTCCAGGATGGCAAGACTGGGGTGAGAGTTTCCTCCATATCCTCGGCGATGAGGGCGGCCTGTGTCTACCGTTTGACTATCAGCGCCGTGCCCATCACTCTCCGTTCCAAGGGGGAGAATATGCGACTCAGCGCGATCGGTTTCGTTCCGCTCCTGCGCGACGGCGCGCGGCGATTTGCTGCCGTGATCCCGCCGGTAGTGACGCTCGCCATCCTGCTCGCTGGCTGCGGCGGCGGAGGCGACGGGGGGCACGACGGGGGCGTCGTATTCAACGACGCGGGCACCATCGCGTTCGGGGTTCACCCCGACTGGGAAGGGGGAATCGAAGGCGACCAGGGATTGGTGACGCTTGGCGACGAGGGCTCGTCGCAGCTGCGCGTGCTCAAGGACGGGCACTCTCTCAGGTTGGTGATGTTCAGCCCCGAAGACGGAGTCGAACGCGACATCTCGGTGGACGTCAGTCACTGGGCGCCGGGCGTCGTGCATTCGGTCACCGCGACCTGGGGCGACGGGCAACTCACCTTGTACACCGACGGGGTGAAGGTCGGCACGAGCTCGTATGCCGGATCGCTGGAGATCCCGCCGGGAACCCCGCTCTTCCTCGGCTCCGATCCCGGCGCTCCGGACGGCGCGCTCATCGAGGGTTTCGAGCACTTCGGGCGCGCGCTCGACGACTCGGAGATCGACATCCACGCCGAAGACTGACGCCGTCCGTCGGCCCCCGCGTTTCTGGCGACCTCGCCAAGCGACTGCGACGCTGTCAGGTGATGCGGTAGAGGGTCTGGCCGTCGTTCACGTCGTGCGCGACGTGGCCGGCGTGGCGCAGGTATTCGAGGTGGGCGAGGGTCTCGAAGGTGGCGGGGAACTGGTAGGTCAGCGGGCTGTCGCTGTCGAAGGCGAAGACGCGGCGGGCGATGTCGTAGGCGGTGAGGGGCTGGGGGCGGAGGACGTCGAGCATCTCGTCGCAGCGCTGCTGGTGGTGCTGGATGATCTGGTTGGCGCGATGGCGGTGGTCGGGGAAGACGCCGCCGTGCGCGGGCAGGACGAGGTCGACGTCGAAGCCCTGCACCTTGCGCTGTGAGTCGAGGAAGTCACCGAGCGGGTTGGGGTCGGAGCCCGGCACGAAGCCGACGTGCGGCGTGATCTTCGGCAACAGGTGATCGCCGACGACCATCAGGCGCTGGTTGGGCAGGTACATCACGCAATGCCCGGGTGCATGGCCCGGTGTCCACACAACTTCGATCTCTTTGTCCCCGACGGGGATGCGGTCGCCGTCGTCGATGAAGACGTCGGGTGCGGTGGTGACGTACATCCCGGCCCAGAAATCGGCCTGGCGCGGCAGGTGGGCGAAGCGGTGCAGCGGGATGCCGTGCGTGAGGAAGAAGTCGATCACCTCCTGCGAGCGCTCGCCTGGCGCGAACGTCTGCGCGCGCGCGTACTCGGCCCGGTGCAGGTACAACGTCGCGCCGGTCATCTCTTTCAACGCCTTCGAAGTGCCGAAGTGATCGGGGTGGTGGTGCGTGCAGATGATCTTGCGCACCTGCTCGGGCGCGCAGCCGACCTCGTCCAGCGCGGCGCGGAAGGCGGCGATGCTGTCGGGCGTGTTCATGCCGGTGTCGATCAGCGCCCACTCGTCGCCGCCATCGACCAGATACACGTTGACGATGGTCGGCTTCATCGGCAGCGGCAGATGCACCAGGAAGATGCCCGGCGCGACGGGGCGGACTTTGGGCTCCATGACGTTGGGGCGGTGCGGCGGGCTCACTCGTGCAGTCGATCCTGGACGAGGAACGTGATCTTGACCTTGACGCGCCAGCTGGCGACGCGTCCGTTCTCGATGTTGGCGCTGATGTCCTCGACATCGGCCCGCCGCAGGCCCTCGATGGTCACGGCCGCGCGCGACACCGCGAGACTGACCGCGTCCTCGATACTGTTCGCCGAGGTGCCGGTCAGTGTGATGGTTTTTTCGACCATGGCTGTCCCCCTGGAAGAAGGTTTGCGCGCCGTGACAGAAGGGAATGCTGCTCGGCCGTCACGCTATGGGAGGCGCTGCGGGCAGTCAACGCGGTGGCCAGCGCGCGATGCGCGGCAGCCCTTCGACCGGGCGCGCGTAGGCGTAGACCCAGCAGTCGCGCCCGCTGCCATCCGGCAGTTCGGCGCGACACTGCTGCCGGACATACAGCCCGTCGGCGACGCCCTCGTACTCGTCGAGCCGCGAGAGCGCCGCGGCTGGATCGCCGAGCTCGATGAGATGGCCCGGCACCCGCCGCGGCGACTCCGCATCGAGACACAGGGCGGGGTAGTCGCCGGCGTCGTAGAGGATGCCGGCGATCGCGGCGGGTCCGAGGTCGCGCCAGCGACTGCAGCCCGCCAGCACGACCGTCAGTTGCGCAGGGTCGAGCAGGGTGCCGTAGACGAACAGGGAGTCGAGCTCGGTCACGGGCGGCTCGCGCCGCTCAGTAGCCCATCATGCCGAGGAAGTCCTCGAGCCGATTGGCACGCAGGAACATGTTGCGCCGCTTCTCCTCGGCGATTGTCGAGGTCGGGCGATCGGCATAGTCGTGGCCGGGGTAGAGCACGGTCTCGTCGGGCAGGGCGCGCAGCTTGTTGACCAGGCTGTCGTACATCTGCGCCGGGTCGCTGCCGGGCAGATCGACGCGGCCGCAGGCGCCGATGAACAGCGTGTCGCCGGAGACCAGATTGTGGTCGACCAGAAAGCACTGCGAGCCCGGCGTATGTCCCGGCGTGTGCAGCATCTGAATGCGCTGCGTGCCAATGACCAGCTCGTCGCCGCTTTCGGTCAGGGTGAGGTCCGAGCGCGACAGGCCGCACACGCGCGGCACGTAGTCGGCCTCGCTCTTGTGAACATGAATCTTGATCTTCTCGCCGCGCGCCAGCAGCTCGGTGGCGCCTTGAATGTGATGGCCCATCAGATCGCCGCCGAGATGGTCGGGATGGAAGTGCGTGATCAGCGCGCCCTCGAGCGTCATGTCGTCTTCCGCCAGCACGGTCAGGATGCGGTCGACGTCCCACGCCGGATCGACCACCACGGCGCGGCGCGTCTCGCGGTCGCCGATCAGGTAGACGAAGTTCTGCATCGGCCCGAGCGGCAACTGCTTCAGGTACAGGTCTCCCATCGCTTCACGTCCTCGTCGTCTTCTTCGCCGCCTTCTGGCGCGGCTTGGCGGCTGGCCGCCGCGCCTGGTTGCGCAGGCCGCGCTCCCACAGATATTCCGCCTCCCCGTTGTGCTTGCCGATCCAGCGCGAGAGGACGAACAGCAGGTCGCTCAAGCGGTTGACGTACGGCAGCACGTGCGCGCCGATCGCCTCCTCGCGGCCGAGGCGCAAGACTTCGCGCTCGGCGCGGCGGCACACCGTGCGCGCCTGGTGCAGGAAGGCGCTGACCACGCCGCCGCCCGGCAGGATGAACGACTGCAGCGGCGCGAGGTCTTTCTGGCATTCGTCCATCAGCCGCTCGAGCGCGCGCACGTCGTCGGCGCTGACCTTGAACATGCCCTCGTACTCGGCTTCGGGCGGCGTCGCCAGCTCGCTGCCGACGTCGAACAGCTCGTTCTGCAGGCGCTGAAGGATGCCCTCGAGCTTGGTGCGCGCCGGGCTCGACGGCTGCGCGGCGTTGAAGCTGCGCGCCAGGCCGACCACGGCGTTGAGCTCGTCGATGGCGCCGTAGGCCTCGACGCGGCGGGCGTCCTTGGCGACGCGGTCGCCGCCGACCAATCCGGTCAGGCCGTCGTCGCCGGTGCGCGTGTACACGCGGGTGATGCGGATCGCCATGAAGTCCTCTCGCCGTGCAGGCGGGCACTGTAGCAACCGCCGCCGCGGCGAACCAGCGGCGGCGGTTGTGGTGCGCTTCGCGTTTGTCTCAATGCCCCCCATCCAAACCTTCCCCTGCAAGGGGGGAAGGCTTTCGGACTCCGGCCTCCTCCCCCTCGACGGGGGAGGATTGAGGTGGGGGTGATTTGATGTTGCTTCGACCCGCCCTTTGTCGGCGGCGGGGTGACCGCCTTTCAGGCTATGGCACCGGAGCGTTGTCGGGCCCGTCGAAGGCCGGGGCAAAAGTCACCAGCGCGGCCGCGGGGTCCGAGCCTTCATTGACGAAGTAGTGCGGCGTGTTGCGGGGAATGACGGCGGTGTCTCCCTCGCGCATGGCGAGCGGTTGCCCGTCGAGCCACAGCGTGCCGGTGCCGTGCAGCAGCAGCACGGTCAGGTCGTAGCGCGTGTGGATGTGCGGCTGCTCGCGATCGCGGATGCGCACGACGTGCAGGCTCGCGTGCTCACCGCGCTGCAATGTGGTTGAGTGGATGTTCTCCTCCGGTCCGATCGGCGCCTGCGCGACCAGCGCGTCGTACTCGATCGCCCGCACCGGATCGCCCACGATCATTCGCCCCGGCGCACTGCAGCCCGTCGCCCCGGCCATCAACCCGATTGCCAGCACCGCTCGCTTCATGTCCGCCTGATAGCGCAGCGCCGCCGGCCAGGGGAAGGGGTGCATGACTGGCGGGAGCGGAGTTCTCGTATAGACTGCATCTAGTGACGTCGCATACGGAATGGTGTCTCGTGGTATTGATTGCGCTCAGCTGCGCCGCGGTGCGCGCCGGCGGGGCCGAGTCCCTGGCGAGTGCCGAGCAGGCAATCGAGCGCTGCGGCGGACAGCGCGACGTACTGGACCAGGGGCAGGTAGTGGTGGTCGACCAGGCGCCGGCCGGGGGCGAAGGGGTGGCGGTGCGGGCCTGTGGGATCATCGATGCGTCGCCAGCCGCCGTGTGGCCGGTGCTGCGCGACTGCGAGGAGTACGAGTATTTCCTGCCCGGCGTCGGGCGCAGCGTGTTGGAGAGCCGCACGGGCAACGTCGCGCTCTGCGATGAGTCGATCGATCTGCCGTTCCCGCTCGGCGATCTGCACTCCGTTTCGCGCGTCGTCGAGACCGAGCGCGCCGACGGCGGCTTCGAGCGCCGTTGGAGCCTGGTGCGCGGGACGTATCAGCGGCTCGAAGGGGCGTGGACGGTCCTGCCCTGGGACGCCAGCCGCGCGCGCACGCTCGCCATCTACGACCTCGATATGAACCCCCAGACGATCATCCCGACGTTCATGCTGCGGCGCGTGCAGTCGTCGACCGCCCCCAACGTCTTCACCGCCATCCGCGCGCGCGTGCGCCGCTGCGCTGGCACGGGGCCCGGTAAACCCTGTAGAGGCAAGTGATGCACCCAAAGCGACTCCTCGTCATCGCCATCAACGTCGTTGGCGGCATCGCCGTTCTCGGCAGCTATGTCCACGGCATCGCGACGCACCCTGAGACGAGCGGCCAGGTGTGGGGCGGCGTGCCCGAGGGATTGAAGCCGCTCTATACGGTTTCGATGCTCCTCGCCGCCGTCGGGTACTTCCCTTTCACCTATTTCGTCACACTGCGTCTCAACCCCGATCGCACCCGTGTCGGCCCTTTCGACTATGGCATCTTTCCGTTGCTCTATGCCCTCGTGCTGGCGCCGTCGGCACTGTGGATGCCGCTCACCTTTGCCATGTTGGATGCGCCCAGCCCGTTCTTGTGGATCGCCATCAGGCTGGTGCTGTTTGCCGTCGGTCTGGGTTCGCTCGCGATGCTGGCTTCGGTGTGCGCCGCGCGCCCGCGCCTGCTGGACGCGTCGTTCTGGCTCGCCGTTGCCGGTTGCGCCGCGTTTTGTGTGCAGACCGCCCTGCTCGATGCGCTGGTCTGGCCGGCATACTTTCCGCACTAGTTTCGAGGCGGGCGCCCCTTCGCCCGTCGGGTTGTATCGAGCACATGCGACCTCGTATACTCGTCACCTGATTGGTCTTCAGGACTCCCTCCGCTGACGAGGGCAGGCGAAAGGAGAACGAGATGCCGTCACCATTGCAGTCGCTCATCGCCTCCGGTACCAAGCTCTGGCTCGATTCGATCGATCCCGACCTGGTGGCCAAAAACCGCGCCCTGGGTGCCACCGGCGCGACCTCGAATCCGATCATCATCGCGGATTTGATCCGCACCGGGCGCTTCGATACCGAGATCGGTCAACTGATCGCCGACGGACTCGACGACGAGTCGATCGCCTGGACGATGACCGATGGCTTGGTGAAGCGCGCGCAACAGGTGTTCCTGCCGGTGTGGGAGTCCACCAAGGGCGATGACGGCTACGTCAGCTTCGAGCTCGATCCGCTGCTCGAAGACGCCAAGTTGGGTCCGCCGCACGCCCAACGCGTGGCGCGCTATGTCGAGCTCGGCAAGCGCTGGGCGGCGGGTCATCGCAACCGCATGATCAAGGTGCCCGCCACACCCGCCGGCCTCGAGGCGCTCGAGCCGCTCGCTGCCGCCGGCCTCACGCTCAACGTGACGCTGGTGTTCTCCGATCGCCAGTACCACGCCGCGCGTGAGGCGGTGTGGCGCGGGGCGCAACGCCGACAGAGCCTCGAGCACTTCAAGAGCGTGTACAGCATTTTCGTCTCGCGGGTGGACGTCTACACCGAGAAACACGTGCCGGAGCTGAGCCCCGCCGCGCAGGGCCTGGTCGGCATCGTCAATGTCCAGCGCATGTGGGCCGAAAACCAGAAATTCTGGGCCGACAAGAAACTGCCCCTGCACCAGGAGATCATCTTCGCCAGCACCGGGACCAAGAAGCCGAGCGATCCCCCCGACAAGTACGTCGCAGCGCTCGCCGGCAGCGACATTCAAACCAATCCGCCGGCCACCAACGACGCCGTCGAAGCGGGCGGCAAAACCTACACGCGGATGGTGGACAAGCTGCCGCCCGCCGCGGTGGTCAGCGAAATCGCCAGCAAGGTCGATCAGGGCAAGCTCGAAAAGGTGCTGATGGAAGAGGGCCTGGCCAAGTTTGCCGACCCGCAAAAGGCGCTGCTGGCCCTGATCCAGAAGAAGCGCGGCACGCTGGCGGCGTAGGCGCGCGCGGTTCAGAAGAGCGAGAGCTGTCGC
>CAYVUV010000102.1:0-5318 GCA_964455095.1 uncultured Binatia bacterium (SeqCode)
CGCGATCGAACGTTGGGGACACCCGCTGAGCGCGTTGTTCACCGCCGCGACGAGCTCGTCGATGCTCACCGCGGTGTCGCCGTTTGCATCGCCGATACATTGGCCGTTGATGTCGAGGCCGGACTGGGCCTGTGCGCTCGCCGCGCCCAGGGCCAAGGCCAGGGTCAACGAGCTGATCAAGGTTTTCATGCGTCATTCCTCCAGATGCTTTGCGCATCGTTGTCGTGTCCGCAGTAGGTGTGATGGGGCCATGACAGGTTCAGAACCGCCATGTGACCCCTCCGCGCAACCGATAGTCGGCGACGATCTGCAGGCCGGAGTTGTTCTGCAACACCGGCAAGTCGGCACCGATGTCGGCGCTGAGATCGGTCCCCCAGGTGAAGCTGAACGCGGGGCCGATGTAGAGGGCAGTGAGCGAGGTGTCACCCAGCTTGGCGCCCTCGAAGGTGTCGTTGCCTTTGCTCTCCCCCGAAAGCAGGGCTTGCGCCCCGACCGAGTAGTCGCGTCCGGTGTCATGCCCGAGCGCCAGGTACAAACCCGGGCCGGCACTCCACAAGAAATCGTTGGCGTACTCGTAGTCGAAGTCGCCCTCGGTGCGCAGCAGATACTGCACGCTCGCCGTGACGAAGGCGCGATGCCAGCTGGCGAATCCCTGTGCGCCGATGATGCCGTCCACCGATCCGCTGCCGAGCGCCAGATCGTGGCCGTGAATGCCGCTCGCCGGCGAGTCTTCTCCGCTACCGTGCTGTGCCCGCGGCGGCGCCGTTGCGCGCTTGGCCGGTCTCGGCGGAATGGGGAAGGGTGATGTCGAGCCGCCGTGCCCGTGGCCGTCTTCACGCTCTTCCTTCAAACGGTCGGGGTCGCCGCTCGGCAGCTTGAGCCCGCCGATGAGGGACAAGCGCAGGACGTTTTGCTCCGTGAACGTGTGGTACGCGAGCACGTTGCCGATCAGCGACAGGTCGCCGATCCCCGTTTCGTCGCCATGGACCACGCCGTGATCTTCAACCCGCCGATACGTCCGCGAGATGATGGGCAGGTTGATCTGCGCGCCGAGGCGCTCGGTGAACTGATAGCCGAACAGCACCTGCGTGATCGAGCTGTTCAACCGCTCGTTGAACGGGTTCGGCACTTCCTCGCTGCCGTCCTGAAGGGTGGTGTAGCGGGTGAATTGCTCGGCGGTGCCGAGTCGGAATCCGATCTGCGCTTCCCCCGTTTCCGTCGCGCTGTAGATCGCGCACAGATCGCAAGCGTACCCCACCGCCGGTGCTGTCGCCAGCACCGCGGCGAACGCAATCGCCGCGCGTAATCGCCCGTAGCGGAACGGCGCCCGCCACGGGACATACTCCCGTATCATGCATTGCTCTCCTCTGCCCGGAACCCCGGAGACCTGCGTCTGCCGGGTGACGACTCCGGCGCGACGTCACGCAGTGCGCGGAAGCGCACCGCGGCGTCAGTGTGCGCCGGAGCTCTGCGAGATGGGTCGGGCTCGCTCAGACGAGAGCAATCGGGGGTGGGGATTCGGGCGGATCGGCAGCGCGATCGGGTGCCGCCGCATCGGTGCCTCGCAAGCCGTCCGGCTCGGACGGATGCCAGGCATGCGGCACGGTGGTGAGCATCATCGGACTCGGCGCGCTTCCCACCGTACCGCCTGCATCGCGACACGGCGGGCGCGAGAGTGCCGGCGCGCCAGTGTGGGCGCGTTCCGCGCCGTGATGGGCCGCGGCGACTTCGACCCCGTGGCAGGAGGGCTTGCTGGGTTGCACATGCTCGGGATGGTGCATGGGGCAGGTGGGTGGGCACAGATCGCACTGGTTGCGCGCGACGCGCGACGCCGGCGCCCCGATCAGCGCCGCCACGAGCGCGAGAGCCACCAGCGCGTATCGATCGCGCCGGTTGGACATCGATGGCCACCACTCGCGCCGCCAGGCAGCGAACCGCTGGACGAGTGTCGGGATCGGTCGGAACGACTGACGCCTGCGAATGCTCCCTGGACGATGCATGTGACCTGCAATCCTTGCCAGCCGATGGCGAGAATTGTCAACTCGGGTCCGCTCAACGCAGCTGAAAGCGGATCGGTTGGCGCACCAGGACCCGCACCGGGCTGCCGTGCCCGTCGCGTCCGGGCGTGAAACGCCAGCCGCGAAAGGCCGCGAGCGCCGCGGCATCGAAATCGGGCACCGACTGCACGACCGTCACGCCCGCGGGCTCCACCGCGCCATCGCGATCGATCACCGCCTCGACTACCACGACTCCTTCCTGCCCGCGCGCCCTCGCCAGCGGCGGATACGCGGGGGCGACGCGCTTCACCAGGCGCGGCGGAGCGGCGACCTGATCGAGACGAAGAACACGGTCGCCCGTTCCTCCCACCTGCCCGCCGAGCTGTCCATCGCGAACCCCCTCGAGCACGCCACCGCGTGTCCCTCCAGTCGGTGCCGCTGCTTCCGCAGCCTCGACCGGGCTGGAAGGCGGCGGCTGCACTGCCACCGCGTTGGGGGGATGGATGATGGCTGGCGCCGGCTTCGCACGGGGCTTTCCCCGCTGCAGTTTCGGGTGCTCGCTCAGTACGGGCTGCGCGGCGACCGGTGGGGCTGCCGCGTGGGCGGCTGCAGGGAGTGGTGGCGGCGCCGGCGGTTGCCAGATCCTGACGGGAATGGGGGGAGCTTGCGGAGGTGGGATCAGGCGGAGCGAGGCGGTGGAAAGCGCCATCAGCACGGCGAGGTGCAGCGCGAGCGAGACGAGCACGGGCACGCCGCGTTCGGACATACGCCAGGCAGGTGCTGCGAATGACATTCTCCCTCCGCCTCGCCCGCCTGCGCTAGAAGTACACGGTCACCCCGCCGCGCACGCCGAACGGATTGCCCGGCGTGAAGTTGATGTCGTTGACGCCCTCGCCGCCGCCGGCGACCGGGCAGGCGGGATTGCTGCCGACCTCGCCGCGCACGCACGAAGGGTCGCCGAACTGGGCCTCGCGCCAGTCGGTGTCGGTGAGATTCAGGAGCGCCAGCGTCGCTTCGAGCGAACGCCAGCGATACTTCGCCAACAGGTCGACGAGCGTATAGCCGCGCGCCACCAGCGTGCGCTCCTCGTTGGCCGGCCGGTCGTCGACGTAGCGGAAGCGCAGCGCCGCCGAGAAGCCGTTGTCCAACTCGACGGTCAGTCCGCCGTTCATCAGCAGCGTCGGGGCCAGCGGGATGGCGCTCGGGCCGGTGCGAAAGCGCGGGTCGACGTAGGACAGGTCGTAGTCGCCGATCAGCCAGTCGGTGAAGCGGTAGCGGGCTTCGAAGTCCACCCCCCAACGCCGCGAGGCGCGGCCGGGAATGAAGTTGCCGGTGACCGGATCGCGGTCGGCGTCGACGTCGCCGGCGTCGCCCGAAAAGGTGAGCTCGCTGTCCAGGTCGAGCAGCCACAGCGACGCCGCGACGTCGAGGCGATCGAACTGGTGCGTGCGCGCCCCGATCTCGTAGGCCAAGGCCTGCGCCAGGCCGTCTTGCCCGGTGAGCAGCACGCTGCGCGCGTCGTTGGAGTGATACCCCTCGCCGAAGTTGAGATAGATGTCGGTGTCCGTCACCGGCGTCAGGATCAGGTTGAACTTCGGACTGACGAGCCCGTCGCTTTCGTTGCCGTCGATGCGCACCGCCGCGAAATTGGGGTCGGTGCCCTGTGTCGGCAGCCGGTTGCGCCCGTCGAAGAAGAACACGTCGCCGCGCAGCCCGCCCTCGACACGCAGCCAATTGGTGAGAAACACCTGGTGGCTGGTGTAGCCGCTGACCGACTGCTCTTCGACGTTGAGTTGGTTGATCGTGTAGAAGCGCTGCCGGCGCACCTGGCGGTGCAGCGCGACGTTGATGTCGTCGCGCCGGGTTTCCACCGCCACCTGGCTCTGCACTGGGACCGAGCCCACCGACCAGAAGCGCTGGTAGCGCACGCGGCCACCGAACAGCAGGCGTTGGTCGTCCTGGTCGATGCCGTCGCCGGGAATGTAGGTCGCCGATGCGTCGGGTTGGACGTTCGGATTCACGGCCGGGCACTGTCCGCTCGCGCAGGTGTCGACGACCGGCCCGTCGCCGGCGCGCGTGAAGCGCAGGCCGGTGTCCTGAAAGAAGGTAAAGTTGGAATACAGCCGGAACGAATAGCGGCTGCCCCAGGCGTTGACCGACCATTCGTCCTGCTCGGTCGGCTTCGCGGTGTACTGCAGGTTCAGGTTCTCGCGATCGGTCTTCCCGCCCTCGGTCGGGTCGAGCGAGCCGAAGCGATCGAGCTGGCCGGTGGAGACCAGGCGCAACGGAACCTGCCCGGAGCCGTCCCAGTCGCTGGCGAAGACCGAGGCGGTCAGCGACAACTTGCTGGTCGCGTCGGGCTCGAGCGTCAGCTTGCTGAAGAAGTTGTAGCGCGAGAAGTTCTGCTCGTCGTCGAAGGGGCCGTTGGAGAAATACGCCTCGGCGGCCAGGATGCTCTTGCCCCACGTCAGCTTCGGCGAGCCGCCCAGGACATAGCGCTGGGTGTCGAACGAGCCGCCCTCGGCGCGCACGAAGTTCTCCTGGAACTCGTCGAGCGTCTGGATCCGCAGCGCGCCGGCGGTGGCGAAGTCGCCGAGGTCGGCGAAGTAGGGGCCCTTGTAAAGCTGCAGGCGGTCGACAGTCTCCGGAATCAGGAAGTTGATGTCGGCGTATCCCTGCCCGTGGCCGTGCGTGGGCATGTTGACGGGCAAGTCGTCGACGAACAGTGCGAAGTCGGTGCCGTGATCGGCGTCGAAACCGCGGATCAGGTACTGCATGGCCTTGCCGCCGCCCTGGTGCTGGTTCACCACCAGGCCGGGAATGTTGTTCAGAATCTCCTGCGTCGTGGTGTGCGGACGCAGCTCGTAGTCGCGGGCGCGGATCTCGTCCGACGACGCCGCCGACAGCGGCCGCTTGCTTTCGACCACCAGCTCGTCGAGCTGCAAAGGCCCCGTGTCGGCATCCACGCCCGCCTCGATGTCGGTTTCGCTCTCCTCGCCGGACGCGCCCGGTGGCGCCGCGACGCCGCTGATCCCGAGCGCCAGCCCGAGCGCGAACGCCGCCACTCTCCCCTGTGTGAGCATGCGGATTCTCTCCCCAATGTCTGACCGAGCGCGGGTCGAGCGCGCGCGGACGCGCCCGCTGCCGTGCCGGTCGAGTTCAGTTACGTGGGTATGAGGTGCGAATCGCCGCTAAGCGGCGCGGGGGAGAGGCGGAGAACGAGCCCGTCCCGGCACGGTGGCGCGATGCGGCGCCGTGCGGGCGGGCGTCGGGGGGAGCGGGGCGGTGAACCCGGTGGCGAGGATGCGCGGCACCTGGGTG
>CAYVUV010000103.1:0-33099 GCA_964455095.1 uncultured Binatia bacterium (SeqCode)
CGGCGGCAAGGACGCGGCGCTCGTGCTGGCCGACTGCGACCTCGAGCGCACCGTCGCGGGCATCGCGCAGTGGTCGATGCACAACTGCGGGCAGAACTGCGCCGCCGTCGAGCGGGTCTACGTCGAGGAGGCGATCGCGGACGCCTTCGTCGCGCGGCTCGGCAAGTTCGTGGCGGCGCTCAAGGTCGCGACGCCCGGCGCGGGGCCCACGGACCTCGGCCCGCTGCAGAACGCGCAGCAGCTCGCCATCGTCGAGCGCCACGTCGCCGACGCGCGCGCCCGCGGCGCGCACGTGCTCACCGGCGGCACACGCCGCGACGATCCCGGCGGCGTGTTCTACGAGCCCACCGTGCTCGGCGGCGTCGACCACTCGATGCTGATCATGCAGGAAGAGACGTTCGGTCCCGTCATTCCCATCATGGCCGTGCGCGACGCCGCCGAAGCGGTGGCGCTGGCCAACCAGAGCCCGTACGGGCTCAACGCCAGCATCTGGACGCGCGATCTGCCGCGCGCCGCGGCGCTGGCGCGCGAGATCGAGAGCGGCTCGGTGTGCATCAATGAGTGCCTGCTGTCCGCCGGCTGCCCCGATTTGCCCTTCGGCGGCGTCAAGCAAAGCGGTGTCGGCACCCGCCACGGCGGCGCCGACGGCCTGCGCCAGTTCTGCGTCGCGCAGGCGACGCTCACCGAGCGCCGCCGGCGCAGCAGCGAGATGGCGTGGTTTCCGTACTCGGCCCGGCGGGCGCGGATGATCGAGCGGTTGATGGGGCTGATGTTCAGGTGACTGCTGGTCTCCTCTCCCGGATGGGAGAGGATTAAGGTGAGGGGGATTTGATGGCGCCGGAGGCCACGGACGCACTTCTGTACCGAGTCGAGTCGCTAAAGGCAGGGGGTCGCTTCGCCGATCAATTGTATCCCCCTCATCCTGTCCTCCTCCCATCCGGGAGAAGGAACCCGCATTCGATCGTCACGGGAATCGTGAAGCGCCGTATTCGGGAGACACCATGCTGACGCGCGCGGACGATTACCCGATCCACCAGACGGCCGAGCCGATTGCCCACGTCGCCACCAGCGATCGCAACTTCTACGATCGCTACTTCTTCAACGGCTACGCGCGCGACGGCAGCGTGTTCTTTGCCGGCGCGCTCGGCCAGTATCCGAATCGGCAGGTGATGGATGCGGCTTTCAGCGTCGTCCACCGCGGCCGCCAGTACGTCGTGCGCGCCTCGCGCCGCGCGCCGGCCGATCGCATGGTCAGCACGGTCGGCCCGATCGCCGTGCAGGTGCTCGAGCCGCTGCAGGCGCTGCGGCTGACGGTGGCGCCGAATCAGTGGGAGATCAGCGGCGACCTGGTCTTCCGCGCCCGCGTGCCGCCGCTCGAGGAGCCGCGCTTTCAGCGCCGCAGCGAGGGGCGGCTGTTCATGGACTACACCCGGCTGACCCAGCACGTTGCGGTGGAAGGCACGTTGACGATTGGCAGCGAGACCATCGCGCTGACGCCGGATCGCTTCTGGGGTTCGCGCGACCGCTCGTGGGGCATCCGGCCGGTCGGCGAGCGCGACAGCGGCGCGCCGGGCGGGCCGTTTCAGTTCTTCTGGCTGTGGTCACCGGTCAACTTCGAGGACCTGTGCACGCACTTCGACGTCAACGAAGAGGCCGACGGCGCGCGCTGGCACGAAGCCGGGATGATCATCCCGGTCGGCGGCGCCGTCGAGTCGGCCGCCGCCGTGCGCTACCGGCTCGACTACCAATCCGGCACGCGCCACGCGCGCGCCGCCGAAGTGACGCTGCGCACCCGCGCCGGCGAGGACCTCGTCATCGCGCTGACCCCGCTCTACAATTTCTCGATGGTCGGGCTCGGCTACCAGCACCCGCAGTGGGGCCACGGCATGTACGTCGGCGAAGACGCCGTCAGCGGCGAATCGTGGGCGCTCACTGATGTCGTCGCCGCCGCACCGCTGTACCTGCACGTCCAGGCGGTATGCGAAGCCCGCCTCGGCAACCGCCGCGGCATCGGCGTGCTCGAACAACTGATCATCGGCCCGCATGCCCCGTCGGGGTTCAAGGAATTGCTGGACCTGGCCCCGTAGTGTGCGGGTCAGGAACCCTTCGACGAGCTCGGGGTGAGCGGAAGGAGATCCGCCGCTTCGACACGCTCTCACGCACCGCGGTGCGGCGCTGCGATTGCGTGCGCCTTCTACGCCAGGCGCGCGAGGTTCTCGACGCGCTGTTTCTCTTCGACGGAGCGGTACTTGAACACGCCGGGTGTGCGCCGTGGCGCCACGTGACGCGCGAAGAAGCGGTGCAGCTGCCAACGGCGTAGGTGCCCCTCCCAGATGCGCGGGTCGCCGGGCTCCAGCCACAAACTGCGCTCCGCCTCCGCAAGGCTTCTGAATTTCCTGACCGGCATAGCTCAGTCCTTGAGCCCGAATTTTTCTTTGAGCACTTGCGCATCCGCCTTGTCTCGCAGCCGGACCGTATCGCGCTTCATGCGGTACAACGTCTCGGGCGTGGCGACCTTCACGTTCACATCGCCGTACGAATACACCGTCGCTTCGAGATCACCGAACGCGAACGCTTCCCCGAGGCGCGACAGGATGTCGATCAGCGTGCCGTCGGGAGCGACGTACTGGAGGGCAGGATAGTCGCCGGCGAGATCTGCTGCCGTGATCTCGTCGATCGCCGGGTCGCGCCAGACACGGCGCAGGGCCTGCCGTAGACGATCAATGTTGTCCGGTGTCGGGCGGACGAAGAGATCGATGTCCTCCGTCAACCTGCCGATTCCCAACACGTCCATTGCCAGCGCCCCGATGAGAACGTAGTCGACGTCCTCATCCTGTAGGGCGGCCAGGAACGCATGAATCGTGTCGGGATCCATCCTGTCAGAGCGAGATCAGAACCGCGCCCACCAGGACGGCGACTCGGGCTCGCGGCGCTCGACTTCGATGTTGCGGGCGCGCAGCAGGGTGCCGTCGACGCGGCGCATCTCGGCGAGGTCGGAGTTGTACTTGGTCAGCGCGAAGATCTCCTCGCGCCGCGCCTGGGTGAGGCGGTCCTGGTAGTCGAGCAGGTCCTTGGTCGTCGCCAGTCCGACGTCGTAACGCGCCTGCTGGTTGCGCAGGTTTTCCTCCGCCAGCTCGCGCGCGACGCGGGTCGACTCGATGCCCTTCAGGTCCGACTGGAGATTACTCACCGCCTTCTTGATCTCGAGCGTGACGTTCTCCTCCAGCTGGTGCAGCGACAGCCAGGAACGCTCGGTCTCGATGTTGGCCTGGGCGTAGTCCGCCTTGGCCTGCGCGTTGGCGATCGGTACTTCGAGCTGGATGCCGGCGGTGTACTGGTAGAAGCGGCCGTCGGTGAGCAGCTCGAGCGACCGGTCGTAGCCGCCGGTCACCTGCGGGTTGGCGGTCGAGAACGCCGACGACGAGGTCTGCGACGCGGTGCCGCCGAGGCCGTTGAGGCCGACCGAGCCGCCGAAGTCGAGGCGCGGCAGGAGCTGGTTCTCGGCGATCTTGCGCTCCAGCTTCTTGCTGTCGATGTTGAGCCGCGCCGCGATGAGCTCGGGCCGCTCCGTGCGCGCGGTCTCCAGGCTGCGCTCGAGATCGATGTCGTACGGCACCACCGTCGGCAGATCGGCGGGCTCGACCAGCAGCAACGACTGGTCGCCGGCCGGGCGGTAGTTGATGATCGCGCGCAGATTGTCGCGCGCGTTCTGCTGCGCGTTGCGCGCCGCCACCAGCTGCGATTCGCGGCTGGCGACCTCCGCCTGGGCCTCGAGCACCGCCGTGCGCGGCAGGGCGCCGACGTTGAAACGGCCCTCGTTCTGGCGCAGCAGCTCACGCGCCAACTCGACGCCGCGCTCCTGCACGCGCACGTTCTCGTTGGCCAGCACCAGAACCCAGTAGGTGGTCTCGACCTGCGAGACCAGGTTCGCGAGGTTGGCCCGGTATTGGTAGTAGGTCTGTTCTTCGACCGTCTGCGCCACCTCGACGCGCAGCAGCGCGTAGCGCCAGCCGAAGTTGCGCAGCAGCGGCTGATTGAGCGACAGGCCGAGGGTGGTCTCGTAGCGCGGGATGAGCAGGTTGATGACGTTGGGGTTGCCTGTCTGCCGGTTGTTGGTCCACTCGACCGCGAGCTCTCCGCCGGTGAGCAGTGTCTTGCGCACGCCGGCGCTCCAGTCGACGACGTTGCTGATCTGCTTCGGCGGCACCCCGGTCACCGGCGTTGGGCCGACGGTGGGCTGCGCGCCCGGTGCGTCGCCCGAGGTGAACACACCGACACTGCTGAACGGACTGGCGACGCGGCTCTTGCCGGCGCCGGCGAAGAACGCGGGGTCGAAGATCGAGCGCGCGGCGCGCACGTTGGCGGTGGCGGATAGCGGGGTCAAGCGCTCGACTTGCAGGCCCGTGTTGTTCTCCAGGGCGAGCGCGATGCTCTCTTGCAGCGTGATCGAGGTGGCGGAGCCGGTCTCGATCAAGCGCCCGTAATAGGCGTCGCGGCGCGCCTCCTCGCCGGCGTCGGTGGGCACGCCCGATTGCCACTGATGGGCCAGCACCTCGGCGTAGTTGGGGACCTCGTCGAGCAGCCGCACCGCGCTGAGATTGGGCGTCGGCACGGCCTCCGGCCCCGGTGTCTCCTGGGCGCCGGCTGCTGCAGTGACACACAGCACCCAGGCGCTGAGCAGGACCCGCAACACCATACGCTTCTCCTTCGTCGTCGTTCGCCGCGAAGCCCTATCACGCACCCGGCGCGGGGTCACGCCGGGGTCCGCCCATTGGCCGCGCGGGCCGGCCGCAAGCGGCGCAGCCACGCCAGTGGGCGCACGCGCGTCAGATCGTCGAACAGCGAATACGCCACCGGCGTCATCAGCAGGGTCAACACCAGGCACAGCGTCTGGCCGCCGATGATGACCTTGGCCATCGCGGCGCGGCTGCCCGAGCCCGGCCCCTGGCCGAGCGCGATGGGGATCATGCCGGCGACCAGCATCACGGTCGTCATCAGGATCGGCCGCAGGCGCACGTGGTTGGCCTCGAGGATCGCGGCGTCGCGCTCCATGCCGCGCGCCCGCAGCGTGTTGGTGTAGTCGATCTGCAGGATGCCGTTCTTCTTGACGATGCCGAAGAGCATGAACAGGCCGAGGATGCTGTAGATGTTGAGCGTCTCGCCGAGCAGAACCAGCGACAGCAAGGCGAACGGGATCGACAGCGGCAGCGCCAGCAGGATGGTGATCGGGTGCACGAAGCTCTCGAACTGCGCCGCCAGGATCATGTACATGAAGACCAGGCTGAGCACGAAGGCGATGACGAAGTTGGTGCCGGTCTGGTCCAGGGACTTGGCGTGACCGCCGAACTCGGCGGTGTAGGTGGGCGGCAGGTCGAGCTTGCGGACGATTGCTTCGATGCGCTCGATCGCCTGGCTGAGCGGAATGCCGTCGAGGTTGGCGACCAGGGTCACCTTGCGGCGGCGGTTGTAGTGGTCGATCTGTGACGGCCCGCGCTCTTCGGTCAGTGTCGCGAGGTTCGACAGGCGCACCAGCTCGCCGCTCGGCGCGGCGATGGTGACGTCGCCGATGGTGCGCGGGTCGCTGCGGTTGGCGAGCTTGGCGCGCAGCCAGACGTCGTACTGCTCCTGCTCTTCGCGATAGGTGCTGATCGGCTCGCCGCCGATCAGCGTGCGCAGGGTGCCGGCGACGTCCTGGACGCTGATGCCGAAGTTCGACGCCTTGTCGCGCGCGATCTGCACGCGCAGCTCCGGCTGGCGCACTGACAGCGTCGTGTCGACGTCGACGAGGCCGGGTGTGGCGCGCATGCCAGCCATGATCGTGTTGGCGTACTCCTCGAGCTTGGCCAGGCTCGGCCCGGTGAGGTCGAACTCGATTTCCGTCATCCGGTGCCCGCCGCCGACGAACACGTTGACGTTTTGCACCGAGGTGCGCAGGTCGGGAAACTCCGCCAGCGCCGCGCGCGCCTGCGACATGATCTGCAACTGTGACAGTGGCCGGTCCTCGAGCTCGGCGAGGCGGAAGTACATCGAGCCCGTCGTCACCGGGCCCTCGCCGGCGCGCAGCCGGCCGCTGACGTCGCCGATGGTGCTCATCACGTGCTGGACGTGCGGCAGCTGGCGCAGCCGCGCTTCGATGGCGCGGAAGGTCTCGTCGGTGCGCTGCAGACTGAAGCCCTCCGGCGTCTGGATGATCACCTCGAACTCGCTCTGGTCGTCCTGCGGCATGAAGTCCTTGCCGAGCACGCCGAACAGCGGCCCGGCGCTGAGGACGGTGGCGATCGAGAGCAGCACCAGCACCCAGCGGTGGTGCAGCGACCAGCGCAGGATGGCACCGTAGCCGCGGTCGATGGCCGCGTACACGCCGCGCTCCTTCGAGCGCCGCCCGGCGCCGGGCGGGAGCTTGAGGTAGCGCGCGCAGAGCATCGGCGTCAGCGTGAACGACACCACCAGCGAGACCATGATCGAGACCGCGACCGTGATGCCGTAGCTGTTGAAGAAGCGCCCGACCTGGCCCTCCATGAACGCGACCGGCAGGAAGATCACCACCAGCGACAGCGTCGTGGCCATCACGGCCAGCGTGATCTCGCGCGTCGCCTCGCCGGCGGCCTCGCGCGCCGAGACGCCCTTTTCCTCCATGTAGCGGAAGATGTTCTCGAGCACGACGACGGCGTCGTCGATGACGATGCCGGTGGCGAGCACCAGCCCGAGCATGGTGATGTTGTTGAGGCTGAAGCCGAACCAGCGCATGATCGTGAAGGTGGCGATCACCGAGGTCGGAATCGCCACCGCCGCGATCAGCGTGGCGCGCACGTTGGCGATGAAGAGCATCACCGCCAGGCTGACCAGTACGCCGGCGAGCACGAGGTGAAACTGCACCTCGTGAATCGAGCGGTTGATGAAGCGCGAGTGGTCGCGGATGACCTCGACGCGGACATCGGGCGGCAGGGTGCGGGCGATGGTCTCCAGGCGGCGCTTGACGACGTCGATCACCTGCACCGTGTTGGTGCCGGTCTGCTTGCGCAGCAGCAGCGACACCGACGGCTGGCCGTCGAGGCGGGCCAGGTTGCGCGGCTCGACATAGCTGTCGGTCACCGTGCCGAGGTCGCCGATGGTCAGCGGGCGCCCCTGGACGTTGGCGACGATGAGGTGGGCGAAGTCCTCGGCGCGGTCGACGCGGCCCATCGTGCGCAGGGTCATTTCCTTTTGCCCCTGGTCGACGTGGCCGCCCGGAACCTCGATGTTTTGCGCCCGGATGGCGGCTTTGACCTGCTGGATCGACAGGCCGTAGGCGGCCAGGCGATCGGTGTCGAGCACGATGTTGATGGCGCGCTCGAGGCCGCCGACCAGGGTCACCGAGCCGACGCCGCGCAGCGTCTCGATGTCTTCCTTGATCTGCTTCTTGGCGATCTCGGTGACCTCGCGCAGGTCGCGATTGCCGGACACGGCGACGCCGAGGATGGGCGACGACTCGATGTCGAACTTCTCCACGATCGGCGCGTCGGTGCCCGGCGGCAGGCGCGAGAGGATGGCGGCGACCTTGTCGCGCACGTCCTGCGCCGCCGCCTCGCCGTTGCGTTCGAGGACGAAGAACACGATGACGCGCGACAGCCCCTCGTGCGTCTCCGAGCGCAGCTCGTCGATGCCCTCGATGGTGTTGACCGCTTCCTCGATCGGCTTGGTGACGCTGCTCTCCATCTCCTCGACGCTGGCGCCGGGCAGCGTGGTGGCGATGGTGACGATCGGGAAGTCGATATTGGGGAACAGGTCGACGTTGAGTCGCCGGTACGAGATCGCGCCGAGCACGACCAGAAAGGCGATGAACATGGTGGTGCTCACCGGGCGGCGGATGCAGATATCGACGATGCGCATGGCGATGGGCTCAGTGGTCGGCGGAGCGGATCGCGACCCGCGTGCCGTTTTCGAGCTTGGCGAGGCCGGAGGTGGCGACGACTTCGCCCGCTTGCAGGCCTTCGAGGATCTCGATCAGGCCCTGGTCGTCGCGCGTCCCGGTGGTGACGCGGCGCTCGGCGGCGACGTCGTCCTTGACGACGAAGAGCTTGGTGACGCCGGCGAAGCTGATCACGGCGGTCTCGGGCACCACCACCGCCTCGTCGTCGGCGCGCGTGACGATGTTGGCGTTGGCGAAGAAACCGGGCTTGAGCCGGCGCTCGGGGTTGTCGACCAGCGCCTCGACGCCGATCGAGCGGTTCTCGGCGTTGGCGGTCGGGCTGATGCGGGCGAGACGGCCGACGAACTCGACGTCGGGGTAGGCGTCGACCTTGATCTGCACGGGCTGTCCGATGGCCAGCTCCTGGGCGAAGCGCTCGGGCACGTCGCCGCGCAACTTGAGCGGGTTCTCGGCGACGAGGTCGAACAAAGGCGTACCGGGACGCACGTACTCGCCTGCCGAGACCAGGCGGCGCGACACCGAGCCCGACAGCGGCGAGCGCACGCGCGTGTGCTGCAACATGACGTTGAGCGTGTCGCGCTGCGCCTCGCTCACCGCCACGGCGGTCTGCATGGTTTCGTACTCCTGCGGCGAGATCACCTTGGTCGCCACCAGCTGGCGCCCGCGCGCCTCGTCGGCGCGCACCTTGGCCAGGGTCGCATCGAGCTCGCGCTGCTTGGCGCGCAGGTTGTCGTCCTCGATCTCGACCAACACCTGCTCGGCCGTCACCGGGTCGCCGAGATCGACGTGGATCTCCTTGATCTGCCCCTCGACCTGGCTCGACAGCTTCACCTCTTCGTTGCCGAACAGCGTGCCGACGAACTTGAGCAGCCGCTTGGTGGGGCGAAACGCCACCGGCACCACCGTCACCGGCACCGCTTCCGGCGCGGCCGTGGCCACCGCCTCGGCGGCCGCGCTCGGCGCGTCGCCGCCGCTACAGCCGCCGCCGTGCAGCGCCGCCGCCAGCAGCACTGGCACCATCCACACACTCGATCGCTTGCCCATCATGAATCGCTTGCCCTTCGTCTTCGGTCGCTGCTCACGCCCGGCGCGCCGGGCGCAACCGCGCCCGCGCCGACGCGGGTGCGGCGGGTCGCGCGCGTGTCGTGCCGACGCCGCGCAGAAACACGCGCGTGACCAGCCGAGTCAGGTCTTCGATGCTGTCGGACGCGTCGCGGTACATGCACACCGAGCGAATCATGCCGAGCAACATCTCGGCCGCCAGGCGCGGATTGGCCAGCCCGGCGCCGCGGTCGCGCAACTCCGTCGCCAGCCGCGACGCGATCAAGCCGACGATATCCTCGCGCCGCCGCTGCCACTCGGCCCGCTCGCCCGGATCGAGCTTGGCTTCGTGGCGGTGCAACAGCACGAAGAAGTCGCGTCGCTCCCAGAAGTAGCCGATCATCGTCCGCGCCAGCTCCTCGATGGTGCGCTCGAGCGGTGCTTCGCGCGCAGTGACCGCGGCGATGGCGTCCTGCATGCCCTCGAGGCCATCGACGATGGTGGCGAAGTAGAGCGCTTCCTTGGAGACGAAGTACCGGTACAGGGTTCCCTTGCCCATCTTGAGGCGCGCCGTCAGCTGGTCGGTCAGCACCTCGTGGAACGGCCGCTGCGAGAAGACCTCGGCCGCCGCACGCAGGATGGCCAACCGCGTGTCCTCGCTTTTCTTTCGCCCGCGCATTGTGGTTTGAATTCCGATACTGACCGGTCAGTTCTACCAGTGGGGAGCGGCGAGTCAAGGCGGGATACGGGACTCTTGCGGCGGTGCATGCCCGGCAACCCACTTGACGTGCTTGGACCCCGAAGGGGTCAGATTCGTCAGCCCAGGGCAACGCCCTGGGTTGAGACGAAGCGAACATTCGGAAGCCCTGAAAGGGCGCAACTCGCCGTCTGTTTCGCCCTTTCAGGGCTGTGCATCGACAATATCCATGTTCCCCAGGGGCTGTTGGATCTGACCCCTTCGGAGTCACGAGGATTTGGTGTGGTAAGCGGCTCCTCCGAGCGCGAAGGCAGCTTCCAATACTTCGAAGCTTCGTGGTATTGCCGAAGAGTTCTTGGACGCGCATCGGGATCCCTGCGGGGGGCGGGGCGTCCGAACAGCAAGGGGTCTGCTGCATGCGCCGAGGCGTTCCAAGCTCGTTTTCATCCCGCGCGACCGTCGCGTTCCTGGTGCTGATCGCACTGGTGTCCGTCTCGCCGGCGCACGGGCAGACGATCACCCGCGGCCCGCTGCTGCAGAATCCGGACGTGGTGCCGACGTCGATGACGTTCCTGTGGTGGACCAACGTCGCCGGCGACAGCCAGGTCGAGTACGGTCTCACCCCGGGGCTCGGCTCGTCGATGACCGTGCCGCAGGCGGGCAGTTGCGAGGTCGGTGCCGCCGGCACTTGCCACAAGGTGACGCTCACCGGGCTGCTGCCCGGCACGCAGTACTACTACCAACTGCGCACCAACGGCGTCATCGTGCAAAACCCGAACTACTTTCGCACCATGCGCGCCTCCAACGACACCGGCGAGCTGTTCTTCACCGTCATCGGCGACTGGGGCCAGGGCACCGCCAACGAGCAGGTGATCGCCAATCTGCAGAACGCCGCCGACCCCGAGATGATCCTCACCGTCGGCGACAACACCTACCCGAACGGCACGCAGTCCGAGCTCGACAGCAACGGCCTGGCCTACTACCAGGTGCCGTTTCAGCGCATCCCGTATTTCCCCGCCCTCGGCAACCACGACCTCAACAACGTCGGCGGCGCCGGCAGCTACGCCAACTCGGCCCACGTCAAGACGTTCGCGCTGCCGCTCAACGGCACGCAGCCGGAACGCTACTACGCCTTCGAGAACGCCGACGTGCTGTTCGTCATGACCGACAGCGACAGCTGTTGCGACGGCACGCAGCAAGCCTGGATCGAAAACCAGCTGGCCACCTCGACGCGCAAGTGGAAATTGGTCTTCCTGCACCATGCGCCGTACTCGTGCGCCAACGGCATCGCCTCGATCGGCAGCACCACCAGCGTGCGCAACAGCTGGGGCCCGCTGTTCGAGAAGTACGGCGTCGACATCGTCTTCACCGGCCACGACCACATCTACGAGCGCACCAAGTACATGGACGATTTCCTGGCCAACGGCTCACCCGGCAGCGACGGCCTGGGCACCACGTACATCATGACGGGCGGCGGCGGTGCGACACTCGATCAAGACGCCAACATCAACGGCGGCGGCCAGCCCTACCGGCAGCCGCTCTTCGGCTCGCAAGAGATCTGCTACTGGCTCGACAACGATTGCCCCGGCGGTCCGAACTCGTACTGCAGCTTCAACCGTTACCAGTACACGTCGGTGACTCTGACCAACAACGATACCCTCACGGTGGAGGCGATCGACGCCAACAACACCGTGTTCGACACCTTCGTGATCACCAAGGGCCCGGTCGCCGACACGCCGACGCCGACCGCAACGGATACCCCGACCCCGACGGCGACCAATACGGCGACGCGGACCCCGACGCGCACGCCGACGGCGACGCCGACCTTCACCAGCCCGCCGACCGCGACGCCGACGCCGACCTTCACCGCGACGCCGACCGATACGCCGACGGATACCCCGACGCCGACGGTCACTCCGACGTGGACGCCGACGTCGACACGGACCAATACGCCCACGCGAACGCCGACGCGCACCCCGACCGATACGCGCACCGAGACGCCGACGCGCACGCCGACCGCGACGCACACGCCGACGCGCACCGCGACGCCGACACCGTCGGTCACGCCGACGTTCACGATCACCCCGACCCGCACGGCGACCAACACGCCGACGCCGACGGCGACGCCGACGCCGCTCTGCCAGGCGACGCCGCGCTCCGACTGCCGCGCGGCGGCCAAGTCGCTGCTGCTCTTCCGCAAGGGCGGCACGCAGGCGCAAGACAAGCTGATCTGGAAGTGGATCAAAGGCCCGGTCACCAAGGCCGAGCTCGGCGAGCCGTATGTGGCGGCGAACTACGCCTTGTGCCTCTACTCCGGCGCGCCGGGCGCACTGCTCGAGCAGATCGACGCTCCGGCCAGCCTGACGAAGTGGAGCCAGCTCGGCAGCTCCGGGTACAAGTACAAGGACTCGGCCGGTACCGCCGACGGGGTGCAGAAGGTCCTGCTGAAAGGCAGCGAGCAGGGCAACGGCCGGGCGCTGATCCTGGCCCGCGGTGCCGCGCTGCCCGACCCGACGCTCGGGTCGCTGCCGGCGCCGATCATTGCGCAACTGGTCAACTCCGGCGCCTCGGTCTGCCTCGAAGGGCGCTACGAGGCCGCCGAGATCGGCCGCAACACGGCGGAGCAACTGAAGGCCAAGGAGATCAACTGACGCCACCCCGCGTCGCTTGCGACGGGCGCGCCGGCGGGTGAGAGTGAACCATGCGAACACGCGAGCTGCTCAAGATGCAGAACACCGGCCATGCCGGGATCAACGCCCTCTTCGCCAAGGCACACTCAGCCGATTGGGACTTCGAACGCGACGTCGACTGGGCCGTGCCGCTCGAAAAAGACGACGGCCTGGTGAGCGCGGACTGGATGGCGTTCGGCGAGACGCCGACCTTCCGCGCCCTGCCTGAGGACGTCAAGGCCTACAGCACGCGCCGCGCCCTGGGCCGCATGCTGAACATCCTGCAGGTGGGCGAGAGCGTGGCGCAGAACGTCTGCGCCAAGCTGGTGCTCGTCCTGCGCGAGGAAGACTACCGCAATCACGCCGCGGCGCAGGCGATGGACGAGGCGCGCCACCACCTGGCGTACCGCCGCTTCCTCGACAAGATGGACGAGGAGGTCGAGGACATCGACTGGCCGACCGAAATGATGTTCGACCAGTTGTTGGTGCAAGAGGACCCGCTCGAGCTCATCGCCACCGAGCAGTTCTTTCTCGAGAGCCTGGCAATGAACATCTTCGAGGGCATCCAGCGCAACGCCACGCATCCGTTGCTGCGCGACATCCTCACCCTCATCACGCGCGACGAGAGCCGCCACATGGGTTTTGGCGTGCTGTACATCGCGGAGTGGATGGCGTCCCACTCGCTCGACGAGCGCATCGCGTTCGCCTCGCGCTGGCTGGGCCAGATCATGGGCGTGGTGTCCGACCGCCCCGGTCCGATCATGCTCGCCCGTACGGTCCAACGCCTGCGCGAGTTCGGTGTCGATGACGTCGACGCCCTGGGGGCGCAGATGCTGCGCGAGCAGCGCGTCATCAACGAAGCCGACCTCGCCGACGTCGCCTCGGGCAAGCGCGTGCCGCACCTGCTCAAGAGCGCCCGCCGCGCCGGCTTGCTCGAGCTCGAGATCCTCGAGGCGCTCGGCGTCGCCGATCACCCCCTGCTGCGCGGCGTCCGCCGCGCCGCACCCGACGCGAACTGATTCCCGACTGGGAGGGCGAGGCTCCTGCCGAGCCGTTCCGGAACGGCTACCGCCGAGGGGAAGAAGAGAACCACGGATGGACGCGGATGAACGCGGATAAGAAGGAGTCCGACATCCGTGTGTATCCGTGTCCATCCGCGGTTCTTCTGGCCGACCGAGGAGCTTGATGGAGACCGTAAGATTTGAAGTCGACGGCCCCGTCGCCGTTGTCACCATCGATCGACCGGCGGCGAAGAACGCGGTCGATGGTCCCACCGCGCAGGCGCTGGCCGCTGCCTTTCGCCGCTTTGATGCCGACGCCGCGCTCGCCGTTGCCGTGCTGACCGGTGCCGGCGGCACGTTTTGCTCCGGGGCTGATCTGAAGGGCGTCGCCGACGGGCGCGGCAACCGCGTCGAGACGAGCGGCGACGGGCCGATGGGCCCGACGCGCATGCTGCTCTCGAAGCCGGTCATCGCCGCGGTCGAGGGCTACGCCGTCGCCGGCGGCCTCGAGCTGGCGATCTGGTGCGACCTGTGTGTCGCGGCGCGCGACGCGGTGTTCGGCGTGTACTGCCGGCGCTGGGGCGTGCCGCTGATCGACGGCGGCACGATCCGGCTCGCGCGCCGCCTCGGACACAGCCACGCGCTCGACCTCATCCTCACCGGTCGCGGTGTCTCGGGCGACGAGGCGCGCGCCATGGGGTTGGCCAACCGCCTCGTCGAACCCGGCGCCGCGCTCGCCGAAGCAATCGCGCTGGCGCAGCAGCTCGCCGCCTTTCCCCAACGCTGCCTGCGCAGCGACCGCCTCTCGTCCTATCGCCAGTGGGAGATGCCGCTGGCCGATGCGCTGATCGAGGAGACGCGCCTCGGCCTCGAGGTCATCCACTCGGGCGAGACGCAAGCCGGCGCCCGCCGCTTCGCCTCGGGAGCGGGCCGACACGGCAAGCTCGAGGATTGATCGGTCGAAGAAGCCTTCCCCCCTTGCGGGGGAAGGTTTGGATGGGGGGTGATAAAACCATCCGCGCCAGCGGCACCACTTGTCATCATCGAAGCTAGAAGGCGTCCGGGCGCATCAAGGCGTCGGTGCCGCCGTCGGCGAACAGCACGCTGCCACAGCAGAAGGCGGCGTCGGGTCCGAGCAGAAACGCGACCGCGGCGGCAATCTGGTCGGGCGTGCCGAAACCGCCGGTCGGAATGGGGAAGTCGCGGATGGCGGGGCCGAACTGCGGGTGATCGAGCCCCTCCTGCAGCAGCGGTGTCATCACGGCGCCGGGCGCGACGGCGTTGAGCCGCACGCCGGCGCCGATCCACGCCGCGCTCGGCGCATGGCGCCGCACCCAGCGCGCCAGGGCGAGCTTCGACCCGGCGTAGACCTGCGCGCTGACCAGCGCCGCCGCGGCGCGGCGCGCCTCCGCTTCGTCACCGGCCAGACAGGCCGCGACCAGCGGCGAGTCGTTGTCGGGCATCAGCGACGCCGAATTGGAGGAGATCGCCACGGCGGCTGCCGGCCGCGCGGCCGCGAGCGCCTCGCGCAACCCCGCCAGCAGCTCCTGGGCGCCGAAGTAGTTGAGCGATACGATCAGCTCCCGCGATTCGACCTGCGGCCCGACCCCGGCACAGACGACGAGCCCGTCGAGCGTGTTCGCGCACGCCGCGCGCACGGCGGTGACCGCGGCCGCGCGCCCGTCGGGCGTGGCGAGGTCGGCGATCACCTCGACGTCGCGCAGATCGACGCCGATCACCCGCGCACCGCCGCGCTCGAGCCGCGCGCGCACCGCGGCGCCAATCCCCGACGCCGCCCCGGTCACTGCAATCACCTTCATCCGTTTCCTCCGCTGTGGCAGCAGTATCGGGGAGCGCGCCGGGAAGGCAAGGACGGAGCGCCGATTGCCCGGTCGTGTGACTTCACTGCAAACAAGCTCCTGTCCCTCCGTCGAACGGGAGGGCGAGGCTCCTGCCGAGCCTTCTGGTATCGCAGCGCGGCTCGGCAGGAGCCTCGCCCTCCCAATGCATGTGCAACGCGGCGGTCACGCTCGCGCGATCGGGGCGCGATCGGCGGTCGCTGCGCGGGTACCATGTGCATCCGCTGCCCTGCCCGTGGCGAGCAGCGCTTCGTGCAGCGCCATGAGCATGAGTGAAGAAACCAGCAGGGCGGGGCCGACGGTCTCGAGGCCGAGGCGGCCGGCGAGAATTCCGACCAGTGTCGGCAGCAGCGACTGCCCGCTGACCGCAGCGGCGATCTGGAAGCCGACGGCGTTGGCGGTGTGCGCGGTGCCGAGACGCGCGGGGGTCGTGGCGATGAGGGATGGGAAGATCGGCGCCAGCGCGAAGCCCATCACCGGCAGGGCGAGCAGCGTGATCGGCGCGGAGACGTCGAGCCAGATCAGCGCCGCGCAGGCGGCGACGGTGGCGATGCACAGGCGCAGCATGACGCGCACCGACACCAAGGTGGTGGCGGCGCCGAGGACGAGTCGCCCGACCGTGAGCGCGGCCCAGTAGGCGCTCACCCATATGCCCGCCGTCGCCGCGGCGATGCCGCGCGACTCGGTGAACAGACTGTAGACCCAGATCCCGGCCACGGCTTCGATGCCCGTGTAGACGAAGAACACGGCAATGCCGAGCCAGGCCGCCGGCAGGCGCAGCGTGCTGGCGGCGCTGGCGGAATCGGGCTCGACCGGCTTGCCTGCCGGGTGCGGCTTCACAACCCAGAGCGGGCGGGTGGCGGCGAAGCCCAACGCCAGGACGAGCTGTCCCGCCCCGACCAGCGCGTATCCCCATTGCCAGGCGAGACCGCGGCTGAGCACGGCGGTCATGATGATCGGCCCGCCGGTGGCGCCGATCCCCCAGCAGCCGTGCAGCCAGTTGAGCGTGCGCGCGCTGCCCAGCTGGGTGGCGAAGTAGGTGTTGATGCCGGCGTCAATGGCGCCGGCGCCGAGGCCCGCCAGGGCGCCGAAGGCGACCATGACCCACCACGCCGGGGCCAGGGCGTAACCGATCAGGCTCACTCCCGTCGCCAGGCAGCTCAGCGCCAGCAGCGTGCCGACGCTCATGCGGGCCAAAACCCGACCGCTGCTGAAGCTGGCGACGATGTAGGCGGCGGCGAAGGTGACCAGCAGCGCGCCGAGCGCGTCGATCGGGATGCCGAAGTGCGAGCGGATCGACGGCGCCGCGACGCCGAGCAGTCCGTCGGGCAACCCGAGGCTGATGAAGCCGAGGTAGGCGAGCCCGATGAGCAGCAGCCCCGGCTTCCTGGCGGTCATGGGGATACGATGCCGCCTGTGGCCCAACGGTGTCGCGCGCGGCGGCGGCTCAGCCGGCGACGGCGGCTTCGCAGCGCGCGATGGTCGCCTCGCGGTCGGGCGGGTCGGGCATGGCGTAGCGGCGGTTGTACCAGCGCCCGCGCAGCATCACCCAGAGCGAACGCAAGATGACGCTCGCACGCCCGAAGGCCTGCTCCGGGGTCTCGAGCATGTTGAACATGCGCAGGAAGGCGCGAAACACCACCGGGTCGCTGCGCGTCGCCGGGGCGATGCCGTCCTCGAAGAACTTCTGCCGCAACCGCGCCCCGAGCCGCTTCGGCTTGCGCCCCTCGGCTTTGCGCACGGCGTCGCGGTCGGCGATCACCGAGGCGCGGTAGAAGGGCTCGATCTCGGCCCGCGCCGAGCGGTCGAGCGCCAGCGCCGAAGCGGTCAAATCGTTGGGGTGCGCGTCGAGGGCCTGGCCGAGGAGGTCGGCGTGCAAGAACGCCTGCGCGCAGCCGCGGCCGTAGAGTGGGTTGGTGCAGTAGGCGGCGTCGCCGAGCACGAACAAGCCGGTCGCCAGCGGCACTCCGTTCACGACGAAGCGGCGCAGGCGGTTGATCAGCCCGCCCATCGCCTGCACCGGGTGGTGCGGGTCGCCGATCGGCTCGGCGACGTCGGGGGCGACCCAGTCGACGAGGCCGGGGATCGACTGCACCATGGCGTCGAACGCTTCGACCTTGGACAGCACCTTGAGCCGCGGCACGGCCAGCGGCACGGCGAGCGTGATCGAGAACGTGCGGTCGTCGGCCGGGAAGACGGCGTACTTGACCCAGTTGAAGTCGGCCGCCGTCGGGTGCACCGAGCGCGGCGGTTCGGTGGCGCCGGGGAGAAAGCGGTAGAAGCGCGTGTAGTAGACGACGCCGGACGATTCGAGCTCTTCCGGCGGCGGCACCGCGCCGATGGCGGCGAGCCACTCGACCGCCTTGGAGTTGCGCCCGCTGGCGTCGACGATCACATCCGCCTCCAGCGTGTGCTCCTCCTCGCCGACCGCGTAGTGCACGCCGGTGACGCGCGGCGGCGCAGCGCCAACGGCGCGCAGTGCCTTGACGCTGGCACCGGGGACGAAACGCACCGCACCGCTGGCCAGCACGTTGGCGCGCACCACCCACTCGAACGTCGTGCGCCGGCAGCCGAGCGCGACCAGATCCTCGTTGCCCGGCTCGGGCGTCAGCTCGGGCAGCGTCAGCGGCGGCCGATCCATCATGCGCAGCTCCGCCGCGCCGGCGGCCAGCAGCGCGTCGAGCAGATCGGGATAGCGGTCGCGCAGCAGTTTGCGCAGACGGCCGAGGAAGGCGTGCGAGTGGCGCACCTGCGGCGCGCCGCGCCGCTTCCACGACACGAACGCCTCGCTCGCGGTGGCGGCCGGCGGTTCCGCGTCGCGCTCGAGCACGGTCACCTGCGCGCCGCGATCGCTCAGCACGCGCGCCGCGGCCAGGCCGGTGATGCCGCTGCCGATGACGACGGCGCGGCGGCCGGCGAGCCCGTGTGGGGGAGCGCTTTGCTGCATGGGCGGGGGCTCGTTTCGCTCAGGTGCTCATCAGATCGACGTCGCCGCTGTCGCACTCCGGACAGAGCGGGCGCAGGCGGCGCGCTTCAAAGACCTTGCCGCAGTCGCGGCACTCGAAGACGTTCGGATCGGTGGGCAGCGGGATGGGGGCCTTACCGCCGCGCGGTGGCGGCGGTGCGGGCGGGGATTCCGCCGGTCGGCGTCGCGTCGAGAACAATCGTTTCCAAAGGGACATGTCGCGCGGCTGAGTGTCCGACCGTAGCAGGATCGACGCGTTTGAAAAGACGGCCCGTCGATCAGTGCGCCGGCGTATCCAGGAAGCGGTCGTAGCCTTCGGACATCGCGGCATGGCCGAGCACACTGAAGCGAAAGGCGCGGCGGATACGTGCTTGCTGCTCGCGCGTCTGGCCGCACAGCGCCATCGCCTTCTCGGCGTTCTCGCCGTGTTCCTCTTCGGCTTGAATGTGGATGGCCCAGAACTCCATCGCCTGGTCGTCGATGTGGTAGTGCTGTTTCAGTCCGTCGTGAATGATCTTGGCGCCGTTCGGCCGCCCGGGAACGTCCATCTCGACGGCCAACCCGAAGGCCCCGAGCCCTTCCTCGAACGAGTTGCGGCAGTAGTAGCCCATCACCGACGCGGCGCCGATGGTCGAGGGCAGGGGCAGATGGTCGAGCATCTGCTCGCGCGTGATGTCGAGCCCGCGGCAGAACTGCAGATAGAGGTCGTGGTGCTCGGCCTCCTTGATGTAGCCCATCTCGCCGGCCAGGTTGCGCGCGATGAGCTTGTAGATGTCGCGGTCGGGCAGCGTCGGCGCCGCCGACAGCCACGCCGCGATGGTCGGGATCGCCGGCTCGACGTAGTAGTAGAAGTCCATCGCCCACTGGCGCAGCTGCGCCGCGTCGAGCTTGCCCAACACCAAGCCGCGCAGGAAGCGGCTCTGCGGCGCGTGCTCGCGCTTGAAGGCGATGCATTCGTCGAGAAACTCGCGGGCCGACAGCGCGTGCTCCGTTACCAAACCCATGTTGGCGCCCCCTTTCTTCGGCTTCTAGATGCTGGCCTGCGGCTTGTCCATCAACACCTGTTCCACCACGCTCGGCAGATCGCGGAAGCGCGCCACGATGGGGCCGGCGGCGGCGATCTCGTCGCGATAGCCGTGGCCGTAGTCGCAACCGACGAAGGGGCAGCCGATGGCCTGCGCGGCCTCGACGTCGCTGGTGCGGTCGCCGATCATCACCGTCTGCGCGGCGGTGACGCCGTGTCGCGCCAGGTAGGCGCGCAGGATGGCGGCTTTGTCGCCGACCTGGTCGGCGGTGACGCGCGCGGCAAAGCAGTCGGCCAGCCCGTAGGTGCCGAGCACTGCCTCGATGTAACGGCTGCGCCCGTTGGAGGCCACGCACAGCGCGTAATGCGCCCTGAGCGCGCGCAATGTGTCGGCGACGTCGGGATACAGGATGCCCTCGCCGGCCATCACGTGCTCGCAGATGACGTCGAGCGAGACCATGTTCAACCGCTGCACGGCCTCGGGATCGGCCTGCGGGAACAACCGCGCCAGGATGACACGCAGCGGCCAACCGACATGGTCGAGGATCTCGCGCGTCGACGGCACACGCGCGAACGAGCCCGGCCGTTCGCCGTTCACGCGCGCGATGGCCTCGCGGTACGCCTCGCCGAGAAACGGCTCGGACGAGTACAGCACGCCGTCGAGGTCGAAGCAGAGCAGGGGGATCAGGTTTCTTCTCCGGGGTTCAGATTCCCTCTCCCGGATGGGAGAGGGCCAGGGTGAGGGGGATTCAACATTCTTTGCCCGCCGCCTTGCTCGCCTATTCCAGCCCCAACTCCTTCAGCGCCAACGCCTTCGCCCATCGGTAGTCGGCCTTGCCCGACGGGCTGCGCACCATCTCGTCGACGAAGAGGACCGCCCGCGGCAGCTTGTAGCGGGCGAGGTGCTGAGCGGCGAACTCGATCAGCTCAGCCTCGCTGGGCACTTCGCCGGCGCGCGCCTGGACGACGGCGGTGACCTGCTGGCCGAAGCGCTCGTTCGGTGTGCCGACGACGACGGCGTCGTAGACCGACGGGTGGTGCTTGAGCGCCTTCTCGACTTCTTCCGGGTAGATTTTCTCGCCGCCCGAGTTGATCGACACCGAGCCGCGCCCGAGCACGACGATGGTGCCGTCGTCGGCGACCTTGGCGTGGTCGCCGGGCACGGCGTAGCGCCGGCCGGCGATGACGGGGAAGGTCTTGTTGGTCTTCTCCGCGTCCTTGAAATAGCCGAGCGGCACATGCCCGGCGCGCGCCAGCCAGCCGCTGGCGGGGTGGCCCGCGGTGAGCGTGGTGGTCAGATCGTCCGACAGCACGAGTGTGTCCTCGTTCATGCGGAACTTGCCGGTGGTCGCCTTGGCGCCCGCCATGGTGACGTGCGAGCCCTGTCCGCCGGTCTCCGACGCGCCGAAGCCGTCGATGATCATCAGGTGCGGGATCTTCGACACGAAGCCGTCCTTGAGCGCCGGCGTCAGGATGGCGCCGCCGGAGAGGATGACGTTGAGCGTCGACAGGTCGTACGGTTTCTTGTCGAGCTGATCGAGCAGCGGCCGGCCGAAGGCGTCGCCGACGATGGTGAGGAACTGCACTTTGTGGCGCTCGATGGTCGACCAGATGTCGTCCGGATCGAGTCGATCGGTGCGGTTCTGGATGATGACCGTACCGCCCTGGTGCAGCGCCGTGAAGGCCATCCAGTGCGCCGCGCCGTGCATCAACGGCGGTGCCGGCAGGGCGCGGATGGCGCCGGCCTTGGCCCCGTCGACGACGGCCTCGAGGCTCGGGAACTTCGAGCCGCCGAGCGGATGGCCGCCGAGGGCGCCGAAGAAGATGTCTTCCTGGCGCCACAGCACGCCCTTGGGCATGCCCGTCGTGCCGCCGGTGTAGAGGATGTACAGATCGTCGGGCGACCACTCGAGTGCCGGGCGCGCCGGCGACGACTGGCGCAGCGCTTCCTCGTAGTCGACGGCGCCCGGCAGCAGGGCGTGGCCGGAGTCGTCGGCGACCTGAATCAGCACGTCGAGGTTGGGCAGTTGCGGGCGAATGCGCGCCACGTTGGGGGCAAAGCGGGCGTGGTAGATCAGCGCCCGCGCGTCGGCGTCGTTGAGCAGGTAGACCAGCTCGTCGTCGACGTAGCGATAGTTGACGTTGAAGGGCGCGACGCGGGCCTTGTAGCTGCCCATCATGCCCTCGAGGTACTCGTGGCAGTTGTAGAGATAGATGCCGAGGTGATCCTGGCCCGACTCGAAGTTGAGTAACTTGCTGCGGTCCTGGTGGGCGCCGAGGCCGCGCCCGTGCAGGTAGTTGCCCAGGCGGCGTGTGCGCTGGTTGAAGTCGGCCCAGGTGAAGCGGTGCTCGCGAAAGATGAGGCACTCGCGCTCCGGGATGGCGGCCGCGATGGCCTCGCTGATCTCGGCAAGATTGAAACTCATACGGACTCCTGTGCGGTGACGGCATCCTCGCCGAAGTGTTGCAGTCGCGCAAGCGACGCGGCGGGCGGCTTGACCCACTTCGGAGCGCTACATATGTATTGGCGCTACATGCCCGCCGGAGTTTCCAACGCCTTCGCCCTGCTGCGCATCCCGCGCGGCGCGGCGCGCCCCTCGGACGAGCGCTTCCGCGCCGCCCTGGCCGAAGACCACGCCCGCCTGCACCAGCCGCAGAGCGACGGCAGCGGCGAGCTCGAAGTCGCCGGCCCCTACGCCATCCTCGTCGACGGCACCGAGCTCGACGAGTACGTCGTCTGGGAACGCTGAGCGAGCGCCGCGGCGGGCGGCGAGTTCTCCACCCGCTTCACTGCACCTCTTGCACGGGCGGAATCTTCCACGTGCCGTCGATGATGGACGGCGGCGTTTCCCGGGGCCAGTAGAGGCGCAGCATGAGGATGAATTTTCCGGCCGGTGCGGGAAGCCAGTTCGCTTCCTTCTCGGGACCGGGATTGTCGTTTTGCAGGTAGAGATCCACCGAGCCGTCGGCATTCTTCTTGAGGTCGTTGCGCGCGCTCACCGTGTAGCGGTTGAGCGGGTTGTCGACGAAGAAGTACTCGGCGTTGTACATCGTCAGCGACCAGAAGCCTTCGACCGGCGGCAAGTTGCCGTTGTCGAAATGCATGACGTACTTCTTGGTCCCATCGTATGGTTTGCCGTCCGCCGCCGCTTCCGAAGTCGGATACACCGCATCCTGCGGGCGGTTGGCGCCGAGTCCGATGGCGGTGATCAACGCCCGTTGGAGATAGTCGGTCCCGTAGAGCCCGGTCTTGGTCGTGAAGATCCAGCCGTTCTCGTCTTTTCCCGCCCACTTGAAGTGGGCCATGATTTTCTCGGCGCCCACTTTGGGGATCCCCTGCAGGGCTTGCTGCACCGCGGGGTCGAGCTTGCTCAGATCGAAGGCCTGCCCCGGGACGATGCCGAGTCGGGCCATTTTCTCGAGCACGGGAGCGTCGGCCTTAGCGGGCGGGTTGTCCTTCATGAGCGCTGCCAGCAGATTGAAGTAGGCGGCGGTGCTGAGGGCGTTGACCTGGTCACGCACGGGGGTCTTCATGTCGATGCTCGGATCCACTGTCCCCGGCGGCGGCGTGTAGGGCTTTCCGTACGCGCTCAGCGGCACCACCGAAATGGCGTCCTGCAGCTCGTGCACCGCCGCGTAGTCTTCCGGCGTGCCGGTGCAGTAGATGCGCCCGAGCAGCCACACGATGCTCGTGGGGGATTTGTACTCCTTCACGCCGCTGGGGAGCGTGCCCTTCCAGCCCGGGCCGGTGATGGCATACTTCTGCGCGCCGGTGCCGGTGGTGCGCTTGCCTGGCACCTGGAAGACATCGGTCCAGCCGTCGAGCATCGGGAAGAGATAGTAGCGGTCGTGCGCATCGGGCAGGGTCAGCACCCAGGGCTCCTTGGCGACGTCGATCCAGGTGGTGGTGTAGAGCGTATCGGCGTTGGGCGCCGTGACATCCCGGAAGGCAGCGGTCGGATACGCGCGCATCCGCACCAGATGTCCCATCGGTGCTCGCGTGCCCTCCGGTTCGCGGACGTTGGTCATCACCCGCCGGGTCATCTCCATGGTGACCAGCGGGTAGCCGAAGACGTACGCGTCTTCAGCGATATTCTGCGCCTCCTGGGCGGAAATCTTATCGGCATACTGGGCGCTGGCCGTTCCAACCGACGAGCACAAGAGCAACGCCATCGCGGCGGTGAGCGCCTTCAATCTGCTGAATCTCATGACCATGTCTTTCTCCTCACGTACGTGGAAGCCGGTGACCGAGAGGCCAGCCAACCCGACTTGAGCTGTCGAAGGAATCGGAGCGCCAATCTGGCGGGACGCGACTATGGTAATTTCTGCACAAGTCGTCAACGCCGCGTCGGCTCGGGGCCGCAGTCGAGGACGTTGCAGCGGCGAGATCGAAGGCGCCGGCCCCTCCGCCAAACTTGGTCGACGGCACCGAGCTCGACGAGTACGTCGTCTGGGAGCGCTGAGCGAGCTGCCATTGGGCTCACACCAGTCGATGGAACTCGTCGACCGTGAGCCGGGCTTGCTTGAGGATGTGGGAGAGAGTGGAGCGCTTGATCGGTCGATGTGCGGGCACGATCAACTTCAGCGTTTCATCGGCGGTATGCTTCTGGAGGCGAATGTGGCTGCCGCGCTGCCGAACGACTACCCAACCGTCTCGACGGAGGGCCCGAACCACTTGCTCGTAGCTCAGGCTGGGAACCTTCATACCGCGATTTCGATGACCTCAGCATCGGCTGAAACTGCCACGTCATCATCCACCGGCTCCAGGTAGAGCTCGATCGCCTCCCGAATGTTGGCGAGTGCCTCGTCGCGCGTGTCACCTTCGCTAACACAGCCGGGAAGCGCAGGGACGATGGCGGTGTATCCTCCCTCGTCACTTGGCTCGAGTACCACGCGCAACTTCATGGGCTCTTCCTCCGCCCAGTAGACTACATCTGCGGGCGAACACGGATCAATCCAACGGAAGAGCCGCCCACGGTGGCGCACCACGAGGGAACGTTAGGGCGGCGAGAGGGGACGCTGGCCGAGGGGCCCGCCTTTCCCAAACTCGGCCGAGTCGGCCCAGCATACCTTTCGGCGCCGCCTCTTACCGAATGAGTTCAACCGTCTCGTCCTCGGCAATGGAAGCGGCATACCGCAGGGCGGCATCAACGTCCGCGGCTTCCAGGTAGGGGTATGCTTCCAGAACGGACTGTTTCGTCTCCCCAGCCGCCAGAAGACCGAGGAGCCGCGACACGGGGAAACGCAGTCCGCGGATGCACGGTTTCCCCGTGCAAACGGTTGGATCGACGGTGATGCGGGGGAAGATCTCCATGACGACTCCCTCACGGCGATGATTGGCATGATGAATCATCTCAGCGCGAGTTGCCACCTTGTGGATGGTGGGATGGTTGGCTCTTGAGGACCAGTCGTGCCCTCCTGCATCACTCTACCGATTGTCTCGATCTCCTGTTTAATTGCGAGGAGAGTTTCGTTCCACTGGGGCAACACCTCTTCGGCACGCCCAACACGATCAAGCAGCCCGGGGGAGCCGTCCTCCTCGTCTTCGGGGATGCGGGAGAAAGCCAGTGCCGCCTCGGCGATGGTCGCTTTTTCCGCGTGTGTATTGGCAGCAACTAGACGACTGGCAAGCTGGAACACTCCGCGCCGATACCCTTCACTCCCAACTTCCAAGTATCGCAGTTGCCGCCAATCTTCCCATTGGAAAGTGCGCACCAAGGTGATCAGGTCGTCCTTGGGCGACTCATCTTCAAGCGCTGGAACGTCTACATATAGAAGGGGCAGTACGAGTTCTTTGATACCCAACTTTTCGGCACGCCGTGCGAAGAATTGGAGTTCCCGACGACATTCAGAACTCATGAAATATCGAGGTGTCATGACCGGAATGAAGAAGGCCACGGATGAAAGACTGTCGTCGATCTTGCACGCCAGTTGTCACCCCAGTTGAGGGCATCCCTATCCAGGAACAAGGAGATGGTCTCGCCGGTAAGCATCTCATACTGATCGACCACATCCTTCGCGAGACGGACGATTCGCCCGCCGTCCGCCTCGTCGTCCCGGTGAACGTAAGACCAGAATCCTTGCGAGCTACCTGCTGGCTGCGCCATCTTGTCTTCCTTGCTGCTTGTGCCCGCCTAAGCAGCCTCCGACCAGGCGCGGCTTGCCTTGGCCGGTGCCAGAGGCGCTAGGCGGAAGGAGCCGTTAGTAGGGCTCTTATCGCGGTAGTCCGTGGGCCGGCAAGGGACGGGCGGCAGCGTGGGCGACCTCGGGAGTCGCTGCGGGCGGCACGGGTCGGCGGCGCCACACCCTAGCAAGATCCTTGGCTGTGCCGGCGGAGTGCGGCATACTTCCCAGGACGATGACCGAGCCCGCTCGACGGCGATTCTCCTTCCGTGAGTACGTCCGGCTGGAGGAGTACAGCAATGTGCGTCACGAGTTCCTCGATGGCGTCATCTACGCCATGGCTGGAGGGAGCCCGGCGCATGCGGCGTTGGCCGCACGAGTCATCCGGCAGCTTGGGCCGCAGCTCGAAGGGAAGGGGTGCGAGATCTTCACCTCGGACTTGCGGGTGCGAGTGGCCGCGACGGGGCTCGCGACGTATCCGGATGTCACCGTCGTGTGCGGCCAGCTGGAGCGCGATCCGGAGGATCCAGCCACCGTGTTGAACCCTATCGTACTCGTGGAGGTGCTCAGCGACTCGACGGCGGAGTACGATCGCGGGGAGAAGCTCGACCACTACCGCAGGGTTACTTCCTTGCGCGAGGTCGTCCTCGTGGCCCACTCGGCACCAATGGTGGAAGTGTGGCTGCGTGCCGAGAACGGTAGCTGGTCAAACGAAGGGCGGGGGGCAGGCGAGACAGTCCGATTGCCCTCCATCGGCTGTTCTCTCGTCGTCGACGACATCTATCGTGATCTTCCCGCGTGACGGCCGTTTGGAAGATCCACCCTCCCCGTGCTTCGACGGGCTCAGCATGAGCGGATCCTCTCCTCTATCTCAAAGGACTTTCCGCTCGCACTGAAGGACCGGGGCGAGCTCCGCTCTCAACGCGGGGGAACCTCGATCCGCCGCAGGCGCCGGATCAGCGTCCAGAGGCGGACGAAATCGCTCAGCCGGCCGCCGGTGATCAGCGGGCCGATGTCTGAGATCACGACGTGGCGCAGGCCGGCGGCGACGAGGGCGCGGACTTCGCGGACGACGTCGTCGATGCTGCCGGCGTAGGCGCCTTCGAGGAGGAGGTCGGGGGTCAGGAGGCGCTGGGCCGAGGCCATCTGCTCGAGCGTCACTTCCTCCGGGACGAACTGCGCGGCGCCTTCGTAGTCGTCGCCGAGTGGGTGGCGCAGGCCGTGCTTGGCCCACACGGCGCCGGGCAGCAGCAGGGTGAGGGCGCCGGCGACCGGCAGGCGACCGAGCGCGGCGAGCGTCGTGCGGCGATCTTTGCCGAGCGCGATCATGATCTGCAGGCCGGGCTCGAAGCGGGCCGGGTCGCGCCCCGCGTCGCGCGTGGCGGTGCGAATGATGCCGAGCTTGTCGGTGTAGTCGGCCGGCGTCATCTTCAGCGTCGGATACCAGCCGTCGGCGTAGCGGCCGGCGAGGCCGAGCATGCGCGGCGCGTGGGCGGCGAGCCAGACGCACGGCGCGCGGTGGTTGTAGAGCGGCGTGCGGAAGACGGCCTTGTCCAGTTTCCAGAAGCTGCCGTCGAAGGTGATGGGCTCGCCGCGGCTGTGCCAGAGCCGCTGCATGATCTCCAACGCTTCCTCGAGACGGCCGACACGTTTGGTAAAGGGGATGCCGTACGGTGTGGTGTTCTCGCGCTCGCCGTTGCCGATGCCGCAGATGGCGCGGCCGCGGGTCAAATGGTCGAGGGTGACGAACGCCTGCGCCAGCGTGGCGGGGTGGCGGCGAAACGGTTCGGTCACGCCGGTGCCGAGCCGGATGCGGCGCGGCAGGCGCGAAGCCATCGATCCCAACAACACGAACGGGTCGAAGAACGCGTCGAGCGACGGGAGATGCTTTGCCGCCGCCATCGTTTCGGGTCGCCAGACGGCGCGCGGCACGAAGCCCTGGTAGTGGTCGGGCACCATCAGGGAGGCGACGCGCATCAACGCCGCAATGCGCTCCTGCGCCTGCTGGAGACGCAGCGGCGCGAGGCAGTTCGCCGCGAGGCCGACGGAGAGTCGTGCGCTCATGCGTGACTAAGAGCCCGGCGGTGCGGGACACGCATCCAACGACGATTTCACCCCTCTGACCAGGCAGTCGATGGTGACCTCGCCGCTGTCGTTGCAGTCGAAGGCGTTGCAGGCCGTGAGCGGCGCGGTGCCGAGGGCGATGGTGGTGCCGAGGATCAGCTCGTCGATGGTCACGTTGCCGCTCGTGTCGCAGTCGCCGACACACGAGCTGAGCACGGCGTTGCGGGCGAGGAAGTCGGACAGCGGTGCGACGACGTGGTTGTCGGCGTCGTCCTCGGCGGTCAGCACGTCGAGGTGCGCGAAGCCTTCGCTGACGTAGACCTCGAAGCCGCCGGCGACGTTGCCGAAGGTCGGGAACGCCGGGTTGGGGCTGGCCGCGTCCACCACACGCGGCGTCGTCTGGTCGCAGCTCGGCTGCGTGCAGGGGCCGATGCTCTGCGCAAAGGCGGTGTAGACGCCCGGCACCGGCGCCAGCCCGTGCGCGCCGGCGAAGGCGATCACCGGGATGTCGATGTTGGCGGCCTGGGTCAGGTTCTCGATGTCGCAGCGCCCGCGTCCGGCCGGCGGCGGTGCCGAGAGTTTGGTCGAGTCGAGTCCGATCCCGCTCGTCGTGCCCAGACCGGAGGACGGAAAGTACCAATCGGAGAAGTTGGTCTGCCCGGAGAAGAACGTCCAGACGACGCGGTCGAGCCGCGTGGCTTGCTTGTCCGGGCCCCACTGCGGCGCCGGCAGCGCCGTCGGCGGCGGGCCGCGGTCGGGCTCGACCGTCAGCGGTCCGTGCAGGATGTCCTGCCAACTGAGAACCCCATCCACCGTCGGGCCGGGTTGCCCCAAACCCATGGCGACGAAGGCGAGCGCCTTCCCGATCGGACCGTCCTTGTCGAGGAAGGTACCGAAGCCCGCGGCGACGGTCCCGTCAGGGATGAGCGCGAGCCCGGCGAGATCCGGAACCTTGGCGACGGCGTTGTTGCCCGGCTCGCCTTGATCCAACTGGCCCACGGCCTGCCCGGTGTTGAAATCGGTGATGGCCTGGATCGACGTCGCCTCGGCGGCGGCGAGCACGCGCGGGTTGAGCACCCCCGGGATGACGGAGTACGCCGTCGTCGGCAGCGTGCAGCGCGGCGGCACCTGTCCGGCGCAGTCGGTCGCCTCGGTGGCCAACGTACATGCCGTCGTGCCGTCGACGCAGCGCGCCGCGTTGTCGCGCACGGCGCCGAACAGGCCGCCGTCGAAGCGGGCGATGACCCGCTCGAGCGTCTCGTCGCTGATCGCGTCGGCCCCACTGGTCGATCCACCGCCGCCTTCGAGCAGCACCAGGCCGCGCAGCTTGCGGTAGCCGGGCTCCGGCGTGCCGTCGCATCCCGGCGCGAGGTTGAAGTCGGTCGCCGCGTAGCGCGCGGTGAAGCCCGTGCCCGCCGAGTGCCCGCCGAGGAAGACGTTGTGGTTGCGCGCCTGGCCGTGCGCCGCGGCGACGACGGCGTCGATGTCGCGCGAGAAGACCAGGTTGGTCCAGTTGGCGATGAACGGCACATCGTCCTGCGCGTTGTAGAACTCGGCGCGCCGGGTGAGGCGCGCGTCGAGCGGCAGGCTCAGCTCGGCGCCGAAGAGCCAGTCTTGCGCCAGCAGCGGGTCGTGCTGCTCTTCGGCCAGGTCGAGTCCGAGCGTGTCTTCGAGCTGGTTGGTGCGGCGGTCGAAGGCCCACACCTCGAGCCGCAGGTCGTGGTCGGCCATGGCGCGGCGCAGCAGCTCCTGCGCCAGGACGCGGAAGTCGCCGGCGCCGCCGAGAAAGCCGGGCACGAGGATGAGGATGGCGTCGGGCCGCGCCCCCGAGTCGTCGAGCTGAAAGCGGGTGTAGCGGGCGTTGTTGAGGTTGAAGGTCGCCCCGAACTGGGCGAGCAGCTTCGGATTGGTGACCATGACGCCGGGGCTGCCCGGCGCGTTCGGCGGCTGCGCCGCGCTCGGGATGTCGATGGTCGCGATCGGCGGACACGCACACTGCGAGCTGCACAGGCCGGGGCAGCCGAAGTCGTAGGCCCCGTCGCATTCCTCGCCGATGTCGATGACATCGTTGCCGCAGGTGGCCTCGCCCGCCAGGCCGCGGTTGGGCATCGCGGTTGCGATGACGAGTTGAACCGCGAGGAGAATCGCTACTTGTGCGCGCATCATGGCCCCCTTTTGCTGACGCCGAACCGATTCGCGCGCAGCGTAGTCGAAGGGGTGTTGGCTGGTCCAATGCATCGGAACCCCTTCGGCGGGCTCTCCGAGTCGGGGTCGGGGTCGGTATCGGCATCGGTATCGGAATCGAGGAGCAACGGGCGGCAGGATCGATACCGATGCCGATACCGATACCGACCCCGAGGGGAGAGGCGCTAGCGCTTGGCGAGCCGTTGCAAACGGATGGCAAGCAGCCACAGCGCGGCGATGGCGACAACGCTCCAGCCGAAGACGTCGCCGTGTCGAGTGTAGAACGACTCGAGGCGCAGCGGGCGGATCTCGGCGGTGAGCGTTTCCTCGGTGAAGAGGCCGAGGCGCGAGACGACGCGGCCGAGCGGGTCGATGATGCCGGTGACGCCGGCGTTGCCGACGCGGACGAAATACCGCCGGTTCTCGATTGCGCGCCAGAGCGCCAGGGCTTCGTGCTGGTAGGGCGCCATCGAGGCGCCGAACCAGGCGTCGTTGAACATCGTCAGCAGCACCTCGGCGCCCTGGCGGGTCATGTCGCGCGCGATGCCCGACGGGACGTCCTCGTAACACACCAGCGGCGCGAAGCGGGCGCGGCCGGGCACGTCGAGCGTGCGCAGCGCGTGCCCGGGGGTGAAGTCGCCGGTCTGCGGGCTGAGCTTCGCCAGGCCGGGAATCCACGTCGAGCCGGGCAGGTATTCGCCGAACGGCAGCAGCACGCGTTTGTCGTAGCGACCGAGAACGGTGGCGTCGCGATCGATCAGGAAGGCGCTGTTGTAGTGTTCCGGCTTGCCCTGCGCATCGAACATGTACGCCAGGCCGCCGAAGATGAGGTGCGAGCGCAGGCCGGGGAACGGGTTGTGCTTCGGCTGCAGCTGCTCGTCCTCGGCCGGCACCCACCACTGCGCCACCGACTCGGGCCAGACGACGACATCGACGTCGTCCTGCACCGCGTCGGACAGCGCCCGGTAGCGTTCGACGTTGATCTCGAACAGCGCCACATTGCCCTTCTCGCGGATGCCGATGTTGCCCTGGATGAGCGCCACCCGCACGCGCGGTGCCGCTTCGATCGCGGCGTCGATGGCCGGCATGCGCACCGCCCCGTATGCGAGCACGGCGACCACGGCAGCCGTCGCGGCGCCGAGCGGCAGCAGTCGATGCGGTCGGCGCAGGGCGAGGACGAGCCCGGTGCTGAACCAGACGAGCACAAAGCTGAGCCCGAACGGACCGGTGAGGTCGCCAACCTGCGTCAGCAGCGGGACGTGGAACTGCGAGTTCGCCAACCGCCATGGAAACAGATTCGGATAGAGAAACTCGAGCCCCACCCACATCACCGGTGCGGCCAGGCCGAGCGGGCCGTACCCGGTGCGCCGCAACGCCAGCGCGAAGAGCACGAACTGGCAGGCCGCGAACGCCGACAGGCACAGGTAGAAGAACACGGCGATCACATACGGAAAGCCGCCGAAGACGTGCATCGTGTACACGAGCCAGTAGAACGCCGGCACGTTGGTGACCATGCCGGCGATGGCGCCGATGCGCAGCGCATCGCGGCGCGTCGCCGCTTCGGCGAGGCTCCACAGCAACGGCGCGAACGCCACCCACGCCAGCGGGTAGAGCGAGAAGTCGAGGAACGCCGCGGCGATCAGCGCACCGCTGAGCGCCGGCAGCGCGAGCCGCCGCGCGCTGCGCGCGACATCGGCTGGCGCCGCGCGCGCCGAGGCATGCGCGGGAACGCTCATTTCATTCCAACCCTTTCGCGGGCGCGCTGCCTCAGCACGGGCCCGAGCAGCGGCGAACGAATGCGGAGCGGATCAGCGGGGCTTGAGGGCGAAGGCCTGCGGGCCCTTGTCGCCCTTCTTGACCTGGAAATCCACCTCTTCGCCCTCGCGCAGGTCTTCGAAGTTGACCTTGGGCGCCATCTGCGAGCGGTGGAAGAACACTTCGTCGCTGCCGTCATCCGGCACGATGAAGCCAAAACCCTTGTCTCTGATGATCTTCTTGATGGTTCCAAACATGGTGCCTCCCGGCGCGTGCGGCGCGATTGCGTGGTGGTTGAAAAGTTCGGTGGAGAAGTCGTGTGGGTGAGAGGTCGGTGCGGTTACTCGGATGCGGCTTGCGGTGTACGTGGGCCGCGGCGGCGCGAGCGCCGCCGCTTGGGCTGACTATCGCTCGGCGCTCCGTCGGCGGATGCTGGCTGGGGGCGCGGTTCGGTCGCTTTCGGTTCGGCTTGCCGCGGTTCGCTGCGCCGCCCGTCGTTGCGGCGCGGACCGCCGCGCCCGCCGTCGTGCCGCGCTGGCATCGGGCGGCGGTGCGCGCTGTGCGACGGCGGCACCGGCTTTACCAGCAGGTCGTCCTCGACCGGCACGGTCGGCAGCTTGAAGCCGATCAACTCCTCGATCGCCTCCAGGGCCATGACGTAGGTCTCGCACGCCAGCGTTACCGCCTTGCCCGACGCGCCGGCGCGGGCCGTGCGGCCGATGCGGTGCACGTAGTCCTCGGGGTCCTGCGGCAGGTCGTAGTTGAAGACATGCGAGACGCCCTCGACGTGCAAGCCGCGCGAGGCGACGTCCGTCGCGACCAACATCGGCAGCACGCCGTCCTTGTAGTCGCGCATGACCTTGAGGCGCACGCGCTGCTCGACGTCGCCGGTGAGCGCGCGGGCGTGGATGCCGTTGTCCTCCAGGCGCCGCACCAGCCAGTCGGCCTCGCGCTTGGTGTTGACGAAGACCAGCGAGCGCTCGGGCTTCTCGCGCTGCACGATGCCGAGCAGGAGCGGAAACTTCTCGTGGCGGCCGACGTGGTAGAGCACGTGCTCGACGTTCTCCGCCGTCACCCGCTCGGGCGCGACGTCGACCTTGATCGGATCGTTCATGTGCTCGTAGGCGAGTTCCATGACGGCGAAGTTCAAGGTGGCCGAGAACAACATCGACTGCCGTTCGTGGTAGGGCGGCAGCCGGCGCAGCAGGAAGCGCAGGTCGGCGATGAACCCCATGTCGAACATGCGGTCGGCCTCGTCGATGACCAGCGCCTCGCAGTGGCGCAGGGTGTAGACGCGCTGCTTGAAGTAGTCGATCAAGCGTCCGGGCGTGCCGACCAGAATGTCGCAACCTTCGCGCAGGATCTCGCGCTGCTTGCCGTAGTCGACGCCGCCAAATACGGCGTGGACGCTGAGGCCGGTGAAATGCCCCAGGCCCTCGGCGTCGTTCAGGATCTGCACCACCAGCTCGCGCGTCGGCGCGATCACCAGCGCGCGCGGGCCGGGCCCCGTGCGCGGGTGCTTGAGCAGGCGGCTGAACACCGTGATCAGGAACGCCGCGGTCTTGCCGGTGCCGGTCTGTGCCTGCCCGGCGACGTCCTTGCCGGCCAGCGACAACGGCAGCGATCGCTCCTGGATCGGCGTGCACTGCGTGAAGCCGAGCGCGTCGATGCCCTGCAGAACGGGCGCGGGGATCGGCAGGGAGTGGAAGTCCACGGGCGGCGAGGTCACGACGGCCGCGGCCGGCGCACGGGCAGCGCGGTCGCACGGACGGCTCTGATGGCTTGTGCAGGCATACGGATCGATGTCC
>CAYVUV010000104.1:0-6279 GCA_964455095.1 uncultured Binatia bacterium (SeqCode)
TCAACGCCCAGCGACTCTGGCAGCTGAACCAGCAGTTCTGGAAAGCCCGCCCCACTCCCCTCCAACAGGAGATCATCTTCGCCAGCACCGGCACCAAGAAGCCGAGCGATCCGCCCGACAAGTACGTCGCGGCGCTCGCCGGCAGCGACATCCAAACCAATCCACCGGCCACCAACGACGCTGTCGAAGCGGGCGGCAAGACCTACAAGCGGACGGTGGATCAGTTGCCTCCCGCCGCGGTGGTCAGCGAGATCGCCAGCAAGGTCGACCAGAGCAAGCTCGAGAAGGTGCTGATGGAAGAGGGCCTGGCCAAGTTTGCCGATCCGCAGAAGGCGCTGCTGGCGCTGATCCAGAAGAAGCGCGGCACGCTGGCGGCGTAGGGCACGCGCGGGTCAGAAGAGCGAGAGCTGTCGCTGCGTCTCGGCGACGGTCGCGAAGTCGGTGCCGAGCACGTGCAGGATGGCGTCGGCGACGGGCTCGATCTGGTGCTCGATGTAGTGCGCGTAGTCGGGTGGGGCGGTCTCTTCGCCGACCGGCTCGGGCCCGCGGTGGGTGACGACGTACTCGATGATGTGGCTGCCCGGCCGCTGCTGCTTGCGCGCGGCCTGCACGTGCGGCGGCGTCGTCTTGGTGTAGGCGGCGAGGTTCTTGCGCACGGCCTTGCGGTAGGCGAGCTCGCCGTCGAAACGGCCTGAGCGCAGGTCGGCGAGGAAGGTGCGGACGAAGTCCACCACCGGCTGATCGTGGAACACCAGCTCGAGCAGGCCGCGCTGGAAGCGCTTGCTCACTTCGCTCCAGTCGCGCCGCACGGCTTCGAGGCCGACGAATTCGATCCGTTCGCCGCCTTCGGCATCGACCAGCAATCCGGCGTAGCGCTTCTTGCTGCCGATCTTGCCGCCGCGGATCTCGGGCAGGAAGAAGCGCTGGTAGCACTTCTCGAACTCCAGCTCGAGGTGGCTCTCGCAGCCGAAGGCGTCGCGGACCTGCGCCGCGACGGCGTCGCCGATCGCCGCGCGCAGTGGCTCGGCGCGCGCCAGGGCGCGCGCGGCGTCGGGCTCTCCGGCGTCGACGAACAGCGAGTCGGTGTCGCCGTAGATGACCTGGAACCCCTGCGCGGCGGCATACTCGGCAGCGGCGCGGATGAGCAGTTGGCCGAAGTGCGTGATGGCGTTGGCAACGGCGGGGAAGAACAAACGCGAGCCCGGCGCGCCGAGCACGCCGTAGAGCGAGTTCATCAGGATCTTGATGGCGTTGGCCTTGACCGACCGCCCGGCGTCGCGGGCCGTCTGGCGCTCGCGCGCCAGCGTCTCGACCAGCTCGGGCAAGACGCCGCGCCGATCGCGGCGAAAGCGCGCGCCGTTGGGCGCCGTCAGCGCGTGCGGGTCTTCCTCGCCCGCGGCGAGCAGTGAGAGCGGGTCGAGGTTGAAGGTGCGGATGATGCTCGGGTACAGGCTCTTGAAGTCGAAGACGAGGACGTTGCGGTACAGGCCGGGGCGCGAGTCCATCACGTAGCCGCCGGCGATCGGTGCCGCGGTCGCATCGCGCCCGACCGATGGGGCGACGATGCCACGCCGGCGCAGGGCACCGAGATACAGCGAATCGATCGAAGCGATGGCGGCGCTGACGCGGTCGAGCGGCATGCCGGTGAGCAGGCTGCGCTGCACGGCCAGATCGATCAGACCGGTGCGCTCCAAAATCTCGCTCACCAGGCGAGCGTCCTGCAGGTTGTAGTCGACGAAACGCTGAGGCTACTCGCGATAGGCCTGCTCGATCGCCTCGGCGCGGAGATCGCCGGCGAACAACTTGCCGCGGCCGAGCACGACCTGCGCGGCAGTTTCGAGCTTGTAGTCCTGCAGGCGGATGAACGCGCCGCGCACCAGCGACAGCCCGTCGAGCACCAGGCGGCCGTAGATCACGGCGCGCGACTCGCGCGTGAACGAGGCCTCGCGGCGGCGGTCGAAGTCGTCGGTGGTGCGGCCGATGGGAAAGGCGATGCGGTAGCGCTTGGCGACACGCGCCAACACCGCGAGGTCGAAGTCGACGACGTTCCAACCGGTGATGATGTCGGGGTCGAGGGTATCGAGGTAGCTGAGAAAGCGGCGGATGAGATGGCGCTCGTCCGGCACCGGCTCGGCGTGCTCGAACACGTGCTCGTGCACGATGAGCACGCGGCTCACCTCGGGCGTGTGGAGGGCGATCGAGTAGACATGCTCGGCTGCCGCGTCGGTTTCGATGTCGATCGAGAGTACCTTCAACGCCGGCTCCCAGTGGCAAGGCGAGAGCGTGGGGTTGCGGTAGACGCGGCCGAGGCGCGCGCGGGTTTCGTGCGGGCCTTCGACTTCGAGCGCGCCGCGGATGCCGCGGTCGATGAGGTAGCGATAGGCGAAGCGGACGTCGGCTTCGAGGCACGCGACGCCGGCGGCCTCCAGACGCGCGCGCAGCGGTGGCACATCGCCGGGAATCGCCGTGGTGATGCGTGAAATCGGTTCGCCGACGAACGTGTGCAGCTCGGTCTCTTCGAGGCTGACGCGCGGGGCGACGCTGTGCACCGCGGCGCGGTCGGCGGTGCGGACGAAGAAGTGTGGCCGCGTGCGGTCGTCGACGATCAGGCACGGCTCGCCGGACTCGAGCACGCCGTAGAGATGCACCTCGGGGATTCCGTTTACGACCCGGTAGGTCGGGGTGAGGATGAAGCAGCGCATGGCCATGGCGAGCGGCTCGCATGGCCGCCCCTCTGAGCTAGCAGCTTTCAGCCGTGCGGCGGAAGGCTTGCCCTGCTCCCGGTGCGCCGATAAGCGAATGCCCATGTCGACCGAGCCCGAACGCCGCGAGGCGCCGGAACACAGGCGGGAGTGGCCGGGGCGCGCGGCGTTTCGCGACGCGCTGGCCGCCTTGACGGTCGTGCGCGGCCCGGGACCGCCGCCGTCCATCGGCATATCGGCGATCTACTATCCGGTGGTCGGCATACTCCTCGGGGCGCTGTGGTTGGTGGCCGACCGCGCTGCCGGCGCGGTCGGAGGCCGGCTGCTCGGCAGCGCCGCCGTACTGCTGGTCGCCAATCTGCTCACTGGCGGCCGGCCGCTGGCGGCGCTCGGCGGGCTGGTTGCGGCGGCGCTCAGCGGTCGCGGCGGCACCCGCGCCCTGAGCTATCTGGAGCCGCCGCCCCCGGTGCTGGCGCGCGCCTGCGCGGTGCTCGTCGCACTGTTCGAGCTCTACGTGTTGTGGCGCCTCGAGCGCTTCCGCATGGTCGGGCTGGCTTTCGCCCCGCTGCTCGGCTGCTGCAGCGTCGTGGTGCTCGCCGTCGGCTCGCGCGCGGCCCGGATCGACGGCCGGCGCGTCAAGCTGGCGCCACAGCTGACGTTCAACGAGTTCGCGCTCGCCAGCACGCTGACGTTCGCGGCGACCTTCATCGCCACCGAATTCCTCGGCCTGCTGCTGGTGCTGAGCACGGCGGCGCTGACGATCGCCTTGCGAGTGTTCTTTCACCGTTGGCTCGACGGCGTCAACGACACGGCGCTGAGCGCCGCGCGCGAGGTAGTGCAACTGGCCGTGCTCGGACTGCTGGCGTCGTTTGGCTGACGATCTCTATCAAGAACCCTTCGACCCGACCGCGGGCAGCTCGAGGCTGTCGTCGCTCGCCGGCACGTCGTCCTCCGGCAACGACTCGAGCTCGGCGAACTGCAGCTGGCGGGCGGTGGGCTCGACCGGCTCGAGGACCGGAATCTCCTCTTGCGAGCCGGCGCCGAGCTCGCGCAGCTTGCGCGCGGTGACCATGACGCGGGTTTCGAGCGAGCCGACGGCGCGGTTGTAGGCATCGGTGGCGTTGTCGAGACCGCGGCGCAGGGCGTCGAAATGGGTTGCCATGACGCGCAGGCGGTCGTAGAGCTTGCGCCCCAGCTCGCTGATGCGCTGGGCGTTCTCTGCGATTTGCTCCTGCTGCCAGCCGTGCGCGACGGCGCGCAGCAGGGCGAGCAGGGTGGTCGGGCTGGCGGGGATGACGCGCCGGTCGTTGCCGAACTCGATCAGGCTCGGGTCGTACTGGAGCGCGGTGCTGTAGAAGTTCTCGCCCGGCAGGAACATGAACACGAACTCTGGCGCTGCCTGGAACTGCTCGCCGTAGTTCTTGCCGCTCAGCTTGGTGATGTGATCGCGCACCTGGCGCGCGTGGTCGCGCAGCCGCTCCTCGCGCCGCACGTCGTCGTTGCCGGCGTCGAGGGCATCGAGATAGGCGACCAGCGGCACCTTGGCGTCGACGACGATGTAGCGGCCTCCGGGCAGGCGCACCAGCAAGTCCGGTCGCAGGCGGCCGTCATCCGTCGTCAGGCTCGGCTGCTCGAAGAAGTCGCAGTGCGCGAGCATGCCGGCCATCTCCACCACCCGCCGCAGCTGGATCTCGCCCCAGCGCCCGCGCACCGTCGGGGTGCGCAGGGCCTTGACCAGGTTGCCGGTCTCGGTTTGCAGCTGCATTTGCGTCTGCGCCATCGCCTTGACCTGCTCGGTGAGCGTGGCGTAGGCCCCGACGCGGTCTTTCTCGACCTGCTGCAACTTGGCGTCGACCTGCTGCAGCGACTCGCGGATCGGCTTGACCAGCTCGGCAATAGCCTGCTGGCGGCTGTCGAGGTCGCCGGTGGCGGTTTGCTGGAACTCGCCGAGCGACGTCTTGGCCAGGGCCAGAAACGACTGATTGTTGCTGCGCAGCGCCTCGGCCGACAGGGCCTGGAACGCCTCGCGCAACTTCTGCTCGGCCTTGTCGAGCAGGGCCAGCTTCTCCGCCGCCGCCTGGCGCTCGGCCGCCAGTTGGGCGTTTAGACCGGCCTGTTCGGCGCGCAGGCGGCTGACCTCCTGCTGCCAGGTGCCGCTGGTCTCATGCGCATCGTCCAGCTCCACCTCGATCTGCGCCAGGCGGGTCGAGCGCTCCTCCAGCCTGGCCGTGAGCTCGCCGGCTCGGTTGCCGGCCTCTCCGAGCTCGCGCAGGCGACTGGCGCGGGCCAGCAGCCAGCCGAGCGCCAGGCCCAGTACCGCCCCCGCCAGCGCCGCGACGACGGCGCGCACCGTGGGGTCTGACAGGTCGATCGGGAGGCTGGACATGGTCAAATCTGGCCGACAATGCCATGCCGGGGCCGACTTTGCACATTCCAGCCCCGGGGGGCCGCCGAAGGTTTGCGAGCCGCCGGGTGGACGACTATAAGTGGCGGGTGCGCGTCAATGATGCCGAGATCGGCGTCCTCTCCAGGGCGATAGTCACTGCCTTGCTCAAGCAGGGCTTCGTGCGCCCCAAAATCGAGGAAAAGCCCCTGGTCCAGCGCATTACCAAGCTGATCGTCGACAACCTGCTGGCCGAGGAGGCGCTGGAACAAGAGGCCGAACGCCTGGCCGAGCGGCACTCGCGACAGATGCTGGGCATGGATCGCCACAAGGTCGTCCAGGGCATCAAAGCCCGCCTGGCCAAGGAACGCGGGTTCACACTCTGAATGAACTTCAGCGAAGGACGCCTGTCGTACCTCGCGCACCAGATCGTCGCCCTGCTGCGCGACGAGAACCTGGCCGAGGTCGAGAACGAGCGCCTGGTCCTGACCGAGATCAAGCGCGTGCTGGGTCAGGAACACGAGCGCGATACGCGCATCGACGAGGTCGTGCGGCGGAAAATCCAGTCGCTGTCGCGCCCGGTTCCGGAGGGTGGCCGCGAGTGGGACATCCTGTACCAGCGCTACTTCGCCGAGGAGCAGCGGAAGCAAAAAAGCTGACCTTCGCTGCTTGACAACCGCTCATTCGTGCATATGAAACGCAGGCGCTGAAAGCAGCGTCGCCCTAAAGTTCGTCCAACTGCCAGAAACCACAAGTACCGCAACCACTGCTCAACGGGAAAGGAGAGGTGTATGAAAATTCGCCCACTACAGGATCGTGTGATCGTGCAGCGTGTCGAGGAGGAAGAGAGAACCAAGGGGGGGATCATCATCCCCGACACCGCTAAGGAAAAGCCGCAAGAGGGCAAGGTCATCGCGGTTGGGAAAGGAAAGTTCGGAGACGACGGCAAGCTGATCCCAATGGACGTGAAGGCCGGCGATCGGATTCTGTTCGGCAAGTACTCCGGCTCCGAGGTCAAGCTCGACGGCGAAGAGCACCTGATCATGCGTGAAGAAGACATTATGGGCGTACTCGAGTAGTCGCCCGACTTTAGAAAGGGATTCGGAAACCATGGCAAAGATCGTCAAGCTCAGTCAGGACGCGCGCGACCGTATGTTGCGCGGCGTGCAACTTTTGGGTGACGCTGTCACTGTC
>CAYVUV010000105.1:0-29356 GCA_964455095.1 uncultured Binatia bacterium (SeqCode)
CGCGATCGCCTTCGAGGCGATCGCCGAGCGCCTGACGGGAATCGATCCGCCGGCGCCCGGCGGCGTTGCAATCGCCCCCCTGCTGCGCTAGCTGACGCGAGCCGGTCGAACCAATCCCATGAAAGGCTTTGTACTGTGACCACGGGCGCGAATCCCCGCGCGCGGGTCGCGCCGAAGGGCCAGGGCGGCCGTCGCCGGGCGCGCACCGGCGAGACGGCATCGCTCGGCGATCTGCGCGTGCAGATCGACCGCATCGACGACCAGGTGCTGGAGCTGCTCAACGAGCGCGCCCGCCTGGTGGTCGCCGTCGGGCATCACAAGAGCGGCAAGGGCCTGCGCGTCTACGTGCCCCAGCGCGAGAAGGACATCTTCAACCGCCTGCAGGCGCGCAACACGGGTCCGCTGCAGGCCGCGCACGTCGGGGCGATCTTTCGCGAGGTCATCTCGAGCTGCCGCGCGCTCGAGGCGCCGCTGCGCATCGCCTTCCTCGGCCCGCACGGCACGTACTCGGAACAGGCCGCCGCCAGCCAGTTCGGTTCCGGCGCGACGCTGCTGCCCTTGGCGTCGATCGACGCGGTGTTCGACGAGGTCGAGCGCGGCCGCGCCGACTACGCCGTCGTGCCGGTGGAGAACTCCACCGAGGGGGTGGTGGCGCAGACGCTCGATCGCTTCGTGCCCTCGCCGCTGACCATCAAGGCCGAGGTGCTGCTGCGCGTCAACCATTGCTTGCTGGCGCGCAGCGCGACGCCGCGCCGGTTGCAGCGCATCGTCTCGCACCCGCAGTCGCTGGCCCAGTGCCGCGCCTGGCTGGCGCAACACTACCCGAACGTGCCGGTGGAAGAGGTGGCGAGCAATGCCGCCGCGGCCGCGCTGGCGGCGCGCAGCGCGACGACGGCCGCCATCGCCGGCCAGCCAGCGGCCGAGCGCTATGGCTTGGCGGTGGTGGCGCCGTGCATTCAGGACCAGCCCAACAATGTCACCCGGTTTCTGGTCGTCAGCGCCGACGGGCACGGCGCGCCGACCGGCGACGACAAGACCTCGGTGCTGTTCGCGGTGCCGCACGAGCCCGGCGCGCCCTACCGCGTGCTCGGCGCCTTTGCCGAGAGCGGTATCAACCTGAGCACTATTGAGTCGCGCCCGCTCAAAGGCCGCGCCTGGGAGTACGTCTTCTTTCTCGACCTCGCCGGCCACGCGGCCGAGCCGCGCATGGTCGAGGCGCTCGCGGCGCTGCGCGGGCGCTCGCAGTTCGTCAAGGTCCTCGGATCGTATCCCGCCTGGCGCTGGCCGGAGGAGGCACGACGCGCATGAACGTGAAGACCCTGGTTCCCCCCTGGCTCCGCGCGCTGGAACCCTATCCGCCCGGCAAGCCGATCGACGAGCTCGAGCGCGAGTACGGCGTCACCGACTCGATCAAGCTGGCCTCGAACGAAAACCCGCTCGGCCCCTCGCCCAAGGCGCTGGCGGCGCTGCGCGCGGCGGCGGCCGACATCCACCGCTACCCCGACGGCAGCTGCTTCTATTTGAAGCGCGCGCTGGCCCGCAAGCTCGGCGTCTCGCCGGAGGCGCTGATCATCGGCAACGGCTCGAACGAGATCATCGAGCTCGCCGTGCGCACCTTTCTGCGCGCCGGCGAAGAGGCGGTGATGGCCGATCAGGCGTTCGTCATCTACCGCATGCTGGTGCAATCGCAGGGCGGGCGCAGCATCGCGGTGCCGCTGCGCGATTTCACGCACGACCTCGAGGCGATCGCCGAGGCCGTGACGCCGGCGACGCGCATGGTGTTCCTCGCCAACCCGAACAATCCGACCGGCACGATCTTCTTCCGGGAGCAATGGGAGGAGTTGCTCGCCGCCCTGCCGCCGGACGTGATCGTGGTCATGGACGAGGCGTACTTCGAGTTCGTCGAGGACGCGCAATACCCCGACGGCCTCTCCGCCCTGCGCCGCGAGCAGCCGATCATCGTGCTGCGCACGTTTTCGAAGATCTACGGATTGGCGGGACTGCGCGTCGGCTACGGTGTCGCACACCCGGAGCTAATCGATCTGATGAACCGCTTGCGCGCGCCGTTCAACGTCAATAGCCTGGCCCAGGTGGCCGCACTGGCGGCGCTCGACGACGACGCGCATGTCGAGCAGACACGGCGCGTCAACCGCGAGGGCATGGCGTACCTGCGCCAGGCGTTGACCGGGCTCGGCCTCGAGATCGTGCCGAGTTGGGCGAACTTCATTCTGGTCCGCGTGCGCAATGCCGCCCGCGTCTACGACGCGCTGCTGCGCCTGGGTGTCATCGTGCGCCCGGTGCCCGTCTACGGCTTTCCGGAACACCTGCGCATCAGCGTCGGCCTGCCGCACGAGAATGAGCGGTTGGTGGCGGCGCTGACGCGCGTGATGGCGGGCGAGGAGGCGCGTGGCGTTGCTGTTTGAGCGCGTCGCGATCGTCGGCGTCGGCCTGATCGGCGGCTCGCTCGCCCTCGCCGCCAAGGCCGCGGGGCTGATCGGCGAGGTGGTCGGCGTCGGCCGCAGTCAGGCCAACCTCGACATCGCGCGCGCCCGCGGCATCGCCGAGCGCACGACGCGCGACCCCGCCGCGATCGGCCGCGTCGATCTCGTTTTGCTGGCCGTGCCCGTCCGCACCACCGCCGCCGTGGCGCGCGACCTGCTCCCGCATTTGGCGCCCGGCACCGTGGTCTCCGATGTCGGCAGCGTCAAGGGCGAGATCGTCGACGCGCTCGAGGGGTTGCTGCCCGCCGATCGGCCGTTCGTCGGCGCGCATCCCATCGCCGGCAGCGAGCAATCCGGTGCGGCGGTGGCCGATCCCGAGCTGTTTCGCGGCGCGCGCTGCGTGCTGACGCCGACGCCGCGCACCGACCCGACGGCGCTCGCCCGCATCGAAGAGTTGTGGCGTGGGGTCGGCGCACGCGTCGAGCAGATGACCCCCGAGGCGCATGACCGCGCGCTGGCGTGGACCAGCCACGTCGTGCACGCGCTGGCCTACACGCTGGCGCATGCCATCGCCGCCGCCGACCCGGCCCACTTCGCTTTCGCCGGCCCCAGTCTGCGCGAGGCGACGCGCACCGCGGCGAGCCCGGTCGAGCTGTGGCGCGACATCTTTCTCGCCAATGCGCCGGCGGTTGGCGCCGCGCTCGATGCCTTCGGCAGCGAGCTGGCGGCGCTGCGCGCGGCGATCGCCGCCGGCGACGAGGTGGCGCTGACGCGGCTGCTCGAGGCGGGACAGGCCGGGCGCGCGCGCCTGGACGCCGAGCGATGACGGCGGCTGTGCAGGCGATCGAGCCACTGGCGCATCCGCCCGACGCCACCGTGCGCGTGCCGGGCTCGAAGTCGATCACCAACCGCGCCCTGTTGATCGCGGCGCTGGCCGAGGGGCCGTCGGACCTGCACGGCGCGCTGTTCAGCGACGACACGCGTTACATGGCCGCCGCGCTCGACCAACTCGGGATCGCGGTGACGCTCGACCCGGCCGCGGCGCGTATCGACGTGCGCGGCGGCGGCGGGGGCTGGACGGCGGGCACGGCCGAGCTGTTCGTCGGCAATGCCGGCACCGCCATGCGCTTTCTGGTCGCGGCGTTGTGTCTCGGGCAGGGGCGCTACCGCATCGACGGCACGGCGCGGATGCGCGAACGGCCGATCGATGACCTGGTCGCGGCACTGCGCCAGCTCGGTGGGCAGCTGCGCTGCGAGGCGGACAATGGCTGTCCGCCGGTGCTGGTCGAAGCCGCGGGCCTGGCCGGCGGCACGGCGGAGCTCGATGCCGGGCGCAGCAGTCAGTTCCTCTCCGCCGTGCTGCAGGTGGCACCCTACGCGGCGCGCGATGTCACCATCGTCGTGCGCGGCACGGCGATCGCGCAGCCCTACATCGACATGACGATCGGTGTCATGGCGGCGTTCGGCGTGCGCGTCGAGCGCGACGGCTACCGCCGCTTTCACGTGCCGAGCGGCCAGCGCTATGCGGCGCGGCGCTACGCCATCGAGCCCGATGCGTCGAGCGCGCACTACTTCTGGGCCGCCGCGGCGCTGACCGGCGGCCGCGTGCGGGTCGAAGGGCTGAGCCGCGATTCCATGCAAGGCGACGTGCGTTTTGCCGCGCTGCTCGAGGAGATGGGCGCGACGGTGCGCTGGGAGGCCGATGCCATCGAGGTGAGCGGACCAACGCAGCTGCGCGGGCTCGATGCGGACATGAACGCCATCTCCGACACCGCGCCGACCCTCGCCGTGCTGGGGGCGTTCGCCAGCGGACCGGTGCGCTTGCGCAACATCGCCCATCTGCGCTGGCAGGAGAGCGACCGCCTGCGCGCCGTGGCCACCGAGCTGGCGCGGCTCGGCGTGGTGGTCGAGGAGCTGCCCGATGGGCTGCTGGTCCAGCCGTCGCCGTTGCGGCCGGCGCGGGTCCACACCTACGATGACCACCGCATCGCCTTGGCCTTTGCGCTCGTCGGCCTGGTCGTGCCCGGGGTCAGCATCGAGGACCCCGGCTGCGTGGCGAAGACGTTTCCCGACTATTTCGAGCGCCTGGAGGGCCTGCGGCGATGACGCGTCCAGTGGTGGCGATCGACGGACCGGCCGGCGCCGGCAAGAGCACCATCGGCATTCGTTTGGCGCAGGCGCTCGGCTTCCGCTACGTCGACACCGGTGCCATGTACCGCGTCGTCGGCGTCATCGCCGCCGAGCGCGGACTCGACTTGACCGACGCGGTGGCGCTCGGCGCGCTGTGCGACGAGCTGTCGATTGCCTTCGAGGACAGCGCAGGTGGTGTGCGCACGCTGGCCAACGGCCGCGACCTCTCGGTCGCGATCCGCTCGGCCGCAGCGGGGCAGCTGGCGTCGAAAGTCTCGGCCGTACCGGCGGTGCGCGAGCGTCTGGTCGCTCAGCAACGCGCCATGGGCGCCGGCGGCGGGGTGGTCATGGAAGGGCGCGATATCGGCACCGTGGTCTTCCCCGACGCGAAAGTGAAGGTGTTTCTCGTCGCCTCGGCGGAGGAGCGCGCGCGGCGGCGCTGCGCCGATCTGACCGATCGCGGCGAGTCGGCCGACGTCGATACGGTCGCCCGCGAGATCGCCGAGCGCGACCAGCGCGACCAGGCGCGGGCCCATTCGCCGCTGCGCCCGGCGCCCGATGCGGAGATTGTCGACACCACGCGCGAGACAATCGATGCGTTGGTGACGCGCTTGCGAGCCCGCGTTGAGACCGGCGACCCTTGAAAGTCCACCGCTGCGGCGATATGGACTAACGAACGCATCTCTCGAGGGGGTACCATCCACATGAATCAGCAACCCAAAGTGGCCGCGGCCGACGGCGGCGACGACGAATTTCGCAAGCTCTTCGAGGAGAGCCTGCGAAGCGTCAAGCCGGGCGAGGTCGTACGAGGCCGCGTGGTGCATGTCACCCGCGACCAGGTCACCGTTGACATAGGATACAAATCCGAAGGTCAGATTTCGATCGACGAGTTCACCACCCGCGGCGGTCAAGTCACCGTCAAAGAGGGAGACGAGATCGACGTCTACTTCGACGCCGACGAAGGCGAGAACGGCGGCATCCTATTGTCCCGCGCCAAGGCCGAGCAGGCCAAGGTGTGGCGCGACATCGAGGAGGCGTTCGAGGGAGAGGGAGTCATCGAAGGCGTCATCACTGGCAAGGTGAAGGGCGGCCTGAAGGTCGACGTCGGCGTGCCGGCGTTCCTGCCCGGCTCGCACGCCGATCTGCGGCCGGCGCGCAATCTCGATCGCTTCATCAGCCAGCGCGCCCAGTTCGCGGTGCTGAAGTTCAACCGCGCCCGCGGCAACGTCGTGGTCTCGCGCCGCGCCGTCATGGAGCGCGAGCGCCAGCAGCTCAAGCAAGAGACGCTCAAGGTGCTCGAGGAAGGCGTCATCCTCGAAGGCATCGTCAAGAACATCACCGACTACGGCGCGTTCGTGGACCTCGGCGGGATCGACGGCTTGCTGCATGTCACCGACATGTCGTGGGGCCGCGTCAACCGCCCGTCCGACGTGATCAACGTCGGCGATCGGGTCAAGGTCGTCGTGCTGAAGTACGACCCCGAGCGCGGTCGCGTGTCGCTCGGCATGAAGCAGATCATGCCCGACCCCTGGTCGAGCGTCGCCGAGCGCTATCCGATCGGCGCGCGCATCCACGGCAAGGTCGTCAGCCTCGCCGACTACGGGGCGTTCGTCGAGCTCGAGCCCGGCATCGAGGGCCTGGTGCACGTCTCGGAGATGTCGTGGACCAAGCGCGTCACGCATCCGTCGAAGGTGGTCGAAGTCGGCGCCGAGGTCGACGTCATGGTGCTCGACGTCGATACGGCCAACCGCCGCATCTCACTCGGGCTCAAGCAGGCCGAGCCCAATCCGTGGGAGATGGTGCGCATCAACCACCCGGTCGGCAGCCACATCACGGGCCAGGTCAAGAACGTCACCGACTTCGGCGTCTTCATCGGGGTGACCGAAGGGATCGACGGCCTGGTGCACATCTCGGATCTGCACTGGACCAAGAAGGTTCGCCATCCGTCGGAGATCTACAAGAAGGGCGACGAGGTCGAGGCCATCGTGCTGGGCATCGACGTCGACAACGAGCGCATCTCGCTCGGCGTCAAGCAGCTTGCCGACGATCCGTGGCAGCGGATGCAGGATCGCTATCCGGTCGGCACGCGGGTGAAGGGCAAGGTCACCAGTGTCACCGACTTCGGCGTCTTCGTCGAGCTCGAGGAAGGGGTCGAGGGGCTGATCCACGTCTCGCAGCTCAGCACCGAGCGCGTCGACAAGCCGCAGGCGATGTTCGAGCCCGGCCAGGAGATCGAGGCCGAGGTCACGGCGGTCGAGTCGCGCGATCGCAAGATCGCCCTCAGCATCAAGGCGCTGCGGCGCTCCGAGGAGCGCGAGGAGATCGAGACCTACCTCAAGCGCGAGCGCGAGGGCGGGCGTTTCTCGTTCGAGGACATTCTGAGCTCCGACCTGCGCCTCGACCGCGAAGAGGGCGGCGAAGCGGCGCCGAGCAAGACCGGCGATCGGGGTGACGGCGAGTGAGGAGTAGGCCGTGACCAAGCGGGGCCTGATCGAAGAGTTGGTGCGTCTCTACCCGCGCTTCTCCCGGCGCGACGCCGAGGTCATGGTCAACGCCGTGTTCGACAGCCTGGCCGAGGCGTTGCGGCGCGGCGATCGCATCGAGATCCGCGGCTTCGGCAGCTTCGTCGTCAAGCAGCGCGAGGCGCGCGAGGGACGCAATCCGCGCACCGGCCGGCGCGTCTCCGTCGCGGCGAAACGGGTCCCGTTCTTCAAGGTCGGCAAGGAACTGCGCGTTCGCGTCGACGGCGACGAAACCGAGTCCACCCCCGCCGCCGCGGCGCAATCGTAGCGCGCGGGCCGGAGCGCCGTGGGCGTTCCGGTCCTGCGCCGGAGACGCCGAGGGTCGCATGCACGTACTGTGGGCTCCGTGGCGCATGGCCTACATCGGCGGCGCCAAAGAGGCGGGGTGTGTGTTCTGCACCAAACCCGCAGCGCCGGATCTGCGCGCCGGGTTGGTGCTGACGCGGGCGCGGCACGCGGTCGTGATGCTCAACCGCTTCCCGTACGCCAACGGTCATCTCATGGTGGCGCCGCGCCGCCACACGGCCGACCTCGGCGCACTGGCGGCGGGTGAATACGCCGAGCTGATGGAGACGATGCGCCGCAGTGCCGCGTTGCTACAGCACGCGCTCCAGCCCGACGGCGTCAACATCGGCATCAATCTGGGTGTCGCCGCCGGTGCCGGCATCGCCGACCACCTGCACTGGCACGTGGTGCCGCGTTGGGTGGGCGACGTCAACTTCATGCCGTTGATCGGCGAGGTGCGCGTCATCCCCGAGCACCTCGAGGCGATGTACGACCGCTTGCGGCCGGCCTTCGCCGCGCTCGATGCGGAACCCGGATAACGATCAATCCCCGGTTGCCCCATCAGAGCCGCGCGCTTATACTCCCCGCCGAGCGACGATCCGAGAAAGGCAGCGCCGGAATGGAGAAGCCGCGAACGCTTGGGGAGTTGCGACGCAGCGAGTACCCGATACGCAGCGTGCGCGAGGAGATGCGGGCCAATCTGCTGACCATGCTGGAGCGCGGCGAGCGGATGCTGCCCGGCATTGTCGGTTTTGACGAGACCGTCGTTCCCGAGATCGAGAACGCCGTGCTGTCCGGCCACCACATGGTGTTCCTGGGCGAGCGGGGGCAGGCGAAGTCGCGCATCATCCGCAGCCTGACGGGGCTGCTCGATCCCGAGGTGCCGGCGGTGCGCGGCTGTCCGATCCACGATCGGCCGGATCGGCCGATCTGCAAGAGTTGCCGCGAGCAGGTTGCCGCGCTTGGCGACGAGGTCGAGCTCGAGTGGATCGGTCGCGCCCGGCGCTACGGCGAGAAGCTCGCCACGCCCGACGTGTCGATGGCCGATCTGATCGGCGAGGTCGATCCGGTGAAAGTGGCCGAGGGGCGCTATCTGGCCGACGAGGACACCATCCACTACGGCCTCGTGCCGCGCACCAACCGCGGCATCTTCGCCATCAACGAGCTGCCCGACTTGACCGAGAAGGTGCAGGTCGGCCTGTTCAACCTGATGGAGGAGAAGGACGTCCAGATCAAAGGCTACAAGATCCTCCTGCCGCTCGACGTGGTGATCGTCGCCAGCGCCAACCCCGAGGACTACACCTCGCGCGGGCGCATCATCACCCCGCTCAAGGACCGCTTCGACGTGCAGATCCGCACCCACTACCCGCGCGCGCTGGCCGACGAGATCGCGATCATGGAGCAGGAGCTGCCGCACCTGAACCGCGCCGAGCGCCCGGTGCACGTGCCAGACTTCCTCAAGCAGATCATCGCCCAGCTGACCTTCGAGGCGCGCAAGTGTCCGGAGATCAACCAGGCGTCGGGCGTCAGCGTGCGCGTCACCATCAACAACTACGAGAGCGTGATCAGCAACGCCGAGAAGCGCGCCGTGCGCTCGGGCGAGACCGAGGTCGTGCCGCGCCTGAGCGATCTGCACGCGCTCTTCGCCTCGACGGCGGGCAAGATCGAGATCGAGTACGCCGGCGAGGAGCGCCCCGAGGGCGAGCTCATCGGCCGGCTGCTCGACCGCGCCGTGCTGGCCGTGTTCGACCAGTACCTGCGCCTCGATGACCTGGCGCCGGTGATCGCGCACTTCGAGGCCGGGTGGGGCGTCGAGGTCAGCGACTCCATGCGCGCCGACGCCTACCTCGACGACGCCGGCGCCATTCCCGGCATGCGCGACGCCGTGCGCCGGCTCGGCCCCGTCGAGAGCCCCGGCTTCATCGCCGCGGCCATGGAACTGGTCCTCGAAGGGTTGCACCTGCACCAGAAGCTGAACCGCGATCGCGAGGGCGGGCGGTGCAGCTACCGCGGTTGATCCGGCGGCGATGATCGTCGTCCGTTATACCGATTGGGACGGCACCCAGCGCGTCCAGCTGTCGGCGACGCGCGTCTTCGAGAAGCTCGCCGAGTACCTGTCGTACACCGACGACCTCCAGCAGGCGCTCGACTGGCTGATGCGCCACGGGCTGGAGATGGACGATGTCCGCGTCATGGGCCTCGATGATTTCCTCGAGCAGTTGCGCGAGGAGATGCGCCAGCGCGAGCGCCAGTTCAATCTGCAGCACGCGCTCGACGACATCGCGCGGCGGCTCGAGGAGCTGCTCGATCTGGAGCGCGACGCCCTCGACGCGCAGGACGATGCGGCGGTGCGGGCTCGGCGCGCGCAGCTGGACGACCTGCCGACGCGGCTGTCGGAGGCCATCGAGGCGCTCAAGCGCTACGACTTCACCGACCCGATGGCGGCGCAGGAGTTTGCCAACCTGCTCGAGGAGCTCGACAACGTCCGCCAGCTCGAGGATTTCACCCGCCGCTACGGCGAGCGGTTCCAGGGCCCCGAGTCGCTCGGCTACGAGGAGGCACTCGAGCTGATGCGCGAGATGCAGCGCCTCAAGCAGCTCGAGGACGACCTGCTCGCCGGCAACCTGGAGTCGATCGACCTCGAGCAGCTGCGCCAACTGCTCGGCGAGTCGGCGGCACAGGGTCTCCAGCACCTGCGCGAGATGATGCTGCTGATCGCCAACGCCGGCTACGTCGGCACGCGCGAGGGGCGCGTGCGCCTGTCGCCCAAGGGCGTGCGCAAGATCGGCCAGCTGGCGCTGCGCGACATCTACCAGGGCCTGATGCGCGATCGCGGCGGCGGCCATCAGGCCGATCACCGCGGTATCAGCGACGTGCGCCCCGATGCCACCCGGCCGTACGTGTTCGGCGAGCCGATGCACCTCGACCTGGTGCAGACGCTGAAGAAGTCGCTCGCCCGCCAGTCGGGGACGCCGCTGCGCATGGCGCCGGAGGACTTCGAAGTCTTCGAGACCCGCCATGCCACCAGCTCCTCGACCGTGTTGCTGCTCGACATGAGCTGGTCGATGAGCTGGGAGGGCCGCTTCGCCGCTGCGAAGCGCGTCGCGCTGGCGATGGAGAGCTTGATCAAGTCGCGCTACCCGCGCGATTACTTCGGCATCGTCGGGTTCTACACGCGCGCCACCGAGCTCAAGATCGCCGACCTCCCCGAGGCGAGCTGGAACATGGGCGACCCGTTCACCAACTTGCAGGACGGCCTGCGCCTGGCCGGCGAGATGCTGCGCCGCCACCCGAGCACCAACCAGCACATGATCGTCATCACCGACGGGCAGCCGACGGCGTATTTCTCGCGCGGGCGGCTCTACTGCGAGTGGCCGCTGTCGTTTGGCGGCATCAGCATGCGCGCCGCCCAGGAGACGCTCAAGGAAGTCGAGCGCGTCACCCGCCGCGGCACCATCATCAACACCTTCATGCTCGACGACAGCCCCAGCCTGCGCGCCTTCGTCGAGCGCATGACGCGCATCAACCGCGGCCGCGCGCTGTTCACGCGGCCGGACCGGCTCGGCGAGTATCTGCTGGTCGATTACATTGCGCGCAAGCGCAAGCGCGTGTAACTTCCGCCGCTCGGCCAGGTCTGCGCCGCGGCACGCCGCCCCCTCCGATCCCATGAAGCTCACCCCGATGCTGGAGCAATACCTGCGCGCCAAGCAGGAGCATCCGGAGGCGCTGCTGTTCTTCCGCCTGGGGGATTTCTACGAGCTGTTCTTCGACGACGCCGAGCGCGCCGCGCGGCTCCTCGACATCACGTTGACCACGCGCAGCAAGAAGGACGAAGTGCCGATTCCGATGTGCGGCGTGCCGCACCATGCCGTGCAGGGCTACATCGCCAAGCTGCTCGCCGCCGGGGTCAAGGTCGCCGTGTGCGATCAGATGGAGGATCCGAGCGCGGCGAAGGGGCTGGTCACGCGCGCCGTCGTGCGCGTCATCACGCCCGGCACCGTCACCGAGGAGGAGTACCTCGATCCCAAGCAACCGAATTACCTCGCCGCCGTGCACGTGGCGGCGGACGGCCTGGCCGTGGTCGCGGTCGATCTGTCGACGGGCGTCCTGCGCCAGTTCGAGCCCGCCGATGGCGCGGCGGCGCTCGCCGAGCTCTCGCGCTTGACGCCGCGCGAGGTGCTGCTCGACGCCGCCGCGACCGAGCTGGCGGCGGCGGTGCAGCGCACGGTTCCCGGTGTCGCGGTCAGTCACGTGCCGGCGGCGCGCTTCGACGCCGCGGCGGGCAGCGAGTGGCTGCACGCGGCGGCGCCCGGGCGCGCGCCCGCGGCCGCGGCGGTGCGCGCCGCTCTCGGCGCGCTGGTGTGGTATCTCGGCCAGACGCACCGCGCCAGCCTCGCCCACGTGCGCCCGCCCGAGCTCGACGAGGGCAGCGCCGCGATGGGGCTCGACGAGGCGACGCGCCGCAACCTCGAGCTGCTCACCACCACGCGCGGCGAGCGCCGCGGCGCGCTGCTCAGCGTGCTCGACGAGACGCAGACGCCGATGGGCGGCCGCTTGCTGCGCCAGTGGCTGCTGGCGCCGCTGACCGACGTGGCGGCCATCGGCGCCCGCCTCGATGCGGTCGAGGAGCTGCTGGGCGAGCCGACGCGGCGCGAGGCGCTGGCGCGCCGTCTGGGGACGATCGGCGACCTCGAACGGCTGACCGCGCGCTTGACCTCGGGCCGCGTCACCCCGCGCGACGTGCTCGGCCTGGCGGCGGCACTGGAGTCGGTCGGCGACGTGCGCGCGCGCCTGGCCGGTTGCACGGCCGCCGCGCTGCGCAGCGCGGTCGCAGCGCTCGACGACCTGCCGGCGGTGCGGGCGCGCATCGCGGCGACGCTCAGCGACGAACCGCCGCTCAACCCGCGCGCCGGCGGCGTCGTCCGCGCCGGTTACGACGCCGGCGTCGACGAGCTGCGCGACCTGGCGCAGCGCGGCAAGCGCTTCATCTCCGAGCTCGAGACGCGCGAGCGCGCCCGCACCGGCATCACCTCGCTCAAAGTGCGCTACAACAACGTCTTCGGCTACTACATCGAGATCACCAAGCCGAACCTGCACCTCGCCCCCACCGACTATCGCCGCAAACAGACGCTCGCCAACGCCGAGCGCTTCGTTACGCCCGAGCTGGAGGAGTACGAGGCCAAGGTGCTGGGCGCGCAGGAGCGCCTGGCCGCGCTCGAGGTGGCGCTGTTCGACGCGTTGGTGCGCGAGGTCGCCGCCGCCCACGCGGCGCTCGGGCGCACCGCGGCGGCGCTGGCGCGCGTCGACGTCTGCGCCGCGCTGGCGCTGGTCGCCGAACGCCAGCGCTACACGCGGCCGGTGATCAACCGCGGGCGCGGGCTGGTGATCGAGCAGGGCCGGCACCCGGTGGTCGAAGTGATGGCGGGACGCGAGGGGTTCGTCGCCAACGACTGCCAGCTCGACCCCGACGGCGAGCAGATCCTGGTCATCACCGGGCCCAACATGGCCGGCAAGTCGACCTACCTGCGCCAGGTGGCGCTGATCGTGTTGCTTGCCCAGATGGGCAGCTTCGTCCCCGCCGCGCGGGCCGAGATCGGCATCTGCGAGCGCCTCTTCACCCGCATCGGCGCCTCCGACAACCTCGCCGGCGGCGAGTCGACGTTCATGGTCGAGATGAAGGAGACCGCCGGCATCCTGCGCGAGGTCGGCGATCGCAGTCTGGTCATCCTCGACGAGATCGGGCGCGGCACCAGCACATTCGACGGCATCTCGATCGCCTGGGCGGTGGCCGAGTATCTGCACGATCGGGTGGCCGACCGGCCGCTGGTGCTGTTCGCCACGCACTACCACGAGCTCACCGACCTGGCGCGCAGCAAGGAGCGCGTGCGCAACTACTCGGTCGCGGTGCGGGAGTGGAAGGGCGAGGTGCTCTTCTTGCGCCGCATCGTGCCGGGGCCCGCCAGCCAGAGCTACGGCATCCAGGTGGCGCGCCTGGCCGGCGTGCCCGATCCGGTCATCGACCGCGCCAAGCAGATTCTCGCCAACCTCGAGCGCGGCGAGCTCACCGAGGGCGGCGAGCCGCGCCTGGCGCAGCAGCCGGACGGTGGCACGACCGCGCAGCTGTCGCTCTTCGCCGCGGCCGACGAGCGCCTGCGCGCCGAGTTGGCGGGCATCGACGTCGATCGCCTGGCGCCGATCGACGCCCTGACGCGCTTGCACGATCTGGTGCAGCTGGCGCGCAAGGGGAATGCCTGAGGCGCGCGCCGGCTGGACACCTCTGCGCAGCGGCCGTCTTGCTTCACCGCGCGAAATTTGACGACAATACCCGATACTCATCGCCATGATCGACCCCACCGAACAACCCGTCTATCCGCAAGAGGCCGAGCCGCTGCCGGGGCTCGGGTCGTTGCAGGTCGGCAGCGCGTGGGGGCGTGAGGCGCGCGAATACCTGGTGCGGGCGCGGGCGCAACTGGTCGAGCAGTACGAGGGCGGCGCCTCGGGGCGCGCGGTGGTCGAAGGCTGCACGCGCGTGGTCGACCACATCGTGCGCACGCTGTTCGCGGCGGCCCACGCGGACTACGCCGCGCGCTACACGGTGCTCGACCAGCGCTGCACGATGGTCGCGCAGGGCGGCTACGGGCGCGGCGAGCTCAACCCGTGCTCCGATATCGACTTGCTCTTTCTGTACCCGCATCGGCCCGATTCCTACGTCGAGACGGTCACCGAGAAGATCCTGTACACGCTGTGGGACACCGGCCTCTCGGTCGGCCACGCGGTGCGCAACGTGCGCGAGTGCGTGCGCCTGGCGGGGCGCGACTTCAAGGTGAAGACCTCGCTGCTCGACACCCGCTTCCTGGCCGGCGATCAGCCGCTGTATGCCGAGTTTACCGCCGCCATGGACGGCGACGTGCTCAAGCGCAACGCGGCGCGCTTCTTTCGCGAGAAGATCGCCGAGAACGAGGTGCGCCACCACAAGTACGGCGACTCGGTCTATCTCGTCGAGCCGCACTTGAAGGAAGGCGAGGGCGGCCTGCGCGACATCCACACGGCGATGTGGCTGGCCAAGGTGAAGTTCCGCATTCACCAGCTCGAAGAGTTGGTGCAGAAGGGCGTCATCACCGATCGCGAGCAGGCCGAGATCGCCGCGGCGCTGGATTTTCTCTGGCGCGTGCGCAACGCCCTGCACTTTCTCAGCGGGCAGCACCAGGACCAGCTCACGTTCGAGTACCAGGAACGCATCGCCGCCGACCTCGGCTTCCGCGACGACGGGCGCACCAAGGGCGTCGAGCAGTTCATGCGCGCGTATTACCTGCAGGCGGCCGTGGTCAATCGCTTCTCCGACGCGATCATCGAGCGCTGCACCGATCGGCCGACGCCGTACCGGTTGATCGGCCGCTTCGCCTCGCGCGAGATCCGTCCCGGCATACGCATCGCCGGCGACGAGCTGGTGGTCGGCGATCCCGCCACGTTCCGCGACGATCCCAGCAAGCTGGTGCGCATTTTCGCCGATGCGCAGCGCCACGGGGTCTCGCTCAGCAACGCGACGCGCCGCCTGGTGCGCGAGCACGCCGGGCTGCTCGACGAGACCGCGCGATGTGCCCCGGCGACGGCGGCGGCGTTTCTCGACGTGCTCGGCTGGAAGACCGGCGTCTACGACACGTTGGTCGAGATGCACAAGCTCGACGTGCTCGACGCGCTGCTGCCCGAGTTCGTCCACCTGCGCTGCATGGCGCAGTACGATCGCTACCACATCTACACCGTCGACGAGCACACGTTGCGCGCCGTGCGCTTGCTCGAGCGGCTGCGGCTGGGGGAGTTCAAGGAGAGCGCGCCGCAGCTCACCGACGTCATGCGCGAGGTCGAGGACATCGAGATCCTCTACCTGGCGATGCTCTATCACGACGCCGGCAAGGGGCTCGGAGGCGACCACTCGAACCGCGGCGCCGTCATGGCGCGCTCGGTGGCGGAGCGGCTGCACCTGAACGCCGACCAGACGGCGCCGTTCGAAGTGTTGGTGCGCCATCACCTGCTCATGCACCGGCTCGCCACGCGCCGCGACATCCACGATCCCAAGCTGGTGATCGAGTTCGCCGACACCGTTGGCACACTCGACACACTGAAGAAGCTCTACGTGCTGACCTTCGCCGACCTCAATGCCACCAACCCGTCGCTGTGGAACAGCTGGCAGGACATGCTCCTCGGCGAGCTCTACACGCTCACCGTCGATGCGTTCGAGCGCGGCGTGCTGGTCGAGCAGCAACAGACCGAGCGCGCGCGCCGGGTGCGCGAGCGCGTCGCCGACGCGGTCGGCGCGTCGGGCGGCGCGGCGCTGAGCCGTTTCCTCGCCGATATGCCCGACCGCTACTTTCTCTCGACCCCGGAAGACGATATCCCGCAGCACTTTGCCCTCGCGCGCCGGCTCGAGGAGGAGCCACTGGTGGCGCACGTGGCGCATTTCCCGGAGCGCGATTTCAGCGAGCTCACCGTCGCCACGCGCGACCAACCCGGCTTGTTCGCCAAGCTCACCGGCGTGTTGCGCGCGCACGGTATGAACATCCTCTCGGCGCAGATCACCACCGGCGGCAGCGGCATGGTGCTGGACGTCTTTCGCGTTTCGCACCTCGACCGCAGCGCCGGCGCGCGCAGCGACGACCGCTGGGCGAAGATCGAGCTCGCCGCGACCAAGGTGGTGGGCGGGGGGCTGGATGTCGAGGCGCTGGTGGCGGCGGCCGGGCGCCCCTCGTCGCTGGGCGAGAAGGTGGTGCCGCACGTCGAGACCAAGATCGAGGTCGACAACCGGGTTTCGGAGGATTTCACCGTCATCGACGTCTACACCCGCGACCGCGTCGGCGTGCTGTTCGCCATCGCCAGCGCCCTCTACCACCTCGGGTTGTCGATCCACCTGGCGAAGATCACCACCAGCGTCGACCGCGTGCTCGACGTCTTCTACGTCACCGGCGCGGACGGACACAAGATCGAGGCCCCGGCGCGTCTCGACGAGATCCGCGCCGCGCTGCTCGACGTGTTGAAGCCGTTCAGCGAGCCGGCGGCTGCCTGACGCGGTCGAGGCGATCACGGGCATGGCGCACGCGCCGATCGCCACGCTGGACGCCGCCGTCGATCAATTTCTGCGCTATCTCGCCGCCGAGCGGGCGCTGTCGGCCAACACCGTGGCGGCGTACAGCCGCGACTGTGCCGCGCTGCTGAGCGCGCTCGAAGGGCAGGGCGTGCACGAGCCGGCCGCCGTGCTGCCCGGCCACCTCGTCGGCTTTCTCGAGCAGCTCCAGCAGCGCGGGCTCGCCGCGCGCAGTCGCGCCCGCGCGCTCGCCGCCGTGCGCGGCCTGTTCGGCTATCTCGCCCGCGAGGGCGCCATCAGCCGCGACCCCAGCCGCGAGCTGCGGCGCCCGCGCCTCGGCCGTCGCCTGCCGCACAGCATCGGGCGCCCGGCGGTGGAGAAGCTGCTCGGCGGCACCGACGACACGCTGCTCGTGCAGCGCGACGTGGCGATGGTCGAGCTCATCTACGCTACCGGTTTGCGCGTCTCCGAGGTGGTTTCGATCAAGGTGGGGCAGGTCAATCTCGAGGCCGGGTTCCTCACCGTCGTGGGCAAGGGGCGCAAGGAGCGCGCCGTGCCGATCGGCACGTACGCGCGGACCCGCGTCCTGGCCTATCTCAACGAGGTCCGCCCCCTGTTGCTGCGCGGCCGGCTGAGTCCCTACCTGTTCGTCACCCGGGCGGCGCGGCCGATGACGCGGCAGGGGTTCTGGAAACGCCTGCGCCTGCGCGGGCTGGCGCGCGAGCTCGGCGAGCGGATCAGCCCGCATATGCTGCGCCATGCCTTTGCCACCCACCTGGTCGAAGGTGGCGCCGACCTGCGTGCCGTGCAGCTCATGCTCGGCCACGCCGACATCGGCACGACCGAGATCTACACCCATGTCGCGCGCGACCGGCTGCGCGAGGTGCACCGCAAGTTCCACCCGCGCGGGTAGCTCTCTCTGGGATTAGCCTCCCCCTTTGAAAAAGGGGGATCGAGGGGGATTTGATGAAATGACGCACGTTCCAAACCCCCCCTGACCCCCCTTTGCCAAAGGGGGGAATCCGGACTCCAGAACGACGAAAGGCGCCGGGGCGCTACATGGCGGCTCCGGACCCTTTCTGCTAGGGTCCGCCGGCATGCAGGAGATCCTCCAGCAGCTGTCCGTGTGGGCGCTGCCAATCCTCGCGGCGGTGGTGTTGCACGAGGTCGCACACGGCTACGTCGCCTACCGCCTCGGCGATCCGACCGCCTCGTTGATGGGGCGGCTGACGTTGAACCCGTTGCCGCACGTCGATCCGATCGGCACCGTGGCGCTGCCGCTGCTGCTGCTCGCCAGCGGGTCGCCGTTCATGATCGGCTGGGCGAAACCGGTGCCGGTCAACTTCGCCCAGCTGCGCAACCCCAAGCGCGACATGGTGTTCGTCGCGCTGGCCGGGCCGCTGACCAACGTCGCGTTGGCGGTCGTGAGCGCGCTCGCCCTGCAGGGATTGCTGGCCGTGCGCGGGGCGGATGCGCTGCTCGGCGCGGCGCTGGTGGAGCCGATCGCGCTGATGGCGGCGCACAGCGTGGTCATCAATGTCGTGTTGGCCGTCTTCAACATGATCCCGATCCTGCCGCTCGACGGCGGGCGCGTGCTCACCGGCCTGCTGCCGCGCACGCAGGCGATTGCGTTTTCGCGCACGGAGCCGTACGGGATGCTGATCGTCATGGCGCTGCTCGCGACCAACACCTTGAGCCGAGTGATGGGCCCGGTCGTCCACTTCGTGCTCCAGGCGCTGCTCTGAGCGGCGACGCCGCGCCAGGTGGGGAAGGGGAGGGGACGCCAGTCGTGCCAGCGAATCCAGCATCGCCGAAGAGTCAGCGCGTCGTCAGCGGCGTTCGCCCGACGGGCCGACTGCACCTCGGCCACCTGCACGGGGCGCTGCGCAACTGGATTCGCCTGCAGAACGAGGCGCAGTGCTTCTTCTTCATCGCCGACTGGCACGCGCTGACCACCGGCTACCAGGACACCAGCGCGATTCGCTCCAGCACGCGCGACATGTTGATCGATTGGCTGGCGGCCGGGCTCGACCCCGCCAAGGCGGTCATCTTCGTCCAGTCGGCGGTCAAGGAGCACGCCGAGCTGCACCTGCTGCTGTCGATGATCGTGCCGACGCCGTGGTTGCTGCGCAACCCGACGATCAAGGAGCAGGCGCGCGAGCTCGGACTGATCAGCGACGACGACGACACGTCGATGAGCCAGCTCAATTACGGCCTGCTCGGCTATCCCATCCTGCAGTCGGCCGACATCCTCCTCTACCGCGCCCAGGGCGTGCCGGTCGGGGTCGATCAAGTGCCCCACCTCGAGCTCACGCGCGAAGTGGCGCGGCGCTTCAACCGCCTCTACGCGCCGGTGTTCCCGGAACCCGACGCGCTGCTCACCGAGGCGCCGAAGATCCCCGGCACCGACGGGCGCAAGATGAGCAAGAGCTATCACAACGCCGTGTTTCTCTCCGATACGCCCGACGAGGTGGACAGCAAGCTGAGTCGCATGATGACCGATCCGCGGCGCGTGCGGCGCAACGATCCCGGCGAGCCGGCGGATTGCCCCGCCTTCACGCTGCACCGCATCTATTGCACGCCGGAGGAGATCGAGACCGTCACCACCGGTTGCCGCACCGCGGGCATCGGCTGCCTCGAGTGCAAGAAGATCATGATCCGTCATGTCCAGGCCGAGCTCGCTCCGATCGCCGCGCGCCGCGCGGCGCTCGAGCAGCGCCCCGACGAGGTTACCGCCGTGCTCGAGCACGGCCGGCACCAGGCCACCGTCGAGGCGCAGCGGACCATGGAAGACGTGCGCGCGGCGATGAAGCTGTGAGCAGACGAGATGATTGACGACGACGAAATGTCCGCGGCCCCCGAGCCCGGCGGCGCGGCAGAGCCCGAGACGCGGCCGGCGGCATCCGAGGGCGCCGCGGCTGCCCGACACGCGGCGCACGATCCCTCGTTCGGCGCCTATCGCGTGCGCCTCGATCTCTTCGAAGGCCCGCTCGACCTGCTGCTGCATCTGATCAAGAAGAACGAGGTCGACGTCGCCAACATCCCCGTCGCGACGATCACCGAGCAGTACCTGGCCTACGTCGAGCTCATGCGCGATCTCAACCTCGACATCGCCGGCGAGTTCCTGGTCATGGCGGCGACGCTGACGCTGATCAAGTCGCGGCTGTTGCTGCCGGCACCGGAGTCGGAAGACGAAGAGGAGGCCGACCCGCGCGCCGACCTGATTCGCCAGCTGCTCGAGTACCAGCGCTACCGCGAGGCGGCGCAGGCGCTCGGCGAGCGGCCGCTGCTGCGCCGCGACGTGTTCGTGCGCGTGGCCGGCGCCGACGGCGTGCCCGAAGCCGACGGGCCGCCGGCGGTCAAGGTGACGCTGTGGCAGCTGATGGAGGCGTTTCGCATCGTGCTCAAGCGGGCCCAGCCCGACCCGGTGCACGAGGTGGCGAGCGAGGGCGTGTCGCTGCGCGACCGCATCGGCTCGCTGTTGCACAGCCTGAGCGTGGCGCGCTCGCTGACCTTCGACAGCCTGTTCGACGACGGCGCGACGCGCAGCTTCGTCATCGTGACGTTTCTCGCCGTGCTCGAGCTGGTCAAGATGGGCGCCGTGGCGGCCGTGCAGGAGGAGCAAGTCGGAACCATTCTCATCGTGCTGGCGGTCGACGACGTGGCGCGGGTGACGGTGGACCTGACGGACGACTACGGGGGATCGACAATCGTGGAGCCGGAGCCGGCGCAACAGGAGCAGGGCGATGAGTGACCTCGAAGGCGAGGAGGATCGGGTGGCGGACGAGGTGGAAGCCGACGAGGAAAGCGACGTCGCGGCCGAGGGTGTGGACGTCGCCGCGGATGATGCCGCGCCGTCGGATGGCGCCGCCGAGGTTGCCGAGACCAGGGGCACGCGGCGCGAGCGGCTCGACAGCATCGTCGAGAGCTTGCTGTTCGCGGCCGGCGCGCCGCTGCCGTTGCGCCGCATGGTCGACGTGTTGAATGGGCCGTCGGCGAAGGAGATCAAGGGGGCGCTCGAGCGCCTGATCGCCGACTACGACAGCAGTGGGCGCGGGATCCACCTGCTGGCGGTTGCCGGAGGGTATCAGTTCCGCACTGCGCCGGAGAACGCCGAGTGGGTGCGCATGCTGCTGCGCGAGCGGCCGGCGCGCCTGGGGCGCGCGGCGTTGGAGACCCTGGCGATCGTCGCCTACAAGCAGCCGGCGACGCGCGCCGAGGTCGAGGCCATCCGCGGCGTCGATGCCGACAGCGCGATCAGCTCGCTGATGGCCAAGCGACTGATCAAGATCGCGGGCCGCAAAGAGACCGTAGGCCGGCCGCTGACCTATGCCACCACGGCCGAGTTTCTCGAGGTCTTCGGCCTCAAGGACCTCGGCGAGTTGCCGGCGCTGAAGGAGATCGGTCCCGCGCCTGAGCCGGAAGAGGACGATGACGACGCAACCGAGCACCGCGAGGAATGGCGAGCGCTTGCAGAAGATCTTGAGTCACGCGGGGATCAGCTCGCGGCGGACGGCGGAGGCGATGATCCGGGCGGGGCGGGTGTCGATGAACGGGCGGGTGGTGACGGAGCTGGGCACGAAGGCGACCCCGAAGGATCGAATCGCGATTGACGGCCGCCCGCTGCGCGCCGCGCAAGCACTCGTCTATCTGGCGCTGAACAAACCCGTCGGCGTGGTCACCACGCTGTCCGACCCCGAGGGCCGCCCGAGCGTGCGCGACCTGCTCGGCAACATGCGTACGCGCGTCTTTCCGGTCGGCCGCCTCGACTTCCACTCCGCCGGCCTGCTGCTGCTCACCAACGACGGCGAGCTCGCCTTGCGCCTCACGCACCCGCGCTACGGCGTGCGCAAGACCTACCGCGTCAAGGTTAAGGGCGCGCCCGACGGTGAGGCGCTGACGCGACTGCACAAAGGCATTCAGCTGCCCGACGGCATGACCGCGCCCGCCCAGGTGCGCGTCGTCGAGAAGGCGGAGAAGAAGTGCTGGCTCGAGATCACCATCGCCGAGGGCAAGAAACGCCAGGTGCGGCGCATGTGCGAAGCGGTCGGCCTGCCGGTGGAGAAGCTGGTCCGCATCGCCCTCGGCCCGCTCAAGCTCGGCAAGCTCGCCACGGGTCAACTGCGCCAACTCACCCTGGCCGAGGTCGACAAGTTGCGCCTCTCCGTCGGCCTGCCGCGGGTTGACTTCGCTACCGACGGCCGCTAATTGTCCCGACTCACTTGCCGCGGGGTGGAGCAGTCCGGTAGCTCGTCGGGCTCATAACCCGAAGGTCGCAGGTTCAAATCCTGCCCCCGCAACCACTCGAAAGGCCCTGCAAGCTCAAGCGCTTGCGGGGCCTTCGTGTTTCTAAGGCCTCGGGGCCGGTTTCGGGTCAAGGTGCAGCTGGGGCGCGGTGAGTGCAGGCCATCACCGTTGAACCTCTCCCGCCATGGCGGTAACGTGTTGGCGATTGATCCTTCAGAGGAGGTGGTGACGATGAGGTGGTGTAGAGGATGCGCCCGGCGGATAGCAGCCGGCGCCCTGTTGGCCCTTTGTTCCTTGTGCGCGCCCTTCCCTGGCGTTCCTGGACAACCGGACGTGCCAGCCGCAGCGCCAAGTGGCGCAGCAGGTCTCGACCGACTGCTCGGGTTGAACGCTGCGAGTACGATGCCGAGCGGCACGACGGAGTATCAGAGAAGCTGACGCAACCTCGCCGCGGCTAGGCTGATCAGCGAAGAGTCGGATACCGTCGCCGAGCTGCCGCGGAGCTTCTTCTGTTCGACGGGCATCAAGGCGGAGGTGGCGGAGTGGCACAAGCGCAGCGTCGACAACAGCGGCGCCCCGGGCGAACAAAGTCCGAGTCCTAGTGTTTCCCGGGGTCGCCCAGCGCAAGTATTGAGCCCCGACAATCAATGGACGCAGCGCGCTACCGGCGACTCGCGGCGGAGGACAGGGCCTTGGTGCTGCGAGACGCCGGCGCGACATACGGCACCATTTCGCGGGCGAAATGGGTTGCCTGAGTGTGAAGATGCGCTCCGAATTGAGCCAAAGGATTGATTCCAATCAGTTGCGCTGGCCAGACCCGATGGAAGGAAACTCTCGAGGACCCGGCGACAGAACTGCACGCGTCCAGGGTACAAGCGGATTGCGAGACGCCACCGCTTTTGTTCGCCTCAGCGCCGATCTGGTAGAGTTCTCCGAAGGGAAGAGAAGAATGGTGACTGGGAGCCTTGAAAGCATAGTGGCCAGAGCTGCGGAGAAGTGATCGTGCCCTTCCCCTGGATCGAGGTGATCCAAGCCGTAATCGCGCTTGCCTGCTTGGGCATGGAGTGGTCGGAAAGCAAGTGGCGGGGCTGGGTAGCTCGGATCGCAAGGGTTCTGGTGTGTGCAGCCATCCTTGGACTGTGCGCGTTGACGGTCCAGCGTGCGCGCAACGAAGCTTCTCGGCAGGCGCAGCGTGATGACTTGCTTGAGAGAATAGGTGCAAAGGACGACCTGGCTGCCCTGGCGAAGTTTGCGGAACTAGAATCGAAAGCGAGTGTGGCAAACGCCCAGGTGAGCTCCGAGCATTTCGCCGCCAAGTTTGTCGAGTCGCTTCCGAAACGACTGAAGGACGCGGCGGCAAGTGCTGGTGAATCCCGGCAGATTGAGGAGCGCCTGTTGTTCAATTGGGAACCGATCTATGCGGGCATCCAGGAGGGCTTTGAGGCGCGGGGGCAGGCGTTGGCCAGAAAGGGACTCCCCGTGAGCGTCGGCGACAGAGAGCAGGTGCGACTTGTAACGACCGGTCTCGCCGGATGGCACTTCGCGCAGTCCATCAGGATTGGTCCGGAGAAGGAACTCGAATTATTTGTCCACCCAGCTTCACTTGACCACGGACAGGTTGGGTACCCCGCCTGGGTAAATATCGAATACGACAAACTGTCGGCCATCCGGGTGATTTTCCACGGGCCTACAAGACTGGTCCTCGAGAATGAAAAACGTCATGTGCTGGACTTCGAAGAAGGAGAGTTCACGATAGGGTCGCCGGCCTCCGTGGCAGAGTTCGACGAGCGATTCCAAGACGCATTGGACCAATTGTATGCTCTCGCCGTTGCTGACGCACAGGTTGGCGTGCAAACCCCCTCCGTCGAATAAAAGGTCTTCGGGAAATCAGTGGGTGAACATCGGGGATGGAGAGGGCTCGGCGCGAGCGCGCCCTGGGTCGGATCGCGGCCGGCAACGAGCCCGAGTTCGGCCGCGACCTGCGCGGGGGGCAGCAGACTTGGCGGCCTTCCGTCTTCTGGCCTTTCGAGTCGCCCGTCCCACCAATCCGGTCGCAAGCGCAAAGGGGGGGCGTGGGTTCGATTCGTTCACAAGTCAGAACCGCCACCCCCGGCACCGACCGCCTGAAGTTCATCCCAGGACCGGTCGGTCACCCCAGCAGGGGGCACCACCGAGAGGCGGAGATATGCACATTCGCACCCACGTCCCGAAAGCGCCGACTTACGGTTGAGCATCTGCGGGGGTTGCTGGTTAAGCAGTGAGGGGGCTACGACTCGGCCCCACTGTCCGTCGTTCTGCGCGGCGCGCACCCGACAGCTACGAGCGGAGCTTTTGTTTCAGTCTAGGCGTATGATACGGCGTGCCCATGAGAACAGCCGCCCAGCTCGCCTCGTTCCTGCTGCTCACCGGATGCGCCACCGAAAACTTCACGGTCAACACGTACCCGGAGGGCGCCCGCGTCACGATCAATGGTATCTTCGCGGGCGTGACCCCGTTCGAGTACAAAGTCCCGCGCGACAAGATCCGCCCGCTGCCCTACCGGGTCGAGAAGGTTGGCTCGTTTCCGGCCGAAGGTGTCGCCGAGCCGAGGGTCAGCGCGGGACGCATTGCCGGAACGATCTTCACCGCCGGCATCTTGCGGGCGTTTCGCGGGTGGCGCGTCTACGACGAGCTTCTGGTCGAGCTGCGTCCGATCCCGCCTCCCAGTACCGACGTCCGTCCGGCGGCAGAGAGGCTGGAAGAGATCGAGCAGATCTACGAGCGCGGACTGCTCAGCGAGCGGCAGTACAAGCGGCTGCGCGCCGAGATCCTCGACGAGCTGCGCGGCATCGATAGCGGGCCAGCGGGGCCAGAGGCGCCGATCCCGTTCGTGGAGGAGTAGGCGGGGCATGTGGACGCACGCCGCGCGTCCGGGCGTAAGCCCCAGAAAGATTGCTCTCATTGCTGCGTTCGTCCTGCCATTTGGCTGCGCCGAATCGTTCGTAGTGAACACCTATCCGCCGGGAGCGGAAGTCTTCATTGACGATCTCCCCGCGGGCTTCAGTCCGGTCGAGCACATCGTGCCGCGCGCTGAGCCACTGAAACCACTTCGCTATTGGATCGAGAAAACCCGAGCGCGAACCATCGAAGGGGTCCTTGAGCCGAGAGTTACGCCGGGTCGCGTCATCGGGGCCGTACTCACCGTGGGCATCAGCACCCTCTTCCGTGGCGTTCGGTGCTACGACGATCTCGACATTCAGCTCCGGCCGGTCGAGATTGCTGACGCAGAGAGCGGCACTTCGATCGCCGAGCGTTTGGAAGAGGCACGAGATCTGCTCGACCGCGGGGTGATCACCGAGCGGGAATACAAGCGGCTGCGTGCTCGCGTCCTCGATGAAGGGCCTTGAGAACGCAGGACGTTTTGCGGCCGACTCGGAGGCTGACAATGCGGCAGGCAAACGCAAAGGCGCAAGAAGTCGCCGTGGACCTGCGAGAGCTGGCTTATCTGACCCTTGCCGAGGCAGCCGACTTCCTGCGCCTGGCTCCGCAGACCGTGCGCCACAAGATGTGCCGTCGCGAGCTAGGCCGGGGATCCACTACTTCAAGCGCCCAGCGCAAGACGTTCACGCCGACCGAGGCGGTGGCGATCGGGAAGCTGATCGAGAAGCTCTCCACCGAGATCGACGGCATGGTGCGCGGTTGGACGGCGCAGACGACGGCGGGGCGCGCGGACGGCCCCACGCAATGACGGAGGTGGTATGTCCCGATCGATCCGATTACTCGCACTCGCGCTGCTGTTCTCCGCCTGCGCCTCCGCGGGCACCAACTTCCGTTGGGCCAACCTGCGCCAGGTACAGCTCGGCATGACCAAGGCCGAAGTCGTGCGGCTGATGGGCCGCCCGTACATGGTGCAGTCCGTGTCGGGTACTTCAGCGATCGCCAGTGGCGGCGCGCCGGTCCAAGTGCCAATGGCCGCCGCTCCACCAGTTGCGAGCGAGCCGCGCGAGTTGTGGATCTGGTCGTACGCGTACGTCGGCCCGACGTTCCAACCGCAAACAAAGTCGGCAACGATCGGTTTTCAGGGCGGCCGGGTGATCTCCGTGCCGTCAGTACCCGATGAATTCCAGGACGAAGCGAGCGGCGACTCGGCGGGGGGGCGGGTTACGCCTTAGGGGGCCGCGCCTAAGGCGTCGGCATCGCGTCCGGCTCGCGATGCTTCTCTTCGGGCGCCGCACTTCGCGCAGCAGGCCCGCATGTCGGTGAACAGCGGCAGCCGCGAGGCGGACACCTGCTGCGTTTGCATGGCGGCCGTGTACGCCGGCCCCGGCGTTTTGACAGGGCTCCCTGACCCACGGCTTAGAAGGCCGTTGCTCTATTGGGTGAGCCTTAGCCGCTTGAGGAACTTGCGAAGGCGCCTGCACCAAAACAAAGTCAGTCGAGCCGATCCCTAACCAGATCACACACGCCAAGGGGCGCCGCCGCTTTGGTGACGGAGTAGCCGGCAGACTCGAGCAGCCTCTTTGAGCGGTGTTCGTTCCTATTTCCTTTGCGCTTGGTGTTCACGCCGGCTCAGGGCTGCTTTCTTCGGGCCAAGGTGCACCCGGGCGTTCCCGGACAGGCGGGCGTGCCAGCGTAGCTTGGTCCACCTCCGGCTCGACCCTTCCATGCTTGAGCGAGCCTCCGAGTTGGACTAGACAGCTACGATAGTTCCATTTTTAGCGAAGTGGGGGGGCCGCTGAAACGTACGATCAAGCCGCTGCGTATCAAGGGCAAGACACCTGCGGCGCGAGCCGAAATCAAGCGCTTTCTGACAGACTACAAGACGCTCGTCGACCGCGCGCGCCGCGACGTGTGCTTCACGATTCTGGTCTGGGGCCAGGGGGTGAAGCGGCGCTCCAAGCTGGCGCGCAAGCGCCGACAGATCCAAGCGACGTTGCGATCCCTCGATCACAACGCGATTCTGAGCGAAGATCTCGACGGGGTTCTGATCGACGACACGTTCATGTCGGAGAAGACGAAGGAATTCGCGCAGGCAAAAGCGGCGCACATGCTCATCGTCTTGGTTGAAGGAGCTCCGGGTGCGCTGGCGGAGACCCACGATTTCGCCAACGATCCCGATTTGGCTCCGAAATTCTTTGTTCTCATACCGGATGAATACAAAGGCGGATACAGTGGAAGAGGTGCGATTCGCGATTTGGAGGCAGGCTACGGAGGGGTATACTGGTACAAACGGGACGCGATCGACTCCTGTGCGCTCCTGACTACCGTGGTCACACGCGTCGAAGCGCGCCGCCAGATCGAGTATCGGAAGAAAGCCGAGTGACGTGCTGAACTTCGAACAAGAGCTTTCGGCGTGCAGTCTGATCCTCGATCCCACGAGCCTTTTCGTACTGTACGAGGTCGGGAACGGGGTGCGCGCAAGCGTTGCGGATTTCGAATCGGACTTTGAGTTCGAAGCGCCTCTCGAGATCCTGATCGATTCCCTCTCGGCCGAAGGTTTCCTTGAGGTCGACGCGAAGGGCACGCTCCGAGTAACCGACAAGGGGAGATTCGCGATAGAGGGCTTGTCGCAGGGGCCGGCGCGAGTTTCACGAATCGCCACCCCTGCGATCGCCGCCGAGGACGCGATCATTGCTGAGGACACCCGGATGCGGCAGCTGCTTAGAACAGCACGCCAGCTGGCCGAAGCCGACCCGTTGACAATCCTCATCACCGGGGAGAGCGGCACTGGCAAGACCGCTCTGGCGCACTATATTTATGCCCAGAGCCGCCGCGCTGGAAAGCCGTTCCGTGAGGTCAACGTCGTCGCGCTTCCCGAACCCATTCTGGAATCGGAGTTGTTTGGTCACGCGGCCGCAGCATTCACCGGCGCGCGCACGGCGCGAGCCGGAATTCTGGAGGCGATTGCGGGCGGCACGATCTTCCTCGACGAGATCGACGGCATGGATGCGAAGCTGCAGGTCAAATTCCTACGCTTTCTGCAAGAGCGAGAGATCTGGCCGATCGGTGCAGGTTGGTCGATTCCAGCCGATGTGCGAGTACTCGCTGCAAGCAATCGCGATTTGCGCGCCGAGGTCGAGGCTCGCCGTTTCCGTGAAGACCTCTTCTATCGCCTTTCGGCGATTACGATGTCGATTCCACCGCTGCGCGAACGTCGTTCCGACATCGTCGCGTTGACAATGCAGTTCCTCAAAGAAGTGCCGTTGCGATTTGGACTGAGCCCCGTCTCGATCACCGACGAGGCCCTTGCCGCGTTGGCGGCTTACCGCTGGCCCGGACACGTGCGCGAGCTGCGCAACACGATCGAGATGATCGTCATCTTGAGGCCAGAGCATGGCACCGTCACGATCGCCGACCTGCCCTTTGGCCACTCCGGGCGCGCAAGATGGGAAGTGGCGGCGGAATCGCTTGGCGACCGCCTCAGCTCGGCAGCTGTGCTGGGTGAGTTCGAACGGAAACTCATCGCGGCAACGTTGGAGAGAGTCGGTGGGAACCGCAAAGCGGCAGCGCGCGAGCTCGGCGTCAGCACAGCGCAATTGAAAAAGCTGCTGCGAGAGAATGCGGCCGCATTCGCACAACGCCCTGGTAAGTCAAACTGAACGGGCGATCGCGCCCGATTACAAAGACAATTCATCCACTTTACACGAGTGCGCTTGGCGACGGTGTGCGGTTTCATCGTTGCCGAAATCCCCCGGCTTGAACCCCGGGCTGCCGGCCGCGCAACATCCAAGTTATCGACGACCGACGATTGCGGCGAGCGTCGCGTTCCGCTTTGCGGTCATCGCCAGGCTTCGGAGTAGGTCTCGACGGCCGCGTCCTGCGCCAGGGCACCAGTTGGCTTGCTAGCGTAACGACACGGCCCCGCCGGAACCTCCCCCAACCTGCACTGACCCGCCGCGGAAAAGCGGACCTTCGTAATGCGCGCCGTTTGTCTCTGTCAAAGCGCGGAACTTGATGCGCCGGCGCGCGCGCCATATGGTTGCCCGGCGGTTATTCCAGGAGGCGCGATGGGAGTTCGATTCACATTGCTCGCCGACGGGCGAGCGACCGAGACGACAGCCGTGATCGACAGCGATTCGGTTCGGCTCACACCCGACGTGGTGGCGAGTGCGCTGGGATGGGACCTCAAGCCGCAGGGCCTTTGCAAGGATGAGCGCTGCGTGCCGGTGCGCGATCGCGCTCGCCTCGTGGGCTCGGGTGGTCTCGACCTGCGCGTCCTCGCCGAATTGCTCGGGCAGCCGCTGGCGCTCGATGTCGAGGAAGCGGTCGGATGTCTGGCGGCCTCGTCCGCCGAGCGGGGGGCGCGGCTGGCTTCGCTCGAGGCGCCGGAGTTCACGCTGCCCGATCTCGGCGGCGCGCTGCACTCGCTCGCGGCCCAGCGCGGCAAGAAGGTCCTGCTCGTCGCCTACGCCTCCTGGTGAGGCTGCCGCTACGACCTGCCGGTCTGGCAGGCACTGTACGCGGAGCTGCAGCCGCACGGCTTCACCGTCATCACCGTCGCGCTCGACAAGAGCCCCGACGATGCGCGTCCCTTCATTGAGGCGGCGCAACCCACGCACCCGAGTCTGATCGACACCGAGCACGTCGTCGCCGATCTGTACGGCATCATCAACGTCCCGACCATCGTCTGGATCGACGAGCGCGGCCACATCGTGCGCCCGAACGAAGTGGCGTTC
>CAYVUV010000106.1:0-7561 GCA_964455095.1 uncultured Binatia bacterium (SeqCode)
GTAGATCTCGCCCTCCGGCACCGGCAGCGCCCGCCAGCGCGCGTCGCCGGCAAAGACATTGGCGTACTGTTGGCGGAACATCTCCGGCTTCACATGCTGCGACACCGCCGCGTCGATCTCCGCCGCGGTCGGCCAGATGTCGCGCAGGAACACCCCTGCCCCGTCGCTGCCGATGCCGATCGGCTCGCTGGCCATGTCGATGTCGACCGTACCGGCCAGGGCGTAGGCGACTACCAGCGGCGGCGACGCCAGGTAGTTGGCCAGCGTCAGCGGGTTGATGCGTCCTTCGAAGTTGCGGTTGCCGCTCAGCACGGCGGCGACGACGAGGTTCTTGGTCTTGATCGCCTCGGCGATCGGCGCCGCCAGCGGGCCGCTGTTGCCGATGCAGGTCGTGCAGCCGTAGCCGACGACGTTGAAGTGCAACTGCTCGAGCGCCGACAGGACGCCGGCCGACTTCAGATACTCCGTCACCACCGTCGACCCCGGCGCCAGGCTGGTCTTGACCCACGGCTTCACGCGCAGCCCGCGCGCCACCGCCTTCGCGGCGAGCAGGCCGGCGCCGAGCATCACCGACGGATTGGAGGTATTGGTGCAGCTGGTGATGGCGGCGATGACCACCGCGCCCTGCGCCAGGTTGAACGCCTCGCCGTCCATCGTCACCGGCGCGGTTTCGGCCCCGCGCTTGTAGTCGGATTTCAGCGCCTCGTTGAACACCGACTTCATGCGGCTGAGCGGCACGCGGTCCTGCGGCCGCTTCGGACCCGCCAGGCTCGACTCGACGGTGCCGAGATCGAGCTCGACGATGTCGCTGAAGACGGGATCCGGCGTCGCGTCGGTGCGAAACAGGCCCTGCTCCTTGCAGTACGCTTCGACGACGGCGACCAGCTCGTCGGGCCGGCCGCTCGAGCGCAGGTAGCTGAGCGTGCCGGCGTCGACCGGGAAGAACCCCATCGTCGCCCCGTACTCGGGCGCCATGTTGGCGATGGTGGCGCGGTCGGCCAGGCTGAGCTGCGTCAGGCCGGAGCCGAAGAACTCGACGAACTTGTTCACCACGCCCTTCTTGCGCAGCATCTGCGTCACCGTCAGCACGACGTCCGTCGCCGTCGTCCCCGGCGGCAGCTTGCCGGTGACCCGGAAGCCGACCACCTCGGGCGTCAGCATGAAATAGGGCTGGCCGAGCATGACCGCCTCGGCTTCGATGCCGCCGACGCCCCAGCCGAAGACGCCGACGCCGTTGACCATCGTGGTGTGCGAGTCGGTGCCGACCAGGCTGTCGGGGAAGACCATCTGACGCCCGTTGTTGCCGCGGCGAAACGCCACCTGGGCGAGATACTCGAGGTTGACCTGATGGCAGATGCCGGTGCCCGGCGGCACGACGCGAAAGCTCTCGAAGCTCTTCTGACCCCAGCGCAGGAACACATAGCGCTCGCCGTTGCGGGCGAACTCGAGCTCGACGTTGGCGTCGAAGGCCTTGGCGTCCCCGAAGCGGTCGATCTGCACCGAGTGATCGATGACCAGATCAACGGGGATCTGCGGGTTGATGCGTTTGGCGTCGCCCTTCAGGCGCTTCATCGCATCGCGCATCGCGGCCAGGTCGACGACCACCGGCACGCCGGTGAAGTCCTGCAACAGCACGCGCGCCGGCATGAACGCCAGCTCGCGCGCCGCGTCGGCGGCGCCCGTCCAGCCCGCCAATGCGACGACGTCGTCGTCCTTGACGATGCGCCCGTCCTCGTGGCGCAGCAGGTTCTCGAGCAGGATCTTCACCGAGAACGGCAGCCGCTCGACGGCGCCCACGCCCTTTGCGGCGAGCGCGCCGAGTCGGAAGTAATCGAACGACGAGCCGGCCGCGGCCAATGTCGCCCGCGCCCCGAAGCTGTCTTTGTGATTGGTCGCCATGTCCCTGCTCCTCCCCGACTCAGTCGCCGCGCACCGCCGTGCGGTCCGCGTCGGGCCGTCCACTCAACGGTGCGCTTCGCGATAATCTCTACACCCCCCATCCAAACCTTCCCCCGCAAGGGGGGAAGGCTTCCGGATTCCGGCCTCCGCCCCTCCCTGGGGTGGATTTCCGCTTCCGGCCTCCTCCGCTCCGGGGAGGCTTTCCGCTTCCGGCATTCCGCCCCTCCCTAGGGGAGGATTCCCGCGTCCGGCCTCCTCCCCCTCGACGGGGGAGGATTGAGGTGGGGGTGATTCAATGTGATTTCGACCGCTGTCCTCTGTGTCCTCCGTGACGAAGGTGCCTGGCCATCACACCTAACGCCCTTCGCACTCGAACTGAAGGGGGGGCGGGTCAGATGCCGCGTTCGAGGCGGCGCTGCGAAAAGACGTCCTCGGACAGGCCGGTGTCGTACTCGATCTTGGTGAACACGACCACGGTCGAGCTGCCGCTGCGCTCGTTGCGCATCTCCAGCCGGTGCGCGGTGGGAATGTTCTTCACCAGGCGGATGTCCGACAGCAGCAGCACCTTGGCCAGCGCGCCCTTGCGGTTGTCGAGCTCGAACTTGTGCCCGACCAGATCGTTGCGGTCGAGCCAGAGGCGCACCTTGCCGTAGGCCGAGTCGTCGTCCTTGGGCACGAACTCGATCACCGCGCAGAGATGTCCGTCGATGGTTTCGTCGCCGCGCAGCGTGGCGCTGGCCTTGGCTTCGGTCCAGTCGAGGATCTCGGTCATGATGGACAGATCCTCATAGCTGAAGTCGGTGCCGGCGAAACTGTCCTGCTTCGACGAGCCGGTGATCTGGCGCACGCGCTTCAGCTCCGGCAGGTACAGCCACTGCCGGTCCGCTTGTTGCGGCTCGACCCATTGCAGCAGACCCACCCCGCGCACCGCGGCCGGGGCGAGGAAGAAGAGGATCGAGCGGCTGGCATCGGGTCCGGATTTCCGCGTCAGGATCTCCATCTCGCGATGGCTTTCGCTCTTGCGCCGATCGACGATGGTGAGGTCGAGCCGTTGGCTGCGGTCGGACCAGGCGCGCGTCGTCTGGTTGAGCTGGCGCACCTTGGCCAACAGGTCCCAGGCGGATTCCTCCCCCGCCGCCGGCCGCGCCGCCAGCGCGAGCAGCGCCAGGATCACTCCGCCGCCGATACGTCTAACGCGCCGCACTCGCCCCTCCCGGTCCGCCCGTGACCGTACCGCGCTGCTGGTGCCACAACAAACCGAGGTAGACGTAGTGCACGCCCGAAGCGGCCGTCGTCACGGCGGTCACGGTCTGAAAGACGGTGTTGACGGAGGCCAGCGGCAGCGCCGGCTTGGCCAGGCCCATCAGGGCGAAGCCGACCGTGAACAACTCGAAGAAGGTATTGAACTTGCCGAGGCGGGTGGGGTCGACGCGCGGGGCCTCGTGGTGGACGAAGTAGATGACGAAGTAGCCGAGCACGACGATGACGTCGCGGCTGATCACCAGTACCACCAGCCAGGCGGCGATGGTGCCCTGCATGCCGAGGACGAGAAACGAGCTCACCAGCAGGAGCTTGTCCGCCATCGGATCGAGAATGGCGCCGAGCTCGGAGCGGCTGTCGGTCAGCCGCGCCACGGTGCCGTCGACCGTATCGGTGACGCCGGCGGCGAGAAACAGCATGAACGCGGCGGCGTGATCGCCCTCGGCAAGGAAGACGAGGAAAATGGGAATCGCGATGATCCGCAGCAGCGTGAGGAAGTTCGGCAGCGTCAGCATTCGATCGAGGCGAGCGCTTTGCGGATGCGCCCGGCGATCTTGGCCGGGACATACGCGGTGACGTCGAAGGCGCCGTTGTGCAGCGATTGCTCGGCGATGCGCCCCGCCCGGTGCAGCTCGGCGAGGAGGTCGGAGCGCGCGGCGGGAATGCGGACGCAGAGCCGTTCCTGCTGGGCCGCGAGCAGGGTGCCGATCTGGCGCAGCAACTGCGGCACACCGGTGCCGTCGCGGGCGGAGATGGCGCACGCCGGCCCGCTCACCGCCGGCCGCCGCAGACCGCGCGCGGCGGCGAGGTCGACCTTGTTGAACACCGTCAGGCGCGGCGTCGCGGCGGCGCCGAGCTCGTCGAGCACGCGTTCGACGACGGTCATGTGCTCGGCCGCGTGCGCATCGCCGCCGTCGACGACGTGCAGCAGCAGGTCGGCGCTGTGCACCTCCTCGAGCGTGCTCTTGAAGGCGTCGACAAAGCCGTGCGGCAGCTTGTGAATGAATCCCACCGTGTCGATCAACAGCGCCTCGCCGCCGCTCGGCAGGCGCAGCACGCGCACGGTGGGATCGAGGGTCGCGAAGAGCTTGTTCTCGACCAGCACGCCGGCCTTGGTGAGCTGGTTCATCAGCGTCGATTTGCCCGAGTTGGTGTAGCCGACCAGGGCCACGGTCGGATACGGCACCTGGGCGCGGCTGTGGCGGTGCAGATCGCGCGTGCGCTCGACCTGTAGCAGCCGCTTGCGCAACACCGCGATGCGCTCGCGCACGCGGCGGCGATCGACCTCGAGCTGTGTCTCGCCGGGCCCGCGGGTGCCGACGCCGCCGCCCAGGCGCGACAAGTGCGACCACTGGCGGGTGAGCCGCGGCAGCAGGTACTGCAGCTGCGCCAGCTCGACCTGCAGCTTGCCGGCCTGCGACGTCGCGCGCTGGGCGAAAATGTCGAGAATGAGTTGGGTGCGGTCGATGACGCGCACGCAGAGCAGCTGCTCGAGGTTGCGCTGCTGGGCCGGCGACAGCTCATCGTCGAACACCGCCAGGTTCGCGCCGACGGTCTGGGCGAGGTCGCGAATCTCCTCGATTTTGCCCGTGCCGATGAACGTGCCGGGGTGGATACGCTTCACCACCTGCACCGCCTTGGCCGCGACTTCGAGCCCGGCGGTATCGCTCAAGCGGGCCAGCTCCTCGACCGACTCCTCGGCGCTGAGCAGCGGATGCCGCCCGTGCTCGACGGCGATCAGGACGGCGCGTTCGCGGTTATCGGCAACAGTCAGCAACTGTTGCCAGCATCCACAGCCGCGCCGCGAACGTCAAGTGGCCTTCGGAGCGCGTAGCGGCTCATCCGGCCGGTGACACCGGCGGACTGTAGAGTCGGTGAAACGGCGGCACCGCCGCCTGGCGCCACCCGGCGGCCACCAGGGCATCGAGCACGGACGTGAAGGGCTCGGGCAGCGTCAGGTCGTCGCGCACCAACGACGGGCGCCAGTGCCCTGACAGCGCGGCCACGGTGGAGTCGGGGATCGCGTGCTCGGGCATGGCCACCAGCAGCGCGCAGCCGCTGCGGTCGCGCACAAACGCTTCGACGGCGGCGACCGATGCGGCGTAGTGGCCGAGGTTGAACGGCTCGCGCCGCTCGGCGGGAGAGCTGCTCGATCGGCGGGTGGGAAAGTAGGCGCGCAGTGCGAACTCGGTGGCGTTGTCGGCCCCGACGACGCAGGTCGGCCGCAGATCCCGCCGCTGCGCCAGCCGTGCCGCGGTCTGCTCGAAGTCGCGCAGGGTCAAGGATTGCGGTGGGCGATGGACTTGAAACCACAGCCGCCCCCGCCAGGGAAACCAAGGCGGCAGCGCCACGACGGTGATCAACGCCGCGACCACCCACGGCGCCGCGCGTTCCGGCAGTCGCCCCCATCCATCGAGCAGCGCCCGCAGGCCGGCCACCAGGGCGATGCTGGTCGGAAACGCGTACAGCGCCCGGTAGGTGACGTAGTCCGACGGCTGACCGGTGAGAAAGACGAAGACGAACGGCGGGAACAGCAACATGTAGAACGGCGCCAGCGTCAGCAGCGCCAGCCGCGGCGCGCGCCGCAGCAGGAGCAGCGCGCACAGCAGCGCGGCGAGGCCGTGCACGCCGATCGTCTGCGCGAACGGCAGGGCAGGATCCCAAATGCGGAAGGTGGCCAAGCGCGTCAGGTAGAGCGACGGTTGGGGAAGCCGTCCCCAGCGCGCGAACAGCTCCGGGCGTGCGATCGCCAGCGCGCCGCAGGCCAGCCCGGCGACCGTCACCAGCACCAGGCCGGCGAGCGCCCACCGCCGCGTGGCGGCGCGCGCGATCAGGCTGTGGAAGACCAGCGCCGACAGCGACATCCCGAGCAGCATCAGCTCCTGGGTGTGGTTGTAGAACATCATCAACCCGAGCAGCGCCAGCTGCGCCAGACCACTCGCCCAGCGGCGCAGCGCCCGTGGGCGCCGCACCTGGTCGGGGCACAGCAGATCGGCGGCGACGATCACCGCTCGCAGGTAGACGATGTAGGCCAGCATCGTCGACGACAACGCGTAGTAGCGGTAGAAGCCGAACAGGTTGGTGCCGAACAGGCACACCGTCGCCAGCACCTGCACGCGCGCCCACGCCGGCGACAGACCGAGGGTGCCGAACAGCAGCCGGAACTGGTAGGCGAGCAGCAGCTGCCAGAATGCCGAATAGAACCCCATCGCCCACTGCCGGTCGAGGATCGGCAGCCGGCCGATCAAGGTCCAGCCCCAGAAGTACGAGAACTTGTGCGTCAGCTGAAACGACCCCTCCGCGATGGTGTCGTACAGGCTCCAGGCATAGTGGCGGGAGAAGTGGTCCCAAGGGTCGGATGGAAACTCCAGATAGGCGCCCGGCAAGAGAAAGAGCAGCCCCAGCGCCAGCCAGAAGCACAGCGTCGGGGCGCCGACGCGCGGCCGGCAGATGATCAAGTAGGCGACCAGGGCCAGCAGGTTGAACGCGTGCAAAGCCAGGAAGATCGCGTGCAACGTCGCCAGCGGCCACGCCATGCGCTGGAACAGCGCGTACGCGACCACGTATGGGGCGAACACGCCCCAGCCGTTGGCGAACAGGCGCGCCCCACCCCACGCCAACGCGCGCCGCGGCGACGCGGGCGTCCGACGTGGTGCTGCGCTGGCGCTGTGCGATCCCATGGGCCGTGTCCCGCGTCGGCGGATGTACTACATGCCCGGCGCGCAGTCGAAGCAGCGCGGGGCATTGCGCCGCGGCGGGCGATCGTGTCAGTGAATGCTCACCCAGCCAGGAGCGCACCGCGATGCAGAGCACGGACTACGCCGAACAGATCCGCCGCGCCTGCGCCATGCCGGTGGGGCGCCAGGTGTTGCTGCGCGCCATGGATCTCAACATGTGGGAGATGTTCCGCGAGATCGCGCGCCTGTCGCACGGCGCCGAGCTGTTCGAGACCCCGGCGTACTGGATGGCGCACTGCCCGCGCGGCACCGCCTTTCACAACCTGGTCGCGCTGCGCGCCGCCGTCGACCTCGACGCGCTCTTCGCCGCCATCCGCCGCTTCTTCGTCGCGCGCGAGCGGCCGTTTTCGATCTGGACCCGCGCCCACGCCGACGCGGAGACGGAAGCCGCCCTGCGCGCGCGCGGCTTCGCCGACTTCACGCAGATGCCCGGCATGGCGCTGCGCGGCGATCCCGGCACTCGCCGCGCGCCCGACGGGCTCGAGATCCGACCTGTCACCGACGACCGGGGCCGTCGCGACTACCAGCACATCACCGCCGAGGCCTACGCCACCTACGGTGCGCCGCGCCGCTACGCCGCCGATGCGTTCGCCGAGCTCGAGAGCGTCTGCGCGCCGCACATCCAGGGCTTCGTCGGCTACGTCTCCGGCCAGCCCGCGGCGGCC
>CAYVUV010000107.1:0-30813 GCA_964455095.1 uncultured Binatia bacterium (SeqCode)
CCTCCTACTGCTGCCCGAGAGTGTACAGGATCCCACCTTCCGTGCCGATGTATACGGTCCCATCGCTGCGCAGCGATGGCGAGGAATGACCGATCGGATGCTCGAGCTCGGTGGCCCAAAGCAGTGAAGGCCCGGTGCCGGAATCGACGACGGCGTACACGATCCCACAGGACGTCAGCCCCGGAGTCTGGCATGCGATTCCGCCGGCGGCCGTGGTGTCTGGCCGTACGTCGGCACCGAAGACGACGACGTCGCTCGCCCCGCCCGTCGCAACCGCGGGGGACGAAAAGATCGGCGCCCCGGCGTCGAAGGTCCAGCGAACGGCTCCGCTTGCGCGGTCAACGGCGTACAAGGTTCCGGCTTGATCGGCAACGTAGAGGCTCGGCGTGGCGCGAGTGTCGCTGCCGAGCGCCGGCGAAGCGAAGATCGGTGCGCCCGCCTGAAAAGCGAAATCCTCGCGCCTTTCGCCGTCGCCGATGTCCACGGAAAAGACCCGTCCCGCTTGGTCAGCGACGAACAATCTATCCGATGGCACATCCATGACGATGGCGGCCTGAACAGCCGCCGATGCAAAGAAGCTCCAACGCTGGCGCCCGCGCTGATCGAGCGCGCGAACCTGCCCATTGTTGGCGCCGAACACGATGATGCGGTCCTTTTCGTCCTCCGGGTCATCGACAACGGCTGCCGACGACTCCGTGGCTGTCGCGCTCAGGACGAACTTCACTCCTCCGTTCGGACAGACTGCCGAGAACGTTCCGCCGAGGTTGCCGACGTATATGGTCCCATCGCTGCCAATTCCGGGTGATCCAGACACGAAAGCTCCCAGCGTTGACGCGTACCGAGCCGAGCCGTCGCTGCGAAATTGCACCAGAGTTCCCTCGCCGAGGGCGACCGCGAAAGGTCCCTCCTGGCCAGTGGAGTCCTTGCCCATCACCGGACTGGCGGTGATCGCGCCAGTCATCGGTCGCAAGTCATCCTGATCCAGCAGGAGCGGGGTGCCTGCGTAGTCCAGCACGTATATGGTCCCGTCCGTCGATCCGAGCAGAATGCGGTCCGTGGCGAGGATGGGGGTGTTCGCGATGGCGCCGATCGTGATCCCTGAACTGGGGAAGAGGCGCAGGGCTTCACCAGAGTTGGCACTGAGATCGAAGGCCGCTCGCCCCGTGTTTGCCGCATCGCGGTGGAATTTCGGCCAATCTGAATCGGCGAGCAAGAACTCGCCCGTCAGCTTGCAACTCTTTCCCCCACCGCCCGAGCTGCAGCTGCTGAGAGTCGCCGCGAGGCCAAATGCTGAAACGAGAAGAAGTGTTTTCCGGGTCATGGGATCTATGAGCCAATCGCGTACAGGACGCCGTTCGAAGTGACATAAATGTTTCCATCGCGATCGATCACCGGCGAGGAGAGCGGGTTGCCGTTGCCAACGTTGATGCAGCCACTCTGCCACGCGGGATCATCGGGAACCGTCCCGTCGAGGGCGCGGGCGCAGAGCCGCCCATCTGCGCTGCCGACGACGGCGAAGAGATCTCCAGCGATGGCTGGGGACGATTCGACTGGAACCGTGCCGGTCGTCAGCGGCAATGGTACGGGCGGCGCATCACACGTCTGGCCCGACGGACAATCCTCGGGGAAGGTGCAGCTAATGTCGTCACCGGTCCCGGAGCACAGCTTCTCCACCAACTCCAAGCCACTGGAATCGCGCAGCCCATAGAGCAGGCCCGTCTGATCCACCACGTACACGACCGGCTCAATCGTTCGGTCACCGTCTAACTCATCGATGGATTGCGATACGAAGGCGGGCGACCCGAGAATGGGATGTTGCGCCTGATAGCGCCACTTAACAGAACCATCGGGGTTGTTGGCCGAGACCATGCCTCCGGTACCCACCGTATAAGTGGTGAGGGCTACCGCCGGGGACGTGAGCAGATTGTCTCCACCCAATGCGGCGTCAACCGCGCGGCGCCACAGCTGTCGTCCGGTCAGGTCGAGTGCGTAGAGAAAGCTATCCGGGGCGGTGAGCAGCACCATTGCCCCGGTGCTTATCGCCACAGTGCTCGTCAATGCATCCATCAACCCGGGACTGTTCGGGAAGCGCCACTTCGTGCTGCCGTCGCCATTGAGGGCCACGAGTTGACCATCGTCGGTGCCGACGAAGACCGATAAGAGGTTCAGGTCAGAAGGGTCGATAAGCACTTGGGGGGAGGAACGTGTTGGGGCAGAGGGCACCCTGCTGGGATGCGAGGCCCAGAGACAAGTGAAGGCCGAATTGTTGTCATCATGAATGGCGAAAACGAATCCGCTTGCCGCGACGATTACGAGGTCATCGTTTGCGGTTACGACCGGGCTCGTGACGATCGGGCCAACCGGGATACAGGTGTCGGACGCGGTGGTGCACGGTATGGCGCCGTCTGCGATGTTGCAGTAACGGAACCGCCAGCGCTCGCTGCCGGTGTCGGTCAGCGACAACAGCCCGTCACTCGTTCCCACGTAGACGAGTCCGCCGTCGCCGAGGGCAGGAGAAATCGGATGGTCGGCGACGCTGCCCAACGCGACGGAAAAGCGCACCTGCGCCTTGTTGTCCTCAATCGTCCCGATGCCGAGACCGGAGTTGGAGTTGTCGTGGCGCAGTGAGCTCCACGGCGTAAGCGGAATCAGTTCTCCGCCACCTCCGCCGCCGCTCGAACAACCGCTGGCGAGAAGGAGTGCGGACAGCAACCATCTGTGCAACATCGCTGCCGGGCTTGTCACAGACGACAGCAAAACTCAATCCGCGTTCCAGCCGGCGGGGCGGCGCGCGAGCATCCGTGCGAGAAAGGCGGGATCTCCATCTGCGTCGAACCGCCCCTCCTCGTACTCGAGTAGCTCGAAGTCGGCGAAGGCGGCGGCCAACTCGCCGCGCGCGAGCAGGAAATCTGGATTGCGCGGATGGCCGATCTGCATCTGATCGCGGAGGAAGGTCTCGAAAACCAGTACCCCGCCGTCGCGCAGGGCCGACTTGATTGCGCGCCACAGCTCGCGTTGCAAATAGCGGATGCTGACGACGACCTCGTACCGCTGCTGCGGCACAGGCCACTGGTGCAGGTCTGCTTGAATCAGTCGGACTGACAGACCGTCGGCTCGAGCGGCCGCGCGCGCTCTTGCCAGGCCGGCGAACGAGATGTCGACCGCCTCGACCGAGAATCCGTGCCGAGCCAGCTCCAAGGAGTTGCGCCCGTCACCGCTGGCCAAGTCCAGGGCGATCCCCCGCGGCAAGCGATCGATATGGTGGTGGAGGAAGGCTGACGGGGCCTTGATCGGCGCCGATCCCACGGACCCCCAACGTGCATCCCAACGGCTGCGGTCGTTCACAAGCTCGCCGGTTCCCCCCGTACGACGCGCGCAAGTACCAGGACGTCCACCTGCCTCGCTCCGGCCCGCCGCAACACGTGCGCGCACTCATCCGCAGTCGCCCCGGTGGTGTAAACGTCGTCCACCAGAAGGATGCGTCGATTTCGCACCGCCGCCACGTCTGCCACGGTGAACGCACCGTTCAAGTTGCGGCGTCGACTCGATTCGTCCAAACCGACCTGCGAAACCGTGGCGCGGGCGCGGCGCAAGGCGAAGGGATCCAGCCGGATGCCGGCGCGCGCCGCCAGTGGCTTGGCGAGAAAGAGCGCCTGATTGAACCCGCGCCAACGCAGCCGTGAAATGTGGAGGGGGACAGGTACGACGACGTCGTGCGGCAGTGGCAACGGGCAACGCCGAGCGAGCAGCGACCCCAGCACGGGGGCAAGTGTGACGTCGTGCGAGTACTTGAATTGGTGCAGCGCGCGCGCCACGGGGCTGGCGACCCCCGCCGATCCGCCGTAGACGGTGCAAGCGCGCGCCTGGTTGAATCGCGGCCGGCGTGCCAGGCAACGGGCGCAGGGGTGATCGCGGTCGGTGGCCGTGGCGAACGGGACTCCACAGATCGGGCAAAGCGGCGAGCGGATCTCTGGCGTTTGTGCCAGACATGGAACGCACAACTCCCGAACCCGCGTCGGGGCGTCGCAGGCGGGGCAACGCGGCGGATAGAGCAGGTCCAGCGTCCAGCGCGCGAGCCGCATGCGGGCATCGTAAGGAACACCCCCCGCAGACACAACTTCCCTCGCTCGCGTCTCGCGGCTATGCTCCCGGTATGCGATGTCGGTTGTGTGGAGACCGCGTCTTGTGGTGGCGGCGCCGTTGCGCGGACTGTCGTAAGCTGTGGTCGGCGTGGGAAACCCAACGGTCTTCCGGCATGCGGGCCCTCCTCGCGGCATTGCACGGAACCGGCGCGACGCCCGACAAGATCGAGCGGTTCCTCAACGCCGAACCGCAGCGCGGGGCGGGCACGGTGCGCGACCAGATGGCGGCCGAGATGTCCAATCAGCTGCTCGATGCACTGGGACAGCCGGGCGCGATGAGCGGGGAGCAGGCACGGCGCTTGCGCGAACGCGGTGCCTGGCGCGAACTCGATCGTCGGCCGCCCGACGTAAACAACTTTGACTGAGTACCTCCCTCCGTACTAAACTTCGCGCGGGTCTGGTGCTCCGGCATGTTCAAACGCTTCATGATCGGTTTCGTGCTCGGGATTGGGCTGATGTACTGGTACATCCATTACAGCGGAGAGGCGGCTTCCGGCACCTTTCAATGGATGGAACGCTCAGCCTCGGGATATCGAGGCGACCGGGCCCACCAAGCCGTTGAGAGGGAGCTGGGTTCGTCCAACCCCTGAGGTGGCCGACCGCCATGTGGCGGTCAGGCTTCATCAGGAGGCGCGGTCTGGACCTCGCGCGAGACGCCTCCCGGAGGTGATAGGAGTACCGCCATGGAACTACCCGTCATGCAGCGGCTCAAAAAGGAGCTCGAAGAGCTCAAGTTCGAGCTGAAGACCAAGCTGCCCAAAGAGCTGGAGACGGCGCGGGCACACGGCGATCTGCGCGAAAATGCGGAGTACAAGGCGTGCAAAGAGCGTCAGGAGTATCTCAACGCGCGCATTGCCCAGATGGAGCAGCGCATCCGCGACTTGTCTCTGTATTCCGTTCACTCGATTCCCCAGGCCGCGGTCGGTTACGGAAGCAAGGTGACTTTAGAGAGCCTCGACGGCGGCGAGGCCCAGATCTTCGAGATCGTCTTCCCGGAAGAGGTCGACGCAGCTGCCGGCAAGATCTCAATGGTTTCGCCCATCGGTCGGGCGTTGCTCAACAAGGAAGTCGGCGACGAAGTCGAGGTTCTCACGCCGCGCACCGGCAAACGCACCTTTCAAATCGTCGAGTTACAGACGATTCACGACCGCGCCAACCTGAGCGCGCCCTAGCGGGCGATTCCGCCAGGTCGCTCGGGCCCCCATACCTCGGGTTCATTGGCCCGAAATCCTCCCAACGCCGCGCCGCGCGCCGCCGCGTCAGCGTGTGCGCAGCCTTACGCGCCGCCCGCGGCCCCTTGCGACCGCACGGCAGCCTATGCTACTTGATCGTCGGGAATTTAGGCCGCGATGAAGGTGGGCCACCGGCCCACCTTTTTATTTCAGAGGCATGGACAGAGCAGTGGTTGAGCAGGTGTGGCGGATCGCCGATCCGCTGGTCACCGGTGAAGGCATGGAGATCGTCGACATTGAGTATCGCCGCGAAGGCCACGGAACGGTTCTGCGATTCTACATCGATCGCGAGGGCGGCGTGACGCTCGACGATCTGACGCCCGTGAGCCGGCGGTTGGGGCATGTGCTCGAAGCGGAGAGCGCGGTTCCGGGGGCCTATACGCTCGAGGTGTCGTCGCCGGGCATCAATCGGCGCCTGCGCCAGCCAGACCATTTTCGGCGCTACATCGGCAAGCGCGTCCGGGTGCGAACGGTCGCGCCTTGCGCCGGCCGCCGTTCCTTCGTCGGATCACTCGACGCGGTGGAGACGAACGGCATTGTGCTCGGGCTCGACAACAGCGGTACGCAGTTCGTCGATTTCGAAAACATTGCCCAGGCCAACTACGAGCATCAGTTCGACGCCCAGGCCAAGCAGAGACGCGTGACGCGGACCGAGCCGAGGTGAACCTATGCAGCCCGAACTGAGCCGAGTCATTGAACAAGTCAGCAAGGAAAAAGGCATCGACAAGTCGATTGTCGTGTCGGCTGTCGAGAATGCCATGCTGTCGGCGGCGAAGAAGGTCATCGGCGGCGACATGCGGATCGAGGCCCAGTACAATCCGGACCTCGGTGAGGTCGAGCTGTTCAAGATCCTGACCGTCGTCGAAACCATCACCAACGCCGAAACCGAGATCCTGTTGGAGAATGCCCGCCAACACCTCGATCCCGGAGCGCAAGTTGGCGATGAGCTGCTCGAAAAGCTCGATCAACGGTACGGGCGCATCGCGGCGCAGGCGGCCAAGCAGAATCTGATTCAGCGTCTGCGCGATGCTGAGCGCGATATCATCTACAACGAGTTCAAGGACCGCAAGGGCGAGTTGACCCACTCGGGCATCGTGCAGCGGTTCGAAAAGAAGAACATCATCGTCAACCTCGGCCGCACCGACGCGATTCTGCCGGAGAAGGAGCAGATTCCGCGCGAGCGGTACCGACAGGGCGATCGCATTCGCGCCTTTATCCTCGACGTCGAGATGAGCGGCAAGGGACCGCAGATCGTGCTGTCGCGGACCCACCCGGGGTTCCTGATCAAGCTGTTCGAGCAGGAAGTGCCGGAGATCTACGAGGGAATCGTCGAGGTTAAGGGCGCGGCGCGCGAGCCTGGGGGACGCGCCAAGATCGCCGTGGTGTCCCACGATTCCGACGTCGATCCCGTTGGCGCGTGCGTCGGCATGAAGGGCAGTCGCGTGCAGAGCGTGGTCCAGGAGTTGCGCGGGGAGAAGATCGACATCGTGCACTGGACACCCGATCCGGCCGAGTTCGTCGTCCGCGCCATGGCGCCGTCGCGCGTGTCGAAGATCGTGATGGATGAGGACGCGCATTCGATGGAGGTCGTCGTGCCCGACGATCAGCTGTCCCTCGCGATCGGCAAGAAGGGTCAGAACGTGCGGTTGGCCTCGAAGCTGACCGGTTGGGCGCTCGACGTGCGCAGTGAATCCGAGGCGGAGGAGGAGGCCCGACGGTCGCGCCTCTCGCTGAGCGCCATCCCTGGTGTCGGCGATGTCACGGCCGAGTTGCTCTTCCAACACGGGTTCAAGTCGGCCGAGGAAGTCGCGCAGGCCGACGAGGCGGCACTCGCCGAGGTCGACGGGATTCCGGAAGAGAAGATTGGCGCTATCCTCACGTCGGCGCGCGCGCACGTCGAAGAACTGGTGCGCGAAGCGGCAGCCGCGCAGGCGGCGGCCGCCGCCGCTGCGGCGAGCGCTGCCGCGGCCGCCCTGCTCGCGGCGACTAACGTCGCGGAGAGTCCTGCCGACCCTGCGCTCGAACAGCCGAAGCAGGAGAGTGAGGGCACGTGAGCCGAGCCCATCAGCCCATGCGCAGCTGCCTCGGTTGCGGCCGCGTCGATGCCCAATCCGGGTTGATTCGGCTCGTGCGCGCCGCCGACGGTCAGCTCCGCGTCGATTCGACCCGGCAGGCCGGTGGACGCGGGGGGTACCTGCATCCGGAGGCGAGTTGCTGGACGCATTTCGCGCAGCGCAAAGGAATGGTGCGGTCGTTTCGCGCGGCCGTTGACCGCCCGATGCGTGCGGCGCTAGTGGAACAGTGGAATCGAGGCGTGGAGCAGTGAGGAACACGGTGATGGCGCGCACGCGAGTACTCGAGCTGGCGAAGGAATGGGGTCTGGAATCCAAGGAGCTCATCACTCGCTTGGAGAAGATCGGCATGCGCGGCAAGCGCTCGCAGAGCACCCTGACTGAGGAAGAGCTCGAGCGCGCCACCCAGGAGCTGGGGTTCGGCGACAAGCCGAGCGTGACCATTGGCGAAGAACGGCTGGTGACGGCCGAAACGGGCCAGCAAGTCGTCGAGCGCCGCGTCGGCACCAAGGTCATCCGCCGCCGTGCCGCCGCATCGTCCGATCCGCTGTTGGACCTGGAGCAGACGGAGCCACTCGAGTCCCTCGGCGTGCAGAGCGACGTCTTGCAGACCTTCGCTGCTCCTGACGCCTTGCCGGACATCTTCGAGGCGCCGATCGCCCCGCTGCCTGAAATCGCCGACCTGGCTCCCGCTGAAGAACCGGCGCCTGTTCCACCGCAGCCCGAGCCTGTCGTGACGAAGCCGGGGACCGTGAGTCCCGCGCGCCCAGCGCCCGAGGCCCCAATGGCGACGGCAGCCCCGGCGTCAGCCAAGACTGCCGCTCCCGCTGCGGCGCCACCGGTCCCCGAGGAGAAACTGCCCGAGCGGCCGTTTGGTCCGCGCGTGTTGGGGCGTATCGATCTCAAGAAGGCCGAGGCCGATCGCATCGGGGCGCGGCCAAAGCCTGCCGCCGCTGTCGAGGCCGTCCGCACCCGGCGCACGCCCGCAGTGGCGGAAGCCCCTGCGGAGGCGACCACTGAAGCGGCACGGGCTGGGAAAAAGAAGAAGCGGCGGGTGATTCAGAAGCCCGAATTCGCCGAGGTCGGAGATCGCGAGAAGTGGCTCAGTCGCCTGCCGCGCAAGAAGCGCGCGATGCCCGGCAAAGAGCAGCGTAAGACCGAGATCACCATGCCGAAGGCGAGCAAGCGCGTGGTGCGAATCTCGGAAGTCGTCTCGGTCGGTGAGCTGGCCAAGGCGATGGGCGTCAAGGCCGGGGAGGTCGTCAAGAAGTTGATGGAGCAAGGCATGATGGCCACCATCAACCAGATCCTCGACACGGACACCGCGACCCTCATCGCTTCCGAGTTCGGATACAACGTCGAGAACGTGACCTTCGATGCCGAGTCGGCTGTCGAGGTGGGCCACGAGGTGGCCGGAGAAGAGGCGCTGCAGACGCGTCCGCCGGTGATCACGATCATGGGGCACGTCGATCACGGCAAGACCTCGCTGCTCGATGCGATTCGCGAGACGAACGTCACTGCTGGCGAGGCGGGCGGCATCACGCAGCACATCGGCGCGTATATGGTCGAGTTGCACGGCAAGCGTGTGACCTTCCTCGACACGCCAGGTCACGAGGCCTTCACGGCGATGCGTGCGCGTGGGGCCAAGGTAACGGACATCGTGGTGCTGGTGGTCGCGGCCGACGACGGCGTGATGCCGCAGACGGTCGAGGCGATCAACCACGCGCGTGCCGCCGGCGTACCGATCGTCGTCGCGGTCAACAAGATCGACAAGCCGGAAGCCAATCTGGAGCGCATCAAGCAGGGCCTCGCTGACTACGGTCTGGTGCCCGAGGATTGGGGCGGCGACACCATCTGCGCCCCCGTGTCGGCAAAGACCCAGGAAGGCGTCCCGCAGCTGCTCGAGCTGCTCTTGCTGCAGGCCGAGCTGCTCGATCTGAAGGCCAACCCCGACAAGCCGGCGCGCGGTGTCATCGTCGAGGCCAAGCTCGACCGCGGTCGCGGTCCAGTGGCCACCGTTCTCGTGCAAGAAGGCACGCTGCGGCCGGGCGATCCGTTCGTCTGCGGCCCGCATTCGGGCCGGGTGCGCGCCATGATCGACGACAAGGGGCAGAAGGTCACCAGCGCCGACCCATCGACCCCGGTGGAGATTCTCGGTCTGGCGGCCGTGCCGGAAGCGGGCAGCTCGTTCGTCGTCGTCGGCGATGAAGCGACGGCGCGACAGGTGGCCGAGCACCGCTTGGCAAAGCACCGCGAAGCGACACTGATCAAGACGTCGAAAGTCACGCTCGAAGACTTGTACCGCCAGGTACAGGCGGGCGACACCAAAGAGCTGCGCGTGGTCGTCAAGGCCGACGTGCAGGGGTCGGTCGAGGCGTTGGCGGAGGCGCTCACACGCCTGTCAGCCGACGAGGTGCGACTCAATGTGCTGCACGCGTCAGTGGGCGGCATCACGGAGACGGACGTCATGCTCGCCTCGGCATCGAACGCCGTGGTGATCGGGTTCAACGTCCGGCCCGAATCGAAGGCCAGCAGCGCGGCGGAGCGCGAAGGTGTCGACGTGCGTCTGTACACGGTGATCTACGACGCGCTCAACGACGTGCGCGACGCCATGGAAGGTCTGCTCGAGCCGACGTTCCGCGAGAAGGTCACCGGTCGCGCCACCGTGCGCGACACGTTCAGTGTGCCCGGCGTCGGCACCATCGCCGGCTGCATGGTCGCCGACGGCAAGATCGTGCGCAACGCCGCGGCGCGGTTGGTGCGCGATCACGTCGTGGTCTACAACGGCAAGGTTTCGAGTCTGCGTCGGTTCAAAGAGGATGCCCGCGAGGTTCAAGCCGGATACGAGTGCGGCCTCGGCCTCGAGAACTTCCAGGATCTCAAGGTCAACGACGTCGTCGAGGTCTACGAGCTCGAGCAAGTGGCGCGACGCCTGAGCGCCGCCAACCCGCGCGGCGCGGCGGCCGAGCGCACGTACTGACCGGCAGCGACGCATGGTCGTCGGGGTCCTGAAGCTCACCCTGTACATTCCGGAGAACCACTCGCTGAAAGGAAAGCGCGGCGTGCTGAACAAGATCAAAGCGCGCGTCGCCAATACGTTCAATGTGTCGATCGCCGAGTGTGATGCCCAGGACCTCTGGCAACGCGCGGTTCTCGGGATCTCGCAGGTCGGTTCAGACGCGGGCTACGTCGATGGCGGGCTGCGTCAGGTCGTCCGCTTCATCGAGGGACTGCACGTGGCAGAAGTGGGCGAGGAGGAGATCGAGCTCTTCCACTGCTGAGTGGCCGCGCCCGGAGGGCGGCGAATATGTCCCGGCGCTCTGATCGCGTCGCCGACGCGATCCAGGAAGCGATTGCCGGCTTGCTGCTGCGCGACATCAAGGACCCGCGCATCGGCATGGTGACGCTGACCGGCGTGCGCGTCTCGCCTGACCTGCGCCATGCGCGCGTCTTCTTCAGCGTGCTCGGCGACGACGCGCAGCGCGCGCAGTCGCTGAACGGTTTGCGCAGCGCGTCCGGGTTCATCCGCACGCAGCTGGCGCGGCGGCTCAACTTGCGCGTGGCGCCAAACGTGACGTTCGAGTTCGACCCCACCGTTGAACAAGCCGAGCGGGTGTCGCGGTTGCTGAAATCGACCGACGCCGATCCGATCGAGTGATGGACGGCATTCTGATCGTCGACAAGCCCGTCGGGTTGACCTCTGCCGAGGTCGTGCGGCGCGTCAAGCGCCAACTGCGCGTCAAGGTAGGCCACCTCGGCACGCTCGATCCGTTCGCCACCGGCGTCCTGCCGCTCTGCCTCGGTGAAGCGACGAAGATCGCGCAGTTCCTCAACTCCGCCGACAAGCGCTACGACGGTCTCATTCGCCTCGGTGCCGCCACCGACAGCGGCGACCGCACCGGAACCGTCGTGCGCACCGCGCCGGTGCCTGCGCTCGACGCGGCGCGCTTGCGTGAGGTCGAGCAGCGATTCACCGGATCGTACCGACAAATGCCGCCGATGTACTCCGCGATCAAACGGGAAGGCGTCCCCCTCTACAAGCTGGCGCGCCGTGGCATCGAGGTCGAACGCGAAGAGCGGATCGTGCACATCGAGGCGTTGAGCCTGCGCGCCGAAGGCTCCTCTGAGCTTCATTTCGATGTCACGTGCTCGAAGGGGACGTATGTGCGGGTCCTGGGTGAGGACATTGGCGCCGCGCTGGGCTCGGCGGCACACCTGCAGTCCCTGCGGCGGACGCGTTTCGGCCCCTTCGACCTCGCGCAGGCTGCCGACCTGGCCACATGGGAGCCGGGCAGTAGCGTGGGGCTGGTCTCGATTCGCGGCGCCTTGTCGCATTTGCCGGCCTGTGTCCTGACCGAAGAGGCGGCGCACGCCGCTCGGCAGGGGCAGGCCTGGGTACTCGATCAGCTCGAATTCGAGTCGAGCGCGGACGCCGCGATGCTGTTCGACCCAGAGCAGCAAGTTGCAGCAATCGTCGTGCGCCAAGCGGGTCGCTGGGCGTTCGGCCGCGTGTTGCGTGGGGGTGCTAGCTTTACAACAGAAACCCCCTATGTTAAGCACCGACGTTGAGAAAAAAAATTGGAGGAACGATGGGGGTAGCTTTGCAGCGAAAGAAGGAACTGGTTGATCAGTTTCAGGTCCACGAGACCGACACGGGCTCACCCGAGGTCCAAGTGGCGCTGCTGAGCGCGCGAATCGACTACCTGACGGAGCACTTCAAGACCCACACCAAAGATCACCACTCGCGCCGCGGGCTCCTCAAGCTCGTGGGGCAGCGGCGTCGGCTGCTGGACTACCTGAAACGCTACGACAATCAGCGTTACAAGACGCTGATCGAGCGTTTGGGATTGCGTCGCTGACAGATCAGCAGCCGGGTCGTCTCCGAAGAGGCGTCTTCCCCTCCCACGTTGCACGGCCATTTGGCCGGGGAGGTTCGTAATGCACAAAGTTGAGATCGAGTTCCATGGCCGTCCCTTGTCCATCGAGACGGGACGCCTCGCCAAGCAAGCCAGCGGATCCGTATTGGTTCAGTACGGAGAGACCGTCGTGCTTGCCACCGCTGTCGCGAGCGCCAGTCCGCGCGTCGGCATCGACTTTTTCCCGCTGACGGTCGACTACCAGGAGAAGACCTTTGCGGCTGGTAAGATTCCCGGCGGCTTTTTCAAGCGCGAGGGACGCCCGGCGGAGAAAGAAGTCCTGACGTCGCGGTTGATCGACCGGCCGATTCGCCCGTTGTTCCCCGACGGATTCTTCTGCGAGACGCAGATCATTGCGACGGTGCTGTCGGTCGACAAGGAAAACGACCCCGACATGGTCGCGCTGATTGCGGCGTCGGCGGCCTTGCACGTGTCGGACATCCCGTTCCACGGCCCGATCGCGTCCGTGCGCATCGGCCGCATTGACGGCCGCCTGGTGGTGAACCCGCTCATCGGCGATCTCGACAAGAGCGACCTCTCGTTGGTCGTGGCCGGCAGTCGCGACAGCATCGTGATGGTCGAGGCTGGCGCCAAAATGCTCTCTGAAGAGGTCATGCTTGACGCCCTCTATACGGCGCACGCCGAGATGCAGGCCGTCATCGACATGCAGGAGGAACTGCGCCGTCTGGCTGGGAAGCCGAAGCGCGAGGTGGTCGAAGAGAAGCTCGACCCCGCCCTGGAAAAACGTGTCGCGGCACTGGCGACGGACAAGATACGCCGCGCGCTCGATACCGCCGGTAAGCTGGAACGGGCCACCGCGATGCGCCAGCTCGAGGGCGAATTGACGGCGACGCTGAAGCAGGAATTCCCCGATCAGGACGACGCCATTGGCGACGCCTACGAGGCGGTCAAGAAGCACGTCGTGCGGCACATGATCGCCAGCGAAAAGCGCCGGCTCGACGGTCGCGGTCTGACCGATGTGCGTCCGATCACGTGCGAAGTGCGGGTCCTGCCGCGCACGCACGGCTCGGCCGTCTTCACGCGCGGGGAAACCCAGGCGCTTGCGGTTACGACGCTGGGCACGTCTTCCGACGAGCAGAAGATCGATGCCCTGATGGGCGAGCACTACAAGAAGTTCATGCTGCACTACAATTTCCCGCCGTTCAGCGTCGGCGAGGTGAAGTTTCTGCGCAGCCCTGGCCGGCGTGAAGTCGGGCACGGCGCACTCGCCGAACGCGCGTTGCAGGCCGTGCTGCCGAACGAGGGCGAGTTTCCGTACACGATCCGCCTGGTGTCGGAGATTCTCGAGTCGAACGGTTCGTCGTCGATGGCCTCGGTCTGCGGCGGCGCGCTGTCGCTGATGGATGCCGGTGTACCCATCAAGGCGCCAGTCGCCGGCATCGCCATGGGGCTCATCAAGGAGGGGAACGACATCAGCATCCTCTCCGATATCCTCGGCGACGAAGATCATCTCGGCGACATGGATTTCAAGGTGGCCGGGACGGCCGAGGGCATCACGGCCCTCCAGATGGACATCAAGATCCGCGCGGTGACGCGCGAGATCATGCAACAGGCGCTGCGCCAGGCGCGCGATGGGCGGCTGCACATCCTCGAGGCCATGAGCCGCGGGCTCTCCGAGCCGCGCAAGGATCTGTCCTCCCACGCGCCGCGTATCGTCACGCTGAAGATCCGCCCGGACAAGATTCGCGACCTCATCGGCCCGGGCGGCAAGGTCATCCGCGGCATCATCGAAGAGACCGGTGTGAAGATCGACGTCGAAGACGACGGCACGGTGTTCGTCGCCTCGAGCGAAGGCACCGCGATGCAGCGCGCCATCGCCCTCATCGAGGGCATCACCGTCGATGCCCAGGTCGGCAAGGTCTACAAGGGCACCGTGCGGCGCATCGTCGACTTCGGCGCCTTCGTGGAGATTCTGCCGGGCACCGACGGGTTGTTGCACATCTCGCAAATCGGACCCGGCCGCGTCAATCGGGTCTCCGACGTGCTCAAGGAAGGCGACCAGATCGAGGTCAAGGTCCTCGAGATCGACAAGTCGGGCAAGATCCGCCTGAGCCGCAAAGAGCTCCTCGGCAATACCGAGGGCGGCCCGGCTGCCGCACCGAGCGGCGGGCAGCCGACGTAGGCCTGCATGGTACGACGATCGGAGCTGCCGAACGGCTTGCGCATCGTCTCCGAACGGCTGGAGGGGGTCCCGTCCGTCACGGCGGGGATCTGGGTCGAGAACGGGTCGCGATTCGAGCGACGGGAGCAAAGCGGCATCTCCCACTTTCTCGAGCACCTCTTGTTCAAGGGCACGGAGCGGCGCACGGCGGCGCAGATCGCCGAGGAGATCGATGCCGTTGGCGGTGTGCTCAATGCCTTCACCGGCAAAGAGTACACCTGCTACTACGCGCGGGTGTTGTCGGAAAACGTCGACCTCGCCACCGATCTGCTCGCCGATATCTTTCTGCATTCGCGCTTCGACGGCGATGAGATCGATCGCGAGCGCCGCGTGGTGTTGCAGGAGATCTCGCAAGGCGAGGATACGCCGGACGACTACATCCACGACCTGTTCAACCTGCGCTACTGGCCGGAGCATCCGCTCAGTTTTCCAGTCTGCGGCAATAGCGAGACGGTCGGCCGCTTCAATCGCGACGACTTCCTCGCCTTCTGGGCGGCGCGCTACCGCCCCGACCGCATCATCGTGGCCGCCGCCGGCGACATCACGCACGAGGCCCTCGCAAGCTGGGCCGCGAAGGCGTTCGGCCACTTGCAGGGCACGACCGAGACGGTCGACGACACGGCGCCGGCGGCGCGCCGCGGAGTCTTTGCGGTCGAAAAGCCGCTCGAACAGGTCCACCTGTGTCTGGGTACTCCCGGGGTCTCGCAAACGGATCCGCAACGCTTTGCCGCATATTTGCTCAACTCGGCCCTCGGCGGTGGAATGAGCTCGCGTCTGTTCCAGGAAGTGCGCGAGCGCCGCGGACAGGCGTACTCCGTCTTCTCGTTCATGTCGTCGTACCGCGACGCGGGCTATCTCGGCATCTACGCCGGCACCGCCCCGGAGTCGGTCCCCGAGGTGCTGGGCGTCATCGCGACCGAGCTGCGCTCGCTCGTGCGCGAAGGCCTGCGGCCCGACGAGCTGGCGCGCGCCAAGAGCCAGATCAAAGGCAACATGCTGCTCGGTCTCGAGACCAGCGACGCGCGCATGAGCCGCCTGGCGAAGAACGAAATCTATTTCCAGCGCGACATTCCCCTGCGGGAGCTTTCGGCCAGCATCGACGCGACGACCAACGACGAGATCATCGCCCTGGCGGAGCGCCTCCTGCGGCCTGAGGCCATGGGCATCGCACTGCTCGGTGACTTGAACGGTCACCAGCTCGACGAGTCGATTCTGACGGCGTTTTGACGGCGCGTTGGAGCGGGCGGTGATGATCGCGGTCAAACGCGTACGGCGCGGGGCTGATGCGCTCTCGCTGCCGGCGTATCAGACCGCGGCGTCCGCCGGTATGGATCTCATGGCGGACATCAGCGCGCCCGTGCTGCTGCGCCCCGGAGAGCGCGCGCTGATCCCGACCGGTCTGGCGGTGGCGCTGCCGGCGGAGTGCGAGGCGCAGATCCGCCCGCGCAGCGGCCTGGCGCTGCGCCACGGGGTGACATTGCTCAATGCTCCCGGGACCATTGATGCCGACTATCGTGGCGAGGTCCAGGTGCTGCTGATCAATCACGGCAACAGCGATTTTGTCGTGCAGCGTGGCGATCGGATCGCGCAGATGGTAGTTTCCACGGTAACGAGGGCGGTCTGGCGGGAAGTCGAAGAGCTGGACCCCACGCCGCGTGCAACAGGCGGCTTCGGCCATACCGGGACGTAACGCCGGTGTGGCGGCGCAAGGTTCCGCGTGCGCCGTTTGATTTCAGGGACCAGGCGCGCCGCAGCGCGAGGTGACCGGACGCGGCGGCGACCGCGCGGATCGGCGATCGGAGAGGACAGGCGGACGGGCGGAGCAGGTACCCGATCCGAGGGGATCGGAAACTGAAGGAGGCATCCGGTGCGGGCGAAGGTCTATGTCACACCGAAAGCGGGCATCTTGGACCCGGCCGGCAAGGCGATCGAGCGCTCGCTGCACACGCTGGGCTTCGACGAAGTGCGTGGCGTCCGCCTGGGAAAGTACTTCGAGGTCGAGCTCGATGGCGATCCCGCTACTGCCGCGGGTCGTCTGGACGACATGTGTCGCCAACTGCTCGCCAATGGCGTAATTGAGGACTACCGGTTCGAGATCGGCGACTGACCGGTTGCGGGAGATCGGAATGCGTTGGGGCGTTGTCACCTTTCCTGGGTCGCTCGACGACCACGATACGCAGTACGCCCTCGAGCAGGTGCTCGGGGAGTCGGTGACCATGCTGTGGCACAAGGACCGCGGGCTGCATGGCGTCGACTGTGTCGTGCTACCGGGCGGCTTCTCCTATGGCGATTATCTGCGCCCGGGGGCCATTGCCCGCTTTGCGCCGATCATGGAAAGCGTTGTCGCCTTCGCCCGCAGCGGCGGGTTGGTGTTCGGGATCTGCAATGGCTTTCAGGTGCTCTGCGAGGCCGGCCTGCTGCCGGGCGCGATGGTGCGCAACCGCTCGCTCAGCTTCGTCTGCCAGCAAGTCGCGGTGCGGGTCGAAGAGACCGAGACACCCTTCACGCGTGTCTGCACGCGCGGCGAAGTACTGAGTCTACCCATCAAGCACGGCGAGGGTTGTTATGTGGCCGATGCGGCGACGCTGCAGCGGCTCGAGGACCACCGCCAGGTTGTCCTGCGCTACGTCGACGCCGCCGGCCGCGTCACCGATGAAGCCAACCCGAACGGCTCGCTGCACAACATCGCCGGCGTGGTCAACGAAGCGCGCAACGTCTTCGGCCTGATGCCGCATCCGGAGCACGCCTGCGACCGCCTCGTGGGCAGTGAGGACGGCCAGCGGCTGTTCCGCTCGGTCAAGGCGACCGTCACCGATGGCCAGCCCGCGCAGGCGGCCTCGGTGCCGCCCGGACTTTGAACATGCCCATACCGATTTCCACCCCCCAGCTCGCCGCCGAGCACGGCCTCACGCCCGAGGAGTACGCCAGCATCTGTGCCGCGATCGGCCGCGTGCCGAACCTCGTCGAGCTCGGCGTCTTTTCCGTCATGTGGTCTGAGCACTGCAGCTACAAGAGCTCGCGCGTCGTGCTGCGCGATCTGCCGACCTCCGGCGAGCGCGTGCTGCAGGGTCCCGGCGAGAATGCCGGGGCCATTTCCATCGGTGACGGCCTCGCCGTGATCTTCAAGATCGAGAGCCACAACCACCCGTCCTACATCGAGCCCTACCAGGGCGCCGCCACCGGCGTCGGCGGCATCCTGCGCGACATCTTCACCATGGGCGCGCGGCCGATCGCCAACCTCAACTCGCTGCGTTTCGGCAGCTTCGACCATCCGCGCACGCGTTACCTGGTGTCGGGCGTCGTGGCCGGCATCGGCGGCTACGGCAACTGCGTCGGCGTGCCCACCGTCGGCGGCGAGGTCTACTTCGACCGCGCGTACAACGACAACATCCTGGTCAACGCCTTCACGCTCGGCCTGGTGCAGGCCGACCGCATCTTCCGCGCCCGCGCCAGCGGCGTCGGCAATCCCGTCCTCTACGTGGGCTCGAAGACCGGTCGCGACGGCATCCACGGCGCCAGCCTGCTCGCCTCGGCCGAGTTCGACGACGAGACCGACCAGAAGCGGCCAACCGTGCAGGTCGGCGACCCGTTCACCGAAAAGCTCCTGATCGAGGCCTGCCTGGAGCTGATGGAGCACGAGGCGATCGTCGCCATCCAGGACATGGGCGCGGCCGGCCTGACCAGCTCCTCGGTCGAGATGGCCGCCCGCGGCGATCTCGGCATCGAGCTCGACCTCGACCGCGTGCCGCTGCGCGAGGCGTACATCTCCCCGTACGAGATCCTGCTGTCGGAGTCGCAGGAGCGCATGCTCATCGTCGCGCGCGCCGGCAGCGAGGCGGAGGTGATGGAGGTGTTCGCCAAGTGGGACCTCGATGCCGTCGTCATCGGTCGCATCACCGACGATCACCTCTTTCGCGTGCGCGCCGGGGGCGAGGAGGTGGCATGCCTGCCGCTGGAGCCGCTCGCGCACGGCGCGCCGGCGTACGAACGGCCCTTTGCGCCGCCCGCCAACCTCGATGAGATGCAGCGCCTCGACCTGTCGCAACTCTCGCCGCCCGGCGACTACAACGAGACGCTGATGCAGCTCCTGGCCTCACCCAACATCGCTTCGAAGCGCTGGGTGTTCCGCCAGTATGACTCGCTGGTTGGCGGCAATACCGTGACCGGGCCGGGCTCCGATGCCGCCGTCTTGCGCATCAAAGGGACGAACAAGGCCCTGGCGATGAGCGTCGACTGCAACAGCCAGTACTGCCGACTCGATCCCTACGTCGGCGCCATGACGGCGGTGGTCGAGGCGGCGCGCAATGTTGTCTGTTCGGGTGCGGAGCCGCTCGGCGTGACCGATTGCCTCAACTTCGGCAATCCCGAAAAGCCCGAGATCATGTGGCAGTTTCGCCAGGCCGTGAACGGCATTCGCGATGCCTGCGCGGTGCTCGGCGTCCCCGTGGTCAGCGGCAACGTCAGCTTCTACAATGAGACCGATGGCCGGGCGATTCCCCCCACGCCGACCATCGCGCTGGTCGGATTGATGACTGACGTGAAACACCACACCACGCAGTGGTTCAAGGGGGAGGGCGATGTGGTCGTCCTGCTCGGCCGCACACGCGAGGAGCTCGGTGGCAGCGAATATCTCGCTGCCGTGCGCGGCATCCTGCGCGGCACTCCGCCCTGGATCGACCTCGCCGTGGAGATGCAGGTGCAGCGCGTCTGCCTGCAGGCCATTCGCGACGGCATCGTGCGCTCGGCGCACGACGTGTCCGAGGGCGGCCTGGCCGTCGCCCTGGCCGAGTGCTGCATCACCGCGCCCGAGGGCGGTGGCTGGGGTGCCGAAGTGGAGATGGAGGGGGCCATCCGCCCCGATGCGTGGCTCTTCGGCGAGAGTCAGTCGCGCATCGTGATCTCGGTGCGCCGCAAGCACCTCGGTCGGCTGCGCGAGCTGGCGACGGCGGCGGAGGTGCCGCTCTCCGTGCTCGGCGAGGTGCGCGGACGGCGGCTGCGGATCGGGACGCTCATCGACGTCAATGTCGCGGACATGCACGACACCTGGGCCGGCGCGTTGCAGCGCCGCATGGAGGCCTGAGGGCGAGACCGATGCACGATCGTTTTCACGAGGAGTGCGGCGTCGTCGGCATCTTCGGTCATCCGGAGGCGGCCAACCTCACCTACCTCGGCCTCTACGCCCTGCAGCATCGCGGCCAGGAGGGCGCCGGCATCGTGTCGTCCGACGGCTCGTTGTTGATGTCGCATCGCGGGCTCGGGCTGGTGGCTGATGTCTTCAACCACGAGATCATCGAACGACTCGAAGGCTCCAGCGCCATCGGCCACAACCGCTACTCGACCACCGGGCGCACGCTGCTGAAAAACACCCAGCCGTTCGTGGTCGAGTTTGGCGCCGGCGGCCTGGCCGTGGCGCACAATGGCAACATCGTCAACGCCGCCGAGCTGCGCGAACAGCTCGAGGCGCGCGGCGCAATTTTCCAGTCGTCGGTCGATACCGAGGTGATCATTCACCTCATCGCCCAGGCCACCGGGGGGCCACTCGTCGATCGCATCGTCGCGGCCCTGTCCGCCGTGCGCGGCGCCTACTCGCTGCTCTTTCTCAGCCGCACCGAGTTGATCGCCGTGCGCGACCCGAACGGTTTTCGCCCGCTGGTGCTGGGGCGCATCAAGGATGCCGTCGTCGTCGCGTCCGAGACCTGCGCCCTCGACCTGATCGGCGCCGAGTACGTGCGCGAGATCGAGCCCGGCGAGGTCCTGGTCGCCAACGCCGACGGCATGCAGAGCTTCTTTCCGTTTCCGCCCGCCCCGCGCACGCGCTGCGTGTTCGAGTACGTCTATTTCGCCCGGCCCGACAGCGTCGTGTTCGGGCGCAACGTCTACCAGGTGCGCAAGGAGCTCGGCCGCCAACTGGCGCGCGAGCAGCCGGCCGACGCCGATCTGGTGGTGCCGGTGCCCGACTCGGGCGTGCCCGCCGCGCTTGGCTTTGCCGAGGAATCGGGCCTGCCGTTCGACTTCGGCCTCATCCGCAACCACTATGTGGGGCGTACCTTCATCGAGCCACAGGACGCCATCCGCAACTTCGGCGTCAAGGTGAAGCTGAACGCACAGCGGCAGGTGCTCGAAGGCAAGCGCGTGGTGGTGGTCGACGACTCGATCGTGCGCGGTACCACCAGCCGCAAGATCGTCGCCATGCTGCGCAACGCCGGCGCCACCGCCGTCCACATGCGCATCAGCTCTCCGCCTACGACTGGCCCCTGCTACTACGGCGTCGACACCCCGACCAAGACCGAGCTCATCGCGTCGTCCCAGTCGGTGGAGTCGATCCGCGATTTCATCACTGCGGACACCCTCGGCTTTCTCAGTCAGCGCGGCCTCTACGCCTTTCGCCGCGGCGCCTCGGACGACGGGTTCTGCGACGCCTGCTTCAGCGGCCATTACCCGCTTCCGGTGCTCGACGAGGTCAAGGCGCGCCAGTTGGTTTTGTTCGAGGTGCGCGGATGAAGTGCCCGTTCTGCCACGACCTCGAGAACCGCGTCATCGATTCGCGCTTGACGAAGGACGACGGCGTCATCCGCCGCCGCCGCGAGTGCTCGCACTGCCAGCGCCGCTTCACGACGTATGAGCGCGTTGAAGAAGTGCTGCCGCTGGTGGTCAAGAAGGACGATCGCCGCGAAGTGTTCGACCGGCTCAAGATCGTTGCCGGGCTGAAGAAGGCCTGCGAGAAGCGACCGGTGAGCGCCGCGGCGATCGAGCAGGCGGCCGACCGCGTCGAGCGCTTCATCCAGGAGCGCGCCGAGAAGGAAGTGCAGAGCTCGGTCATTGGCGAGGCGCTGATGCGCGAGCTGCACCAGCTCGACCAGGTGGCGTACGTCCGCTTTGCCTCGGTCTACCGATCCTTCCAGGACGTCGGCGAGTTCATGCGCGAGCTGCAGGAGCTGCTGAAGGACCGCCGCGAGCGGCCGGCGCCCGCTCGGCCGCGGCGGCGCCAAGCCGATCGCGCGTGACGCCCGACACCGCCTTCATGCGGCTGGCCCTGCGCCAGGGCCGCCGCGGGCTCGGGCGCACCAGCCCCAATCCCCCCGTCGGCGCCGTCGTCGTCGCCCGCGGCCGCGTCGTCGGGGAGGGGTATCACCACCGCGCCGGCGAGCCACACGGCGAGATCGAGGCGTTGCGCGCCGCGGGCGCGCGCGCCCGCGGCGCCACCCTGTACGTGACCCTCGAGCCCTGCAATCACCACGGCCGCACGCCGCCGTGCACCGCGGCGGTGCTGCGCGCCGGCATCCGGCGCGTCGTCGTCGGCACGCGCGATCCCAACCCATCGGTGGCCGGAGACGGGATCGGGGTGCTCCGCCGGCATGGGCTCGACGTGCAGGTCGGGGTGGAGGAAGCGGCCTGCGCCGAGCTGGTCGCCGGCTTTTCCGCCCTGGTGCGCACCGGACGCCCCCTCGTCACGCTCAAGCTCGCCGCATCGCTCGACGGCCGCACGGCTACCGCGACCGGCGCCTCGCGCTGGATCAGTAGCCCGCCCGCGCGCCGGCTGGTGCATCGACTGCGCGACGAGATGGATGCCGTCATGGTCGGCGCCCAGACGGTCATCGACGACGATCCGGCGCTGACCTGCCGCCGCCGTGGCGGTCGCGACCCGCTGCGGGTCGTGGTCGATGGGCGGCTGCGTATACCGCCCCAGGCGCAGGTGCTGACAAGTGCAGCGGCACCAGGTACGGTAGTCGCCACGGTGTCACAAAGTGCGCGCATGGTGAACGCGTTGCGCCGCCGCGGCGCGACGGTGTTGGTGCTGCCCGGTCGGCGAGGCCTGTTGTCGCTGCGCCAGCTGCTGGGTGAGCTGGGCCAGCGCGGCATCGCCACGGTGCTGCTCGAAGGCGGCGCGACCCTGGCGGCGGCCGCGCTGCGCGAGGGCGTCGTCGATCGACTGCTCTGCTTCCTGGCCCCAATGCTCATCGGCGGCGACGGCCGGCCGCTGCTCGCTGCGCTCGGCGTGCGCGAGCTGGCCGAGGCGCCGCAGCTGCATACGGTACAGATCCGCCGCCTGGGTCCGGACGTCCTCGTGCACGCGCACCTGAGGAGCAACGATGCCCTATAGTCGCGTCGAAGCCGCACTGGACGACCTCCGCGCTGGCCGCTTCGTCATCCTCGCCGAGGGCGAGAACGGTGAGGCACAGCTCTGTATGGCCGCGCCGCTGATCACGCCCGAGGCGGTCAACTTCATGGCCACGCATGCGCGTGGGCTGGTCTGTCTGAGCCTGACCGAAGAGCGCATGCGCGCCTTGGGTATCCCGTTCATGGTGTCTGACGGCTCGCTGCCGGCGCGGCGTCCGTTCGGGGCCTCGATCGAGGCGCGGCGGGGGGTCACCACCGGTATCTCGGCGAGCGACCGGGCGACGACGATTCAGGCGGCGATGACACCGGGGGCCGGGCCCGAAGACCTGGTCATGCCCGGGCACGTCTTTCCAATCGTCGGGCGCAAAGGCGGCGTGCTGGTGCGCGCCGGGCTCACCGAGGCATCGATCGATCTGGCCCGTCTGGCCGGCTTCGAGCCGGCGGCGGCGGTGTGCGCCATGCTGAAGGACGACGGCACGCTGGCGGAGCTGCCCGACCTGGAAGCGCTGGCCGAGCTGTTCGAGCTCAAGATCCTGCGCATCGCCGACCTGGTGGCCTACCGGCTGCGCAACGAGTCGCTCGTCCACCGCATCGCCGAGCGCCCGGTGACGATTCGCACCGGCGGCCGCTTTCGCGCCGTCGTCTATCGCAACGACGTCGATCAGCACGAGCATGTCGCCTTGATCAAAGGGACGATCCGACCCGGCGACCCGGTCATGGTCCGCCTGCACTCGCAGTGTCTGACCGGCGACGTCTTCGGCTCCGAGCGCTGCGACTGCGGCGATCAGCTCGACCGCGCCCTGCAGATGATCGCGCGCGAGCGCAAGGGCGTGTTGGTCTATCTGCATCAAGAGGGTCGCGGCATTGGCCTGGCCAACAAGCTGCGCGCCTATGCGCTGCAGGACCAGGGCCGCGACACGGTCGAAGCCAACCTCGAGCTGGGCTTCAAAGAGGATGGCCGTGACTACGGCATCGGCGCGCAGATCCTGCGCGACCTCGGCGCCCGCCGCATCCGGCTGATCACCAACAATCCGAAGAAGATCGAAGGCCTCGAAGCCTACGGCATCGCCGTGGCCGCGCGGCTGCCGATCGAGGTGCCACCGCATCCCGGCAACATTCGCTACCTGCGCACCAAGCAGGAGAAGCTCGGCCACCTGTTCTCAGGCCTCAAGCTGTCGAGCTAGCGGCATGACGGCAGTTCATCGCGGAGCAGTTGACGGGACGGGTTTGCGCATCGGCGTGGTGGTCTCGCGCTTCAACAGCGTCGTCACCGAACGCCTGCTGGCGGGCGCACTCGAGGCCTTGCACAAGCACGGGGTGTCCGACGACGCCATCGAAGTGGTCCACGTGCCGGGCGCGTTCGAGCTACCGTTGCCGGCCAAGCTGCTGACGACCGTCGGCCGCTTCGACGCCGTGGTCTGCCTCGGCGCCGTGGTGCGCGGGGAAACGCCGCACTTCGACTTCATCTCCGCCGCGGCTGTCAACGAGCTGGCGCGCCTGGCGGTCGACAGCGGGCGGCCGGTGGCGCTCGGCGTGTTGACGACCGACTCGATCGAGCAGGCGCTGGCGCGTGCCGGCGGACGACACGGCAACAAGGGCAGCGAGGCCGCCGAGACGGCGCTCGAGATGGCCAACCTGTGCAAGATGTTGCGCGAAGCCGCGCCGCGCACCGAGACCAAGATGCAGACCTCCTGATGCGCGGGCGGCGAAAGGGTCGCGAGCTGGCGCTGCAGGCGCTCTACCAGTTCGACATCACCAGCGACGCCTCGGAGAAGAGCCTGGCCGAGTTCTGGGCGACCAGCGAAGGCAGCGCCTCGGCCAAGCAGTTCGCCCAGCAGCTGGTGGAAGGCGTGCTGGCGCGGCGCGCCGAGATCGATGCGCTGGTCGAATCGGCCGCCGAGAACTGGCGTCTCGAGCGGCTGTCGCGCGTCGATCTCAACGTCATTCGCATCGCCGTGCACGAGCTGACCGCGCCGCCGCCGCTGCCGCTCGAGATCGCCATCAACGAAGCCGTCGAGATCTCGCGCCGCTTCGGCACCGGCGAGTCGTCGTCGTTCGTCAACGGCGTGCTCGATCAGGTGGCGGCGCGTCTCGGGCTCAAGCCGCGGCGCGAGTCGAAGCCGGTCGAGACCGACGGCTGAGCCGAGTGCGCCGGCGCGCCGCGGCCTTCGCCCGCTTGGCTAGCCACGGCGCCTTTGGTACGAACCCTCCACTCGCATGCGCTACGATCCAGCCGTAATCGAGCCGAAATGGCAGGCCGTGTGGGATGAGCGGCGGGCCTTTCGCACGCCGACCGATCCCGCCGAGCTGACGCGCAAGCCGAAGTACTACATCCTCGACATGTTCCCGTACCCGTCCGGCGCCGGCCTGCACGTCGGCCATCCGGAGGGCTACACCGCCACCGACGTCCTCGCGCGCCTCAAGCGCATGCAGGGCTTCAACGTCTTGCACCCGATGGGCTGGGACGCCTTCGGCCTCCCCGCCGAACGCGCCGCGCTGCGCGAGAACCTCCATCCGGCCGTCATTACCAAGCGCAACGTCGACACCTTTCGCCGCCAGATCAAGCGCCTCGGCTTCAGCTACGACTGGGAGCGCGAGATCGATACGTCGAACCCCGATTACTACCGTTGGACGCAGTGGATCTTCCTCCAGCTGTTCGACCGCGACCTGGCCTACCTCGCCGAGATGCCGGTCAATTGGTGCCCGGCGCTCGGCACCGTGCTGGCCAACGAGGAAGTGAAGGACGGGCGCTACGTCGAGACCGGTGATCCGGTCGAGCGCCGGATGATGAAGCAGTGGATGCTGCGCATCACGGCCTATGCGGAACGGCTGCTCGACGACCTCGAAGGGCTCGACTGGCCCGACGGCGTCAAGGACATGCAGCGCAATTGGATCGGCAAGTCGACCGGTGCCGAGATCCGCTTTGACATCGAGGGCGGGAGCACGTCGTTCACGGTGTTCACGACCCGTCCGGATACGCTGTTCGGCGCCACCTACTGTGTGCTCTCGCCCGAGCATCCGCTCGCGCTCTCGATCGCCACCGCGGCGCAACGCGCCGATGTCGAGGCGTACGTCCGCGCCGCGGCCAAGAAGCCAGAGGCGGCGCGCACGGCTGGCGAGACCGACAAGACCGGTGTGTTCACCGGCGGCTATGCGACACATCCGATCACCGGGGCGCGCTTGCCGATCTGGATCGCCGACTACGTGCTGATGGGCTACGGCACCGGCGCGATCATGGCCGTTCCGGCGCACGACATCCGCGACCACGCCTTCGCCACGACCTTCCATCTGCCGATCAAAGAGGTTATTCGCGGTGGCGCGGTGCCCGTGTCCGAGGCGGCGTACGAAGGCGACGGCACGTTGGTCAACTCCGACTTTCTCGACGGGCTCGATGTCGAGACGGCCAAGACGCGCATGATCGACTGGCTCGTCGGCCACGGCCGCGGCACCGCGCGCGTGCAGTACCGCCTGCGCGACTGGCTGTTCGCGCGCCAGCGCTACTGGGGCGAGCCAGTGCCGGTCGTGTGGCTCGAGGACGGCCAAGTCGTGCCTGTACCCGAGGAATCGCTGCCGGTGGCGCTGCCGCCGATCGACGAGTACCGCCCCACCGCCGACGGCAAGCCGCCGCTGGCGCGCGCCGGCGACGACTGGCTGATGGTGACGCTGCCCGACGGCCGCGTCGGCGTGCGCGAGACCAACACCATGCCGCAGTGGGCGGGCTCGTGCTGGTACTACCTGCGCTTTCTCGATCCGCAAAACCAGCACCAGCCCTGGTCGCCCGAAGCGGAGCGCTACTGGATGCCGGTCGACCTCTACGTCGGCGGCGTCGAGCACGCCGTCCTTCACCTGCTCTACGCGCGCTTCTGGCACAAGGTGCTCTACGACTGCGGGCTGGTGCACACGACCGAGCCGTTTCAGCGCTTGTTCAACCAGGGCATGATCCTCGCCTACAGTCACCGCGACCAGCGCGGCAAGTACTACCACCCGAACGAGGTGGAAGAGCGCGATGGGACGCCGCGCGCCAAGGCGACCGGTGAGCCGTTGATCGCGCAGATCGAGAAGATGTCCAAGTCGAAGCTGAACGTCATCAGCCCCGACGAGGTCGTCGCGGAGTACGGTGCCGACGCGATGCGGCTCTACGAGCTCTTCATGGGCCCGCTCGAGCAGGTCAAGCCGTGGCAGATGGCGGGCGTCGAAGGCGTCTCGCGCTTTCTACAGCGGGTCTGGCGCCTGGTGGTCGACGAGCGCAGCGGCGCGCTCAGCGACCGGCTGAGCGACGCGCCGCCGGAGAGTGAGCCCGAGCTCAACCGCGTCTTGCACGCCACCGTGCGCAAGGTGCTCGAAGACACCGAGGCCCTGCGCTTCAACACCGCCATTGCGCAGATGATGATCTTCGTCAACGAGGCGACCGACAGCGCCACGCTGCCGCGCGACGTCGTGCGGGTGTTCCTGCGCGCGCTGGCGCCCTACGCGCCGCACATTGCCGAGGAGCTCTGGGCACGGCTCGGCGAGTCCGAGCTGATCGCGCACGCGAGGTGGCCGGCGCACGACACCTCTTTCATCGTGGAGGACTCGGTGACGTTGGTGGTGCAGGTGAACGGCAAGCGGCGCGACCACCTGGTGGTGCCGCGCGACGCCGACCAGGCGACGGTCGAGGGGTTGGCGCTGCGCACACCGGGAGCCGAACGGGCCCTGGAAGGGCGACCGCCGCGCAAGGTCGTCGTCGTGCCGGGCCGGCTGGTGAACATCGTTGTCTGACGAACGAATTCCCAGGGCTGGGCGCGGCGGCGCCGCGGTTCTCGGCGCGCTCGGCGTCGCGTTGCTCTTGTCTGGCTGCGGCTATCACCTCGCCGGAACGCAGGTGCGGGTGCCGGGCGAGATTCACTCGATCAGCATCGGCGCCTTCGAGAATCGCACGCGCGAGTTCGGGCTCGGCCCGATTCTGGTCTTTGCCATGGAACGCGAGTTCGTCCGGCGCGGCGTGCTGCGCGTCATCGAGGACCCGAACGGCGGCGAGGCGGTGTTGACGGGTACCATTCGCTCGTTCGTGACTCACCCGGTCGCTTTCGACTCGGAGGACGAGGCCCTGCAGTACGAGGCGCGCCTGACGCTCGACGCCACCCTGACCCGGCGCGACGACGGCGAGGTGCTCTGGCATGCCACCGGCCTGCACGCGCTCGAGGAGTACAGCGTGTCGCAGGCCATCGTGGTGCCGAGCTCGTCGCAGTTTCAGCGCGGGACGCTGAACATCACCGACCTCGGCGAGCTGACGGACATTCAACTCGCCGAAACCGAGAAGCGGTTGGCGATCGAGCGGATGGTGGGCGCGATCGTGAACGACGTCCACGACCGCATCCTCGACGACTTTTGATGCCGGGCCGCGCGGGCCCGGGCGGCGGGGAGCCGCAGGGCCTAGCTGGCGGAGGCCTTGAGGCCGGCGACGTGCTTGCTGAGACGGGAGATGGAGCGCGAAGCGGCGTTGCGGTGGATCACGCCCTTGCTCTTCGCCTTGCTGATCTCTTTGATGGCGACGCGCAGCTGGGCCTCGGCCGTGGGCAGATCCTTACCCGACACGGCCTCGCGCAGCTTGCGCACGTCAGTGCGCACGCGCGACTCGATGGCGCGATTGCGGGCGCGACGCTTCAGGCTCTGGCGATGCCGTTTGACGGCAGATGGATGACGTGTAGGCAAGGTACTTCCTCCCGGTTGGCGAAACGTCTTAGCTACCACCCCACCCGGCCCGGGTCAATCCAGCCGCAATGAGCGAGAACCGCGACATTGCCCGCGCCGCCGGCGTGGTCGGCGTCCTGACCCTGGGCAGCCGCATCGCCGGACTCATGCGGGACGTCGTCATCGGCTATGCCTTCGGCACCGGCGTGGCTGCCGATGCGTTTTTCGTCGCCTTTCGCATCCCCAACCTGTTGCGGCGCTTCGTGGCCGAGGGCGCCATGAGCGCCGCATTTGTGCCGGTGTTCTCCGAGTACATGGCCCAGCGCGGCTGGCCCGACACGGTGCGCGCCGTGCGTGCGGTCGGCACGATGCTCGCCGTGATCCTGACCCTGCTGACTGCGTTCGGCGTGCTGCTGGCGCCGCTGTGGGTGGGGATATTCGCCCCCGGGTTCGCGGCGGATCCAGACAAGCTCCGACTGACGGCGCATCTCACCGCAACGCTGTTTCCGTACGTTTTTCTGGTCAGCATGACGGCGCTGTTCGGCGGCCTGCTCAACGTCTTGCGCCATTTCACCGCGCCGGCGCTGTCCCCCGTGCTGCTCAATCTGTCGATGGTCGCGGCGGCGCTGCTCGTGGCGCCGCGGCTGGCGACGCCGATCTACGCGCTGGCGTGGGGGGTCCTGGTCGGGGGGGTGTTGCAGGTGACCCTGCAGCTCGTTCCATTGCTCCGCCGCGGTTTCAGCCTGCAGCCGCTGTGGGCGCCCCGCCATCCAGCTGTCCGACGGGTGGTTCGACTGATGGCGCCGACCCTGTTTGGCGCCGCTGTTTACCAGATCAATCTGCTGATGAGCACGGTGCTCGCTTCGGCGTTGCCGGCCGGGAGCGTGTCCTATCTCTGGTACGCCGACCGCGTCTTCGAGTTCCCGCTCGGCATTTTCGCCGTGTCGCTCGGCACGGCCGCGCTGCCGAGCTTCGCCACCCAGGCCGCTCGCGGCGCGTATGGCGAGATGCGCCACAGCCTGAGCTTCGCCATGCGGCTCAACAGCTTCATCGCGGTACCGGCCACCGTGGGGCTGATTCTGTTGGCGCGGCCAATCGTCACGGTGCTGTTTGAGCGCGGCGCGTTCGGCGCGGCCGAGGTCGAACGCACCGCGGCCGCGCTGATCGCCTTCTCCCTCGCCCTGTGGCCGGTGTCGATGGCACGCACCCTGGTGCCGGCATTCTATGCCACCGGCGACACGCGCACGCCGATGCTGGCCGGCGTGGCGACGTTTGTGGCCAGCTTCCTGTTCAGCCTCATGCTCATGGGACCGGTGACCGCCGGTGACGGCTCGCGCCTGCTCGGCGCCATCGCGTGGGCGACCGACCATTTGGGTATCGTGGACCTTCGCCACGCGGGGCTCGCCCTGGCGACGTCGCTGGCGGCCGTGGTGAACATGGTGTTGCTGGGCTCCGTCCTGGCGCGGCGCCTGGGCGGCCTCGAGGGCAGGGCTGTTGCGGCCTCGCTCGGGCGCAGTGTGCTCGCCACGGTGGTCATGGGCACGGCGGTATCTGCCGTCGGACAGCTGGGCGGGTGGGGAACCGGGGCACTGGCCGACGCCGGCTTGTTGGCGGCGACCATAGCCGTCGGCGGGGTCGCGTTCGCGGCCAGCGCCTGGTTCCTGGGCGGACCCGAGATCGACGCCCTGCGCCGTGGCCTGAGCTCGTTGACCGCCCGTCTGCCGGCTGCCTGAGCCGGGTCAGCCGCGGCGCTTGGCTTGTTGCCAGAGCGCGTCGAGCTCGTCGGCGGACGCGTCGCGCACGTCGCGCTGCTGGGCCGTAAGCTGCGCCTCGAGGTAGTGGAAGCGCTCGATGAAGCGGTCGGTGGCGCCGCGCAGGGCGTCCTCGGCCGTGCCGCGCAGATGGCGTCCCAGCGAGGTGCCGGCGAAGAGCAGGTCGCCGAGCTCGGCCAGCGCCGCCTCGCGGTCCTCGGCATGCAGCGCCGCTTCGAGCTCGTCCAGCTCTTCGCGCAGCTTGGCGACGACGCCCGCGGTGTCGGGCCAATCGAACCCGACGTGGGCCGCCTTTTCGCCCACGCGCTGGGCCCGTAGCAGCGCCGGCATGGCGCGCGGTACGCCGGCGAGGGCCGAGCTGTCCTCGGACCCCTGGCGCTCTTCCGCCTTGATGCGCGACCAATTGCGCAGCACCTCGTCGGCGCCGCTGACCTGGGTGTCGCTGAACACGTGTGGGTGGCGTCGCACCATCTTTTCGCTGATGCCGCGCACGACGTCCGCGATGGTGAAGCGCTTGTCTTCGGCCGCCATCTCGGCGTGAAAGACGATCTGCAGCAGCAGATCGCCAAGCTCGGCGCACAGCTCGCGGTCGTCGCGCGCATCGATCGCCTCGGCGACTTCGTGCGCCTCCTCGATCAGGTACTGCTTGATCGAGGCGTGCGTCTGCTCGCGGTCCCACGGACAACCGCCCGGGGCGCGCAGCCGGTGC
>CAYVUV010000108.1:0-25287 GCA_964455095.1 uncultured Binatia bacterium (SeqCode)
GTACTGGTATTTGCTCTTCAGCTTCATGCCGAGCAGGCGCAGCGTGCCGACGACGTACTCGGCCGGCCACTTGATCGACTTGCGCGTCCCGGCCCCGGGAGGGGCCATCGACTCGTAGAAGCGATCGTCGACGAAGATGGCGCGCAGCAGCGGTGTGATCTCGAAGTTGCTCCCGAAGCCGGATGCCGCGACGACGTCGTCGACGAACGACTGATCCGGATCGGGGTGGGCGAAATAGGTGATCAGCCGGCGCGCGATGTAGCGGGCGACGGTGTTGTACGCGTTGCCGGCGCCGTGGCGGTGTTGGAAGATGATGTCGACCACGGTGTCGATCTCCGGCTCACCCTCGCCGTTGATCGTGTAGTCCTGCCCATTGACGTTGTTGAAGCCGCCGCGGTTCTTGAAGATCACCTTGAAGCCGCGCGAGTAGGGCGGGTCCTTGTAGTCGTCGTAGTAATCGTGCCGGTTCTCGTTGAGGTACGCTTCGCCGTTGTCATAGCGCCAGCCGGTGAAGGCGCGGGCGATCTGGACGATATCCTCCTGCTCGTAGTTGACCTCCCCGTCGGGATCGCGCACGCCGAGCGCGAACAGCTCCTGCAGCTCGCGGGCGTAGTTCTCGTTCGGCTGGTACTTGCTGTTGCGCACGGTGTCGAGGAACTCCATCATCGCCGGGTTCTTGTTGATCGCTTTGACAAAGGTCTTGAAGTTGCCCTTGCAGTTCAGGCGAATGAGCCGGTTCTGCTCGGCCATCTGCTTCACGTCGCCGACCGTCTGGTAGTTGGTGGCGAAGTGGTCGTGCCAGAACAGCACCAGCTTCTCTTGCAGCTGGAGCGGGGTCTTGATCATGTACTTGATCCACTTGTCGTGGATGTTCTCGATGTAGCGGCCGCCGGGCTTGAACTTGTTCGGCGTGAAGTCGAGCAGCCGGTCGGCCGCCTGGCCGCGGGTCTCGCCGCTGGCGAGAATGTCCTGCACCGCGTCGGGATTGGCTCCGAATCCGGTCCGCCGCAACAAATGACGGGCTGCGGCCGCGTCTAGCGTGGTGTTTTGGTCGCCCATGCGCGTGCTGTCCTCCCGCTAACGGTTCAATCGGTGCCCGGCACCCAGGTGTAATCCGCATTCGGAGCGCCGGCCTCGATCCACAGCCGGATGATCTCGCGCAGCGTCTTGTGCAGCTGCGGTCGCCCGAGCGGCATCCGCCCGCCATAGTTGAAATCGGGCAGGTCGCCCGTGATCTTGTGGTAGATGAAACTGGTGCTCGGATCGCCACTGACGTTCTGCACCACGTCCATCCGCTTCCATCCGGCACCGGCAGCGAAGAAGTTGCTCGGCGTCTGGTTGAGCAGATTGCCGTAGGACGCGCCGGTCTCGAGCAGCAGACCGCCCGTCTGCGCCTGCGAGTCGTGGCAACCGCTCACAGCACAGCTCTGATTGAAGATCTGCTTCTGTATGCGATCGAACGTCCCCAGGAACAGTACGTGCGTATCGCAGCCGTTGGCCGCGGCGGGCTCGCAGGTCAGCTTCATCACGTCGCGATCGGTGACGACCGTTCCGGACATCAGCGTCGAGCGCGACGTCAGCTTGAGCTTCTTGCTGGCTTTGCCGCACTTACCGCCGAGCGGGCCTTTGATGCGCACCTGGACGATCGTGGAGTTGGTGCAATCGTCGCTGGCGATCGTGGGCAAGGTGAGGTCGGTGTCGACGCGGTTCTGCACCGCCTGGAAATCCGGGTCGAACTTGGGATCGTTCGAGTTGTCCTCGGCGTGGTCGACCGTGATGTCCTGGACGCCGTTGAGCGTGCACGCGCCGCTGTAGGTACTGTTGGCGCAGACGGCGATGCGGAAGTCGCACACGCCGTTGACGACGCCGTCGTCGTCGCAGTTCGTGTCGCCATCTTCGCAGCGCACATGGCGCGGGTTGGTGACCGGGAAGTTGACGGGGGCATCGAGCGCCACCAGGCAGTCCTTGCTGGCCGAGCCGCCGCCGCCGACCACCGTCGCGTGTGCCGGGCATCCGAGCACCAGCAGCGCAGCGGCGACCATGAGTCGTCCGGCCAGGGTCATATGCACCTCCACGCCCATTGCGGCACTCCCCTGGCCCCCCTGCACCCCTCAACTCCTACCGGCGGGCCAGCGTTGCGTCTAGACATCAATACGTGTGTGAGCTTGGCGTTATAAGGTCTGCGCAGCGACCCGGTCAAGGCGAAATCCGCACCGCGCGGTGATCCGAGGGACGTCATCTTCATTTCCATGGGCTCTGGCCAAGCCGGCCGGCCGTGCGGAAGCAAAGCCCGGTCCGCCGCGAAGCCGCCGTCGCACGGGCTCGAGCCATGTCCGTCGAGGGGCACAGAGGGCACGCCACGCCATCGCAGTGGCGATATGTCGACGCCGTCGCTATGGGAGAGCGACGAGGGAGGTGGCCATGCCCTACGAGCACATTCTGACGGCGATGGACGATGGGATCGCGACGATCACCATGAACCGCCCCGCACGCCGCAATGCGTTGTCCGCAGCACACGTGGCGGAACTGATCGACGCGGTCGACGCATGCGGTGGCGACGGCGCGGCGCGCGTGGTGATTCTGGCCGGCAACGGGCCCGCGTTCTGCGCCGGCCACGATCTCGGCGAAATGATCGACCGCGCGCCGGCCGACTACCAACGGCTCTTCGAACGCTCGGCCGCGCTGATGGCGGCGCTGCACGCCATCCCGCAACCGGTGATCGCGCGCGTGCACGGCATCGCCACCGCCGCCGGCTGCCAGCTGGCGGCGAGCTGCGATCTGGTGGTGGCGAGCGAGGACGCCCGCTTCGCCACTCCGGGCGTGCAGATCGGCCTCTTCTGCACCACGCCCATGGTGCCGCTCACGCGCGCCGTCGGCCGCAAGCGCGCCATGGAGATGCTGCTCACCGGGACGGCCATCGACGCGCGCACGGCGGCCGACTGGGGCCTGGTCAACCGCGTCGTGCCCGCCGCCCGGCTGGTCGAGGAGACGCGCGCCCTCGCCGCGCAAATCGCCGCCTCGAGCACGGCGACCATCGCCACCGGCAAGCGCGCGTTCTACGAACAGATCGATCTCGACGAGCGGCACGCATACGCGTACGCCCAGCCGGTGATGAGCGCCAACGCTCAGGCGGTCGACGCGCAAGAAGGCATGCGCGCGTTCATCGAAAAGCGGCCGCCGCGCTGGAGCGATCGGTAGTTCGACAGAAGCCTGAAGGCCACGGATGCACACGGATGGACGCGGATGGGGAGCAGAGGGACCCCATCCGTGTCCATCCGTGTGCATCCGCGGTTCTCTTGTCGGTTCGAAGTCAGCCGGCCCCAAGGGCGTGCCGTTCCAGCATCACGCCGTCTTTGATCACGGCGCGAATGCGCGCCAGCGCGCCGAGGTCGAGCGTCGGCGAGCCGTCGACCAACAAGAGGTCGGCGCGCTTGCCCGCCGCGACGATGCCGAAATCCGGATCGGGTCGGGCGGCGAGGAAGCGCGCCGCGTCGAGCGTCGCGGCGCGAATCGCCTCGGCGGGGGTCAGGCCCGCTTCCGTCAGCAGCTCCAGCTCGCGGTGCAGCCCGGCGCCGGGAAAGACGCCCATCTGCGTGTCGCTGCCGGCCAGGATGGTGACGCCGGCGGCGCGCAGGCGGCGCACGTTGTCGCGCCAGGCCTCGCGCTGCGCGCGCAAGTGCGCCAGGTAGGGCTGAAAGAAGTCCAGGCTGCCATCGGTCGGGACGTGATCGAACGCCTCCAGGACGTCGCGCGGCACGGTCTCGCGCTCGAGCGGCGTCGCGACGCGCGGCTGCTGCCCGAGCAACGCATAGCTCTCGAACACATTCATGGTCACGACCATCGGAATGCCGTAGGCCGCCAGCGGCGCGATGCGGTCGTCGGGGATGCGTTCCTTGTATACGCCGTGCATCCACGCCGCGACGCCCGCCTCGGCGGCGTCGACGGCATCGGCGAGCGAGCCAATGTGGGCGACGGTGCGAACCTTGCGCGCCCGGGCTTCCTCGACGGCGGCGCGGATGACGTCGAGTTGCAGGCGCGGCACGTCGTCGGGAATGCGGTCGACCGACAGCTTGATCACGTCGGCGCCCAACCCCACCACTTCTGCCACCGCGGCGCGCGCCGCCTCGGGCGTGTCGACCTGGCGCGTCACGCGCGGCACGATGTACCAGCGGATCCACCACGGAGCGAGCCGCTCGAGCAACGCCACGGGGTGCCCGCCAGTGGCGGTGAACATCGGTCCGGCGGCGAAGATGTGCGGGCCGAGCAGGTCGCCGTGCGCGACCGCGGCGCGGCGTTTGAACGCCTCGCTGGCGCTGTCGGCCGGGTCGAGGAGCGTGGTCACGCCGCAGTACAGGTAGGCCCGCATGTTGGCATCGGGATCGGGAAACGACCGCTTCCACGGCGGCGACGAGCCGTTGCCGATATGGCCGTGCATGTCGATCAAACCCGGCAACAGCGTCGCACCGGCGCCGGATATCATCTGCGTGCCCGCCGGCGGCGCCGTCTCGCCCACCGCGGCCACCGCCGCGATGCGGTCGCCGATGACCAGCACCTCGCGGTTCGACGTGATCACGCCTGTCTCCACCTCGAGCACCGAGACGTCTTGAATCAACAACGCCGGCGGCACACTCGCCGGCCGCCGCACCAGCTCCGGCCCGCCGCTGCACGACGCGAGCGCCAGCGCGCACACTGTGAGAAGTACCGCCCGCACGCCCCGACGTCGCGCTCTGTCGGCCGCGGCAACCATTCGAGTCAGCATGGGCGCGATCATGTCACAGTGCGTCCGCGGCCGTCGAACCCCCTCCTCTACCTCAACTTCAACGGACTTTTCCGCTCGCCCCGAAGCGCTCCGCCTACGGTTCCAACCACCAGCGGGTGAGATCGAGCTCGACCGCCTCGAACGGCTCTGCCCGCACGCGTTCGTCGCCGCCGTGGGTGCTGGCCACCACCCAGCGACCGGTCTCGAGGCGGTACACCTCCAGCGTCTTGAGAATCGGGTCGACGATCCACAGGTGGGCCACGCCCTCGCGGCCGTAGATCGGCATCTTGCGCCGCCGATCGATGATACCGGTCTTGGGCGACACGACCTCGCAAGCCCAATCCGGTGCCTGCTCGAAGAACGCGACGTCCGGCATGCGCGGCATGCGTTCGCGGCGCCACCCAGCCAGGTCTGGAACGATCACGTCGGGACCGAGGTGTAGCTCGGGTTCGACCAGCATCCACCAGCCGCCCGGCCCAGCCGGATCTCCGGGTGAGCGATCAAACGGGCCGCCGAGGTCGCCCACCATGACCCACGTCGCGCGCGCATGGGGCGACGCCGGGCGCGGCGAGGTGAACAACTCACCACCGAGAATCTCGGCGACCACGTGCTCGGGTGCGTTGCGCACGTCCTCGTAGGTCGCGCGCCGCCGGGCAGGCTCCATAGGGCCTCGTCTAGCACGACCCACCGGGACCCTCCAGCACGCTAGACCCACGCTTCACTCGATCGGCAGCGGCGCCGGCGGCAGCGTCGCCCAGAACTCCGGATCGTGGCCATAGAAAATGCGCGCGCCGGCGACCTGCAAAGCGCGCAGGCGGTGGAGTGAGGCGCGCATGGCGTCGGGGTCGGAGACGATCGGCGGCAGGTGGAGCTCGTCCAAGGTGCGGCGCAGGTAGCAGGCGTCGGCGGCGAGGACGACCGGGCCGCTGGCGAGCTCCACGCGCAGCGATTGGTGGCCGGGCGTGTGGCCCGGGGTGGGGATGCAGACGACGCGGCCGTCGCCGAACAGATCGTGCTCGCCGTCCATGGCGAGGACGTCGTGGCCGAGGTCGTAGTCGCGCGGGTCGTAGGCGTTGCGCCGGATCTGTTCCGCGCTGTGCCCCGCCGTCCACTCCGCCCGCTGCACGACCAGCTGCGCATTGGGAATCGCTGCATTGCCACCACTGTGGTCGAAGTGCAGGTGCGAGTTGATGAGATAGCGCACGCGCGCCGCGTCGACGCCGAGCACGGAGAGGCGGGCCGCGACGCCCTGGTCGGGTGCGAAGTCGGCGGTGAAGAAACTCGACGCCAGGCCCAGCCGGGCGACCGGATCAGCTGCGACATCGACGTGCAGGCCGGAATCGAACAGCACCAGTCCATCCGGATGCTCGATCAGAAACGCCGGCACCGGAACACGCAGAGTCCCCTCCACGCCTTCGAGAAACATCCCGGTCGCCGCGGTCAGCCAGCCGCAGGTCATGGCGAACAAACGCATCGGCTCATCCATTCTCGATCACCACCTTCAGCACGCCCGGTCGCGCGGCGTCGCGCAAGGCTTCCGCCGCATCGCGCAGGGGGCGGCGCAGCGCGATGAGCGAGCGCACATCGACGCTGCCGTTCTCGAGCGCGCGCACGGCCGGGGCGAAGCTGCCGCAGCGCGAGCCGACGACGGTGATCTCGTTGATCACCAGCGGCGCCAGGTCGAGCGGCGCCGGATCGGCCACGGTGCTCTTCAGCACCAGCGTGCCGCGCGGGCGCGTCGCCGCCACGGCGCGCACAAACCCAGCGGCCGTACCGGTCGCCTCGACGACCAGGTCCGCTGCGACCGGGTGCCAGGCGTCGCGATCGACTGTCTCGATGCCGCGCCGGGCCAGAATCGCCAACTTGTCGGCGTGCTTGCCGACGGCGAGGACTTGCGCACCGGCCTGGTGCAGCACCTGCGCGACGAGCAGGCCGAGCTTGCCGTCGCCGAGCACGGTCGCCCGCATGCCGGGCTGCACGTGCACTTGCTCGAGAATTTCGAACGCCGCCGCCAGCGGCTCGACGAACACCGCGGCGTCGTCGGGCACGGCGTCGGGCACGGCGTGCAGGTTGGCGAGCGGCACGGCAACGCGCTCGGCGAAGGCGCCGTCGGCACCGAGGATGCCCATCACGCGGCGGGTCGGGCAGTGCCGCCGCAACCCGCGCCGGCAGGTGTCGCACTGGCCGCAGCCGAAGTTGATCTCGCCGACGACGCGCCGGCCGCGCCAGTTCGCCGGCCCGTCCTCGACCGTGCCGACGAACTCGTGGCCGAGCACGCCGCGAAATCCCATGTAGCCTTTGACCAGCTCGAGGTCGGTGTTACACACGCCGGCCAGCGCGACATGCACGACGGCCGTCTCCGCATCCGCCGCCGGCTCGGAGCGCTCGCCGACGCGCGCGACGGTGCCGTCCCAGATCAGTGCGCGCATGTCGCCAGCACCTGCGCGCACAGCGCCGGCAACACCTGCTCGACCGGCGCGTTGAGGCGATGGTCGGCGCCGTCGTCGAAAGGCGTCTCGGAGGCGGTGAGGATCGCCGTCGCCGCGCCGGCATCGCGCGCGACTGCGAACATCTGATTGATGGGGCCGACCACGAGTGACGTCCCGGCGGCGACGAACAAGTCGCACTCGGCCGCGGCGCGCAGGGCCCGCTCGAGATCGTCCGCGACCAGGCTCTGGCCGAACGAGATCGTCGCCGGCTTCCACGGTCCGCCGCAAGCGCAGCGCGGCACCGCCGTGCCCGCCTCCCACAGCGCCTGCGCCAGCGCGCGCGGCGCCCGCCGGTCGCACGCCATGCACGTGACGGCGGAATCGGTGCCGTGAATGTTGATCAGCCGCTCGACCGGGAACCCGCTGCGCTCGTGCAGGCCGTCGACGTTCTGCGTCACCAGGAGCGACAGTCGCCCGGCCCGCGCCAGCGCCGCCAGCGCTTCGTGCGCCGGATTGGGTACCGCGGCGGTGATCACCTGCCACGTCTCGCCTTTGTAGCGCCAGTACGTCTCGCGCGCGCTCTCGCGCGCCAGGAAATCGGGCAGCGGCACGGGCTGGTAGCGCGCCCACCGGCCGCCCGGCGAGCGGAAGTCGGGAATGCCGGAGGCGGTCGACAGCCCGGCACCGGTGAGCACCACGACGCGGCGCGCCGCGCGCCAACGCGCCGCCAGCGCGGCGACGCGATCGATGTTCACCGAGCGATCCATGCCGCGAGGCATCGCAATCCGCGACCGGCGCTGTCAAGTCGGGCGCAGCGCCGTCGCTTGACAACTCGATCGCCGGTTAGTTACGTCACTCGCGCGCCGATGGGGCGAGTGCGCGAGTCAGCAGGCTTGCGCGCTTGGGCGGCGCATGTCAGGGGGCCAGGCTGGGAAGCTGGAAAGGAAGGGGCATGATGGAGCTGCGGTCGTTCGGAGTCCTTTGCATCGCAGGGTACCTGGCGTTGGTCGCCGGCTGTGGCGGCGACAATGAGCAGGACCGCAAGCCGACGCCGACCCTGACCGCCGTGCCCACCGACACGCCGACCTTGACCCCGACATCGACGGCAACCAACACCGTTCCGCCGACGGCGACCGTCACGCCGACACGCACGGTGACCAATACACCGGTGCCCGTCGAGGGCACGCCGACACCGACCTTCACGCCGCGCGAGCCGCTCGGCACGCGCGTCTTCAGCATCGCGATGACCTCGCAGACCAATCCGCGCAGCGCCTTGTTCACCACGGCCATCGGCGTCAACGTGGCCAGAGCGTTCGAACCCGGACCCATCGTCTTGACCGCCGGCGCGCCGAACGCCGAGGGCGTCGCCACGCTCGGCCTGGCCGAGGACGCGCGCTTTGGCGTGGACACCTTGGGCGGGATCGTCTGCTACCACCTGATCGCAGCAGGCACGACCGGCAAGATCGACTGCGACGGCGGCACGCCGGTCGACATCTCGGTCACGCAGGATACAGGCGCGGGCGCCCCGCCGGCGACCGTGTTGACTGAGCAAGGCGAGCCGGGCGCGCCGGGCTCGGCGTACCTGGTGGTCATGCAGGAGAGCGTCCAGCTCTCGACAACCGCATCGTTTTCCGACTGCGCCACGGCGACGTTCGACCCAGTTCAAGTGGCCTACTACACGACGGGCAACGCGACCGGCACCAAGGGCATCAAGACCATCACCCGCGCCGGCGAGACCTTCGACTGCGGCGCATTCACCGTGACCGATGGCCGCGGCATCCTCGCCAACCCGTCGGTGGCCGTCAACGCCCTGGCCGGCGGGGATGTGGCCAACATCACGCTGCTCGCCGACACCGACAGCGCGCCGCCCACCATCGCGCCTCCAACCGAGACGCCGACCCCGACCCCTACGGCGACCGCCACCCCTGAGGCGCCCGCCATCGGCGAGCGCATCTTCAGCATCGCGATGACCTCGCAGACCAATCCGCGCAGCGCTTTGTTCACCAGCGCCATCGGCGTCAACGTGGCCAGAGCGTTCGAACCCGGACCCATCGTCTTGACGGCCGGCGCGCCGAACGCCGAGGGCGTCGCCACGCTCGGCCTGGCCGAGGACGCGCGCTTTGGCGTGGACACCTTGGGCGGGATCGTCTGCTACCACATGATCGCAACGGGCACGACCGGCAAGATCGACTGCAACGGCGGCACACCGGTCGACATCTCGATCACGCAGGATGCAGGCGCGGGCGCCCCACCGGCGACCGTGTTGACTGAGCAAGGCGAGCCGGGCGCGCCGGGCTCGGCGTACCTGGTGGTCATGCAGGAGAGCGTCCAGCTCTCGACAACCGCATCGTTTTCCGACTGCGCCACGGCGACGTTCGACCCGATCCAGATGGCCTACTACACCACCGGCAACGCGACCGGCACCAAGGGCATCAAGACCATCACCCGCGCCGGCGAGGCCTTCGACTGCGCGACGTTCACGCAAACGGATGGCGCCGGCATCCTGGCCAACCCGTCCGTAGCAGTGAACGCCCTGGCGGGCGGCGACGTGGCCAACATCACGCTGCTCGCCGACACGGACGTCGCGCCGGCGAACTGACGGGCGTCCGCCCGGCGTCAGGTGACTTGCCGCCGGGGAGCCGCGCGAAAGCGCGGCTCCCCGGCCTCGCCTCCGCTCAGCGCGTCGCCCACATCAAGATGCGCTTGAACGGGTAGAAGAACGGCTGCGCGTTTTCGAGCTGCGGCAGCAGCCGCTCGCGATAGCGGGCCAGGAACCGCTCGAAGAGCGCGGCCGGCATGCGCCGCTGGTAATCGGTCAGCAGCGTGCCTTTGACCCACTCCACGACATCGTCGCGCTTGGCGAGGTGGTGAACATAAACCTGCAACCGCACGTGCTGCTCGCGGTAGCCGAGGCGATCGAGCATCTGCGCATAGACTTCGGGAGGCAGAACATTGGTGGTGCGCGTGTAGCCGCCCATCGCGCTCAGAAACGGTTCCTCTGCCGCCACGGCATCAGCGACCACATGCGACGGGTAGTCGTGGTTGGCCGGCATCTGCACCGCGAGCTGACCGTCCGGCGCCAACGCCGCAGTCAGGCGCGCCCACAGCGCCGGGTGGTCCGGCAGCCAGTGCAATGCCGCGTTGGAGAAGATCAGATCGTACGGGCCAGTCACACCCGCCGCGTCGCGTTGCTCGAACGACAGCCCGCCGCCGCTCAACGCCGCGGCCTTCGCCAGCATCGACTCGGAGTTGTCCAGCCCCAGCGTGGCCTGCGCTTCCAGGCGCTGGTGCATGACGCCGGTCAGCTCCCCGGTCCCGCAGCCGAGATCGACGACGCGCATCCCCGGCCGCGCGCGCACCAGCGCCAGCAAGTCGTAGAATGGCTGGCTGCGCTCGTCGCGGAAGCGCTCGTACTGCTGCGGATCCCAGGTGCTCGCCATCGACACTCCTCCCGCATAAGACGTATCCGCTTCGCGCCGCCGTTGAAACTCGGCGCGGTGGACCTTTGCCCAAAACTTGCGGTCGTCAGAAAATCACGAAAGCGCGACAGTACGAAAACACGACACTCTGATCCGGAGGCTTGCAAGGTCTGCGTTTCTCTTTCGTGCTTTCGCTCTTTCGTGGTTTCGTGATTCTGCCCGTCGTCCGTGGCACGCCAGAGTGAGAATTGCTGGGCAAAGCCGCGCGGTGGACTGACGCGGCGATTTCGGTATAGGCCGGGGCATGGAGCTACGCCAGATTGCCAAGGACGTCTACGCCTGCCTGCAACCTGACCAGGGTCTCGGGTGGAGCAACTCGGGCTTCGTCAACCGCGGTGGCGGCCTGGTGGTCGACACCTTCTGGGACCTGCCGCTGACGCGCGCGCTCATCGACACCTACGCCCGTGTCGCGCCGGCGCCGGCGCGCCGGCTGGTCAACACGCACCACAACGGCGACCACTGCTGGGGCAACCAACTGTTCGCCGGCGCCGAGATCATCGGCCATCGGTTGTGCGCGGCGTCGTTCGGCAAGGAGCAGCCCGAGACCATGCAGGCGCTGAAGGACGGCGGCGGGTTCGGCGATCCAACGCTGGCGGGCTTTGCCAGCGCCCTGGCGCCGTTCGACTTTCGCGGCATCGAGCTGACGCCGCCGACGACGCTGATCGACGACCACTGCACGCTGGATCTCGACGGCATCGCGGTCGAGCTGCTCTATGTCGGCCCGGCGCACACCGCCGGCGACATACTCGTGCACCTGCCGGAGCACGGCGTGGTGTTCACCGGCGATGTCCTGTTCAGACTGTGCACGCCGATCGGGTGGGACGGCACCTTCGCCAAGTGGATCGCCGCGCTGGAACGCATCGAGGCGCTGGCGCCTGAGATCGTCGTCCCCGGTCACGGCCCCGTCTGCGGTCTCGAAGGGCCGCGCGAGATGAAGGCCTATCTGCAGTACGTGCGGGCCGAATCCGAGCGGCTCTTCAACGCCGGGGTCCCGGTGCTCGATGCGGCCAAGCGCATCGACCTCGGCCCCTATGCCGACTGGACCGAGCCCGAGCGCCTGGTGTTCAATGTCGCGCGCGCCTACCGCGAGCTGCAGGGCGAGCCGTTCGATGCGCCCTTCGATGTCACGACCCTGTTCCGTGGCATGCACGACCTGCGCAGCCAGCCGGGATTCCCCCGCCACCGCGCGGGCTGCTGACGAATGCGCACCAGGCTGGGAACGACGGTCGCGCCGTGGGCGGCGGCGCTCACGCTGGCGTCGTTGATTGGTGCGATCGTCGCCGCCGCACCGGCGGTCGCGCTCGACGGACGCCAGCTGCGTGTCGTCGGCGGGCGCCTCACCGACGAGCGCGGGCGCGAGGTCACCTTGCGCGGGGTCAACGCGCGCGCCGAAGGCGTCTTCGACGTGACGTTCGACGACGGCCGGCTGCCGCTCGAAGACATTCCGGTGTTCGATGCCGGCGACGCGCAGCGCATGCAGGCGCTCGGCTTCAACCTGCTGCGGCTGCCGGTCAACTGGAGCGCGCTCGAGCCGCAACCCAAGGCATACGATTACGCCTACCTCGAGCGCATCGCGGCGATCGTCGACGCCTGTGGCGCGCACGACATCCTGGTGCTGCTCGACTTTCACCAGGACGCCTTCTCCAAGGAGATCGGCCAGGACGGCGCGCCGCGCTGGGTGCTCGACCGCCTGCTCGGTGTCGACAACTATCCCTACCTCGGCGGCCCGTTGGAGGATCTCACCGCGCGCCGGCTGCACACCGCGACGCTGACGGCGTTCCGCCAGTTCTTCGACAATGCCGGCGGCATTCAGAGCGACTTCGCCGCCGCCGCGGTCGTGCTGGCGCGGCGCTTCGGCCGCAGCGCGGCGGTGCTCGGCTACGAGCTCATGAACGAACCCCTCGCCGCGCTCAACGGCGCACCGGAAGCGGCGCTGCGCGCCTTTCATGTCCGCGTCGCGCGCGCCATCCGCCGCGTCGATCGGCGTCACTTCGTGGTCTTCGAGCCCGACACGTTGCGCAACTTCTCCAACATGGCCCCGCTGCCGGCGACGCGCTTTCCGCTGCAGAAGGCGCTGTACGCGCCGCACATCTACACCGGCGTGTTCGACAACACCGACTTCAGCACCGGCAACATCGCGCTGCTGGCGCCGTCGATGGAACGCGCCGCGGTGGAAGCGGCCGCGTGGGGCGTGCCGCTGTTGATCGGCGAGTGGGGTATCGATCCCAATCACCCCAAGGCCAACGAGTGGATCACGGCGCAGCTCGATCTGCAGGATCGCCTGCGCGCGCACTCGACGTTCTGGATCTGGGAGGAGATCAGCTCCGGCCGCTGGGGCCTCTTCGACGGCGAGAGCGACGCGCCCGGCGGCGAGCGCCTCGCCCGCACCACCGCGCTGTCGCGCGCCTTCGCCCGCGCTGTCCCCGGCCGCGTGCTCGAGCACACCTTCGACGCCACCGCCAACACCCTGCGCCTGCGCTACCAGGCCAACAGTATCGCGCCGCTGGAGCTCTTCGTCCCCGCGCGCCGCTACCCGAACGGCTTCACCGTGCGCTGCAACGGTATGGCGGTGCCCCCTACCAGTGGCGGCGTCATCGCTTTGCGCTGTGGTGCTGGCGGCGCGGAACAGCTCGTCGAGCTGGCGCCGAATTGAACGGTGCGCTTCGCGATCGTCTCTACACCCCCCATCCAAACCTTCCCCCGCGAGGGGGGAAGGCTTTAAGACTCCGGCGCCCCCCGGGGGGAGGATTTGCGACTCCGGCCTCCTCCCCCTCGACGGGGGAGGATTGAGGTGGGGGTGATCCAATGTGGCTTCGACCGATTTTCTTGTCCGCGTGTCTCCCTGAATTCGTGATCTCGATGCGCCGCGCTGATATGGTCGGCGCATGTCCGATGCGCGCCAGGCGGAATTCGTCGCCGGCCTGAACCGCCTCGGCCCGGCGCTGCTCGACGCGCTCGGCGCTTTCGAGCAGGTGCGCCGCCAGCTCGACCCCATGCACCTCGGCGCGCTGCGCGAGGCCGTGACGCCGCTGCGCGAGCGCCTCGCAAAGGCGCTGACTGCCTTCGATGCCGCGCCGCCACCGGACGGCCTCGTCGATCTCGCCGGCCAGCTCTCGCAGGCGGCCCATGCCGCGCGCCAGGCACTCGACGACTTCTGCCATCCGGCCGATCCGGCGGAGGCGATCGCGCTGGTGCTGCGCGCCATGCACCAGCACTGCCGCGCGCAGGCATTGCTCTATCCACTGCGCACGGCGTTGCCGCCGGTGGGCCGCTACTTCGTCGAGGCCCCCTTTCGCGATCGGGTCGCGGAGATCGACGCTGAGTCTACCTCCGAGGCTCCGGTCGGCATCCTCAAAGCCGCCGGCAGAGACGGAGCGCGCGGCGGTTTCTCGCTCTACGTGCCCGAGCGCTACGACGCGACGCGCGCCTGGCCGCTGGTGGTGGCGCTGCACGGCGGCAGTGGCAGCGGCGACGACTTCCTCTGGACCTGGCTCGCCGAAGCGCGCGGGCGCGGCTTCCTCCTGCTGGCGCCGACGTCGCTCGGTTCGACATGGTCGCTGATGGAGCCCGACGTCGACGCACCGGCGCTGACCTCGATGATCGCCTATGTGCGCGGGCGATGGAACGTCGACGCGTCGCGAGTACTGCTCACCGGTCTCTCCGACGGGGCGACCTACACGTTGCTGTGTGGGGTGCAGCCGGACATGCCGTTTACCGCATTCGCACCGGTATCAGGCGTACTGCATCCAGCCATCAACCTCGAACGCGCCCGCGGCCGGCGCATCTACCTGGTGCACGGGGCGCGCGACTGGATGTTTCCCATCGCCTTGGCGCGCATGGCGTATCAGGAGCTGGCCAGGGCCGGCGCCGACATCACCTTCCGCGAGATCGCCGACCTCTCCCACACCTATCCGCGCGAGGAGAACGATCGGATCCTCACCTGGTTCGACCCGTCGCTGGCCCTGCCCGCGAGGGCGTGACGTGACGGCGATTGGTGCCGTCCTTCTGGTTCCTCTCCCTCCGGGGGCTTTGCACGGAAACCCCCTTTCATCACCGAGCGTGCCTCTCCGGCGGGGTCGGAATCGCGATCGGCCTCGGAATCGATTCTTGTCCCAGGTATTCCGCGGTTCCTAGCGGATCGCATTGACACAAGCCGCAATTCATTTCGTTGCCTTCGATCCCGATACCGATTCCGACCCCGACTCCGACCAGAGCGCCTTCAACGGTGATTATGTGTGCAAGGCCCCCTCCGGGAGAGGAGCGTCCACCGCGTGCCATTCGGGCCACGCCAGCGCGGCCAGGAAGACGCCGTCGAGCGGGGCGAGGATCTCGACCGCGGCGCCCGTGCGCGGGTGCGCGAAGCGAATCGCGCTGGCGGCGAGCAGCAGGCGCGCGATGCCGCGCGACTGAAAGAAGCGATTGTGCGCGCCGTCGCCGTAGTTGGCGTCACCGATGACGGGATGGCGCAGGTGTTTCAGGTGGAGGCGGACCTGGTGCCGGCGCCCGGTGCGCGGCCGGCAGACGACGAGCGAGTAGCGCGCCGTCGCGTATCGCCCGACGGCGACGGCAAGCTCGGCGCGGGCGAGGCACCGCACCTCGGTGAAAGCCGGCCGCGAGACGATCGTCCGCCGCCGTGCCATGCGATCCGGACGGTCGCGCAGCGGGTAGTCGACGTCCTCGTGCGCCGCGGCCCAACCGCGCACCACCGCGAGGTACGTCTTCTCGACCTGCCCGTCGCGAAACGCCGCCGCCAACTGGCGCAATGCCTCCGCATGGAGGGCGAAGACCACGACGCCCGAGGTGCCCTTATCGAGGCGGTGGACCGGATACACCGGGGCGCCGATCTGGTCGCGCAGCGCCTGCAACAGAAAGCGCGACTCGTGGGCGTCGATCGCCGTGCGGTGCATGAGCAACCCCGCCGGTTTGTGCACGGCGATCAGGTCATCGTCGCGGTAGAGGATCGCGAGGGGCAACATCACAGCGGCTACCGCGGGGTGAACTCCACCGGCATGCTGTGGATGCCGCGGATGAACGAGGACGGCGTGCGCACCACCTCGGCGCCCGGGGCGAGCTCGATGTCGGGCAAGCGGCGCAGCAGCTCTTCGAACATGACGCGGATCTCCAGCCGGGCCAGGCTGGCTCCGAGACAAAAGTGCGGGCCGAAGCCGAAGGCGACGTGGTTGTTCGGCTCGCGGGCGACGTCGAAGCGCTGCGGGTCGGCGAAGACGCGCTCGTCGCGATTGGCCGAACCGTACATCAGCAGCACCTGATCGCCGGCGCGAATCGTCTGACCGTGCAACTCGATGTCGCGCGTCGCCGTGCGGCGCATGTTGAGAATCGGCGTCACCCAGCGCAGGAACTCCTCGACCGCCAGCGGCAGCAGCGACGGGTTGGCGCGCAAGCGCGCGCGCTCACCGGGGTTGCGGATGAGTGCCTCCATGGCGCCCGAGATGACGTTGCGCGTCGTCTCGTTGCCGCCGACGAGCAAGAGCAGCGATTCGGCGAGAAGCTCCTCCTCGGTGAGGCGCTCACCGTCGATCTCGGCGTGCACCAGGATGCTGATCAAGTCGTCGCGCGGCGCGGCGCGGCGCTCGGCGATGACGGCGCGCTGATACTCGCAGAACTCGACGTAGGCGCCGAGCACCTCGCCGGTGACGTACTGCGGCCCGTCCGAGCCGCTGATCAGCACATCGGACCAGTGCTGCAGACAGTGGCGGTCCTCGCGCCGCACCCCGAGCATCTCGGCGATGACGATCATCGGCAGCGGCACGGCGATGTCCTGCGTGAAGTCGCAGTGGCCGAGCGGCGCCACGGCGTCGAGGATCTCGGTGACGATGGCGCGCACGTGCGGCTCCTGCGCCGCGACGCGGCGCGGCGTAAAGCCCTTGTTCACCAGACGGCGCTGGCGCGTGTGGCGCGGGTCGTCGTGGTTGATCATCGACGAATCCTTCGGCGTGTTGGGCCGCGACCCCTCGCCGGAGCAAAACTGATCGGGGCGCTTCGACACCTCGACGACGTCCTGGTAGCGCGACAGCCCCCACACGGCATTGCGCGTGTCGTAGTAGGCCGGCGCGTGCGCGCGCAGCCAGGCATAGGTCGGGTCCGGATCGCCGGCGTAAAACGCGCGGTCGAGCAAGTCGATAGCGTCGCTGTCAATCGTCGTCATCCGGTCGTGCTCCTCCGCGCGCGCCGTTCGCGTTCGGGGTTGGTGGGATCTGCCCTTTCCCATATGCGCGGCGCGTGCCCAGCGCAAACGAACGTTTGTCTCACCCTGCGCGGCCGGCGCGGAATCCGATGGACGGCGGTGGGAGCCGTGGTTTACGTTTGCCGCGACATGTCCCCGTTACCGGAACCCGACGCGCAGCTGCTGGCCCAACGCGCGCGCCTGGGCCTGGGGTTGGCGCTGCTTTCGAACGGGCTCTTCACGCTGGCGGATCTCGAGATCTGGCCACCCGAGATCGCCACGGTGCTGGTGCTCAAGGCCGTCCAGGTGGCGGCCCTGCTGATCGCGTTCCGGGTGCTGGCGCGCGACCCGCCGCCGCGCCGCACGATCGGCACGGCGCTCGCGGCCCTCGCCATCGTCTATGGCGCCACCGCGCTCTCCGGCGTGGCGACGCGTGATGTCGCGACGACGCCGATCCTGTGCAGCGTGGTCACCCTGTTGGCGGCGACCCTGTTGCCCTGGGGCCCGTGGGCTCAACTGGCGGCGGTGGGCCTCGCCGCCGCGGCGATCTGCAGTACGTTGCTGCTCATCACCGGCAGCTTGACGACGGCGCTGACTTACCCGGCCGTCGGCGTCGCCTTCGGCCTCGGAGCCTCGGTCTACATTGCCGCCGTTTTCCGACGCTACCGCGAAGCGCTCGCGGCGAAGGAGCAGGCGCGACAAGACGTCGAGGCGGCGCTGCGCGCGCGCGAGGCGGACCTGCGCGGGATCTTCGACGGGCTGCAAGATGTGTTTGTCCGCGTCGGGCTCGACGGGCGGGTGATGCGCGTCAGTCCCTCGGTGGCGCGCTATGGCCTGCAGCCCGAGGCGATGGTCGACGAACCGATCGCCCGGTTCTTCCGCAACGCGGACGAGCGCCGGCGCGGATCGGACGAGCTCGGGCGCTCGGGGATGGTGCGCGACTGGGAGGTCACGGTGACCTCGCCGGACGGGACCGAGGTGCCGATGTCGGTCGTCGCACGCCTGGTGCGCGACGACAGCGGCCGCGCGCTGTACGTCGAGGGGCTGCTGCACGACGTCACCGGTCCCAAGCGCGCCGAGGCCGAGATCCGCCGCTTGAACGAAGACCTCACTCGGCGCGCCGCGGAGCTGGAGGTCGCCAACCGCGAGCTGGAAGCATTCAGCTACTCCGTCGCGCACGACCTGCGCGGCCCGCTGCGCGGCATCGACAGCTTCAGCTCGATCCTGGCGGAGGATTTCGGCGACCGGCTCGGCGCCGAGGGCACCGGCCATCTGCAGCGCGTGCGCGCCGCGGCGCAGCGCATGGGGCAGCTGATCGACGACCTGTTGGCGCTGTCGCGCGTCACGCGCGCCGAGCTGCGCCGCGAGGTGGTCGATCTCAGCGGTCTGGTACACGCGCTCGTAGCGGAGCTGCGGCAACGCGAGCCGCAGCGCGCGGTCGAGTTGGTGGTTGCCGAGCACGTCGTCGCCGGCGGCGATGCGGTGCTGCTGCGCGTCGCGCTGCAGAATCTGCTCGAGAACGCCTGGAAGTTCTCCGCTCCGCGCCCGGTGGCGCGCATCGAGTTCGGCACCACCACGATCGACGGCGAGGTCGCGTACTTCGTGCGCGACAACGGCGTCGGGTTCGACATGACGTATGCCAACAAGCTCTTCGGGGCGTTTCAGCGCCTGCACGACGCGAAGCAGTTCGAGGGCACCGGGATCGGCCTGGCGACGGTCGAGCGCATCATCCGTCGCCACCGCGGCCGGGTGTGGGCCGAGGGCGCCATCGACGGCGGTGCGACGTTCTACTTCGTTCTCGGCGGCGCCGACTCGAACGGGGCCGCGCCAGGGTCGGCGACACCGGCCGGTCTCCCACCGCAGGCCGCCGAACGCGGCTGAGGCATTGCCCGGTTGGCGTTGTAGGCTCGATTCCCGGCCGGATTGCCGCTAGTTTCCTCTCCCGGATGGGAGAGGATCAAGGTGAGGGGGATTGAATAGCGCCGAAGGCCACGGCTGAATTCAGCCGTGACCGGTCCACACCAGAGACGAGGGTGCCTTCGCCGATCACTTGTATCCCCCCTCATCCTGACCTTCTCCCATCCGGGAGAAGGAACCCTCGCACGAAACGTCACTGAAATTGTTGAACGCACTACCAGCGCATTGGGTCCGAGCGGGCACCGCGCTCGCGCAGCACGGGAGAAGGCATGCCAACACCGCAAGAAATCCTCGACGGGCTGAAGAGCATCAAGTACCCGGGGTACAACCGCGACATCGTCTCGTTCGGCATCGTGCGCGACATCGAGATCGGCAGTGCCGGCATCGTCGTCACGCTGGCGCCGGGTGGGGCCAAGCCGGAAGCGGTCGAGGAGATCGCCCTGGCGGTGCGCGCGCGCGTGCGCGAGATCAGCGGCGTCGAGCAGGTGGAGATCGCGCTGGAGGCGTCCGAGCCCGCCAAGCCGCGCGGCGAGTCGCCGCGCGCCGACATCCCGGGGGTGCGCCACGTCGTCGCCGTCGCCAGCGGCAAGGGCGGCGTCGGCAAGTCGACGGTCGCGGTCAACTTCGCGCTGGCGCTGCAGGCGCTCGGCTATCGCGTCGGGCTGCTCGATGCCGACGTCTACGGCCCGAGCATCGGCCTGATGCTCGGCCTGTCGGAACGGCCGTTGAACGACGCGCAGGGCCGCATCATCCCGCTCGAGCGTTTCGGCATCAAGGTCATCTCGCTGGCGCTGTTCATCCAGAAGGGCACGCCGGTGATCTGGCGCGGGCCGATGATCAACAAGCTGCTGACGCAGTTCCTGCGCGAGGTCGACTGGGGTGTGCTCGACTTCCTGGTCCTCGACCTGCCGCCGGGCACCGGCGACGCGCAGCTCACCATCGCGCAGCAGGCCCCCCTCTCGGGCGGGGTGATCGTCACCACGCCGCAGGACGTCGCCCTGCTCGACGTGCAGCGCGGCATCGCCATGTTCAACCAGGTGAACGCCCCGGTCCTCGGCGTGATCGAGAACATGAGCTACCACGTCTGCACCGGCTGCGGGCAGCGGGCGGAGATCTTCGGCCACGGCGGCGGGGCCGTGATGGCCGAGAAGGAACACATCCCGTTCCTGGGCGAGATTCCGCTCGTGCGCGCCATCCGCGCGGGCGGCGACTGCGGCGAGCCGATCGTCGTGGCGCAGCCGGAGCACCCGCAGAGCCAGGCGTTTCGGGCGATTGCCGCGCGCGTCGCGGAGGCGCTGAACACCCAGCCGCACACCGTGCTGCCGGTCGTGCACTGAGCGCACCTCCGGATTCCCTCTTGGGCAATGGGGACTTTCCGACTCCGGTCCCCCTCCTTTCCAAGGAGGGGCTAGGGGAGGTAGCCTTTTGAATCGCTATCCAAGAACGACCTCCCCCTAACCCCCTCCATTGGAAGGGAGGGGGAAATGTCTGACGGAGACGAACCAGAAGGACCGCACCAACTGCGGTCTCCGAAGAGGAGAAGTCGGAATCGCTCAGGGCGGCACGACGCGGATGATCAGCTGCGCCGGGGCGCCGAGATTCCCTACTCCGTCGCGCACGCGCACGGTGACCAGGGTATCGCCGGTGGGAAACTCGAGCGGGCGCGAGATCGGCGCGCAGTACTGCTGTCGTGTCCCCTCCGCGACGCAGCCGAAGTGGCCGTCGTCGAAGCGGACACAGGCGTTCTCCTCGGCGCACGACCGCCCCTGCGGCCGGCCTTCGCCGTCTTCGAACCGGCAGCCGAGATCGTTCAACCGGTTGTCGATGGTCGGGTTGTCGCTGAAGTCCGGCGGGTTGATGGCCGGCACGCCGCCGAGGTTGGGTTGCTCGTTGTCGCACACGGTGGCACTGCCGTTGCCGATCGAGCGCGAGACCTCGATCTGAAGGTCGGGTCGGCCCCCTTCGTCGAAGGTGCTGCGGCCGGGAGCTGAGCGCGAGGCGCCGGCCGCGGCTTCGACGACGAGCGAGAAACCGAAGCCGAAGGGGCGCTGGTAGACCGGAATACCGTCCTGCGTTCCGTCGGGTTGGATGAGCAGGTCATCGGGTCTGGTCACGCCGAAGAAACCGATGACCGGCCCGAGATTCGCCAGCGGCGTCGGCGTGATCGTCCGGGTCGCTGAAGCGAGGCGCGTCGGCGTGCGGGTCGGGGTCGCGGACGCGGTGCGGGTCGGCGTGCGAGCCGGCGTCGGGGTGCGCGTCACCGTGCGCGTGGGCGTGCGCGTGCCGGTGCGCGTCGCCGTGCCCGCGGCGGCGCTGGCCGTGCGCGTCGGCGTGCGCGTGGGGGTGCGCGTCGCGGTTGCGAGGGCGCCGGTCACGGTGCGTGTTGCCGTGCCGGGTGCCCCGGTCAGCGTGCGCGTGGAGGTGCGCGTCGCCGTACCGGGTGCGCCGGTCGGCGAGCGCGTCGGCGTGCCACTCGGCGCGCCGGTGCTCGTGCGAGTCGGTGTCGGCGTGGCCAACGGCGTCGCGGTTCTGGTGCGCGTGGCGGTGTCGGTTGGAATCGGTGTCGGCGTGCGTGTCGCCGTGCGGGTAATGGTCGCCGACGCTGTGCGCGTCGCGGTCACGGTCCGGGTCAGTGTGACCGTGCGCGTCGGCGTCACCGTGGGCCGGGGCGTCGGCGTGTCGGTCGGCGTCGGGGTCTCCGTCGGTGGCACCGGGGTGAACGTCGGTGGGAACGGACCGCTGGCGACGCGCACGATGAGGCGCTTTGCCGGGCCGAGCTTGCCGGCGACGTCGCGCACTTGAGCGGTGATCCTGGTATCGCCGTCGCGGAAGGCGAGGAGGCGGTCGACCGGGAGGCAGAACTGCGCGCGGCTGCGCGCGACGACGAAGCTGGCCTGGCCGAAGGCATCTTGCGTGCAGGTCGAGTTCCGCGTCGTGGCGACACGCATGCGACAGCCGAGGTCGTTGAGCGCATTGGAGACCGGCTGTGTCAGCGAGAAGTCGTCCGGGGCCAGGTCCGGCACGCCGAACTCGTCGCACACCTCGGCGCTGCCGGCGCCAAGCGGACGGTCGACTTGCACCTGGATGTCGGGGCGCCGGGTCGGATTGCCCGGCGCGCTGTCGAACACGGTGGTGCCGATGGTCGCGCCATTGCCGCCCGGGGCCGCTTCGACGACGAGGCTGAATCCGAAGCCGGAGCTGCGCGCGAACACGACCGTGCCGTCCGGCAGGGTGCCGAGCGACGGCGCCGGGCGCCCGTCGGCGCTGGCAAGGCCCAGGAAGGTGATGCGCGGCCCGGCGGCCAGGGCAATCAGGTCGGCGGCCGAGACGCGCCGATCGGCGTTGACGTCGGCGGCGGCGCAGAGGATCCCGCGGCCGAGGAAGATCTCCTCGATCACGACCCCGGTGTCGTCCGGACCGAGTTGGCCGTCACAGGAGGCGAGGCCGCCTTGCGCGCGCGCCGCGGTGGCGCCGATGAGCGCCGCGAACGCGAGGCCGATCGATCCGAGGCGGCAGTGCGCGCGTGACATCGGCGTCCGGCGCCGGAGCGCCCCGTTCACTCGTCGAAGTTCTCGTCGACGGTGATGTCGATCTCGTCCGACCCCTCGCCGCCATCGGGAGACTTGGCGGTGACGGTGGCGATGTAATCGCCGGGCTTGTCGTAGGTGTGAGACGGCGTGGCCTCGTTGCCGCCCGTGCTGCCGTCGCCGAAGTCCCAGCTGTAGGTTACCGGCGATCCAGTGCACTCGGTCTCGGTCGTAAAGTGCACCGCCAGCGGCGGCGCGCCGAAGTCGGGCTCGGCGTCGACGATGACGAAACAGTCCGTCGCCTCGTCGGCCGGCGGCGCCGCCAGTGGCGCGGTCGGCGCGACGGCGTTCGCCGCCGGCTTTGCCGGGCTCGACTCCCCGCTCGGCTGACAGCTGCCGCAGCCCCACGCGGAGACCGCGGCGGCCAGGAGCGCGACGCGGACGGGCAGCGACAGCGTCATGGGCGGCGGTGCGATACCGTCGGTTCTGGCGTCGCCTGTGCTGCCGGCTTGGGCGTCGGCGCCTTCTCGGGGCGGCGCAGGTAGAAGTTACCGACCGGGCCCGGGTTGCCGGCCGAATCGCGCAGGCGGACGCTCACCAGCGTATCGCCCTTGGGGAAGTTCCAGGCCTTCGCCACGACCATACAGAACTGGACGTGCGAGTCCTTGTTCACGAACGAGAAGTCGCCGAACTTGTTCAGCGTGCACGACCCGGCCGACTCGATGAACGTCTCGAAGCGGCACGACATATCGTTGAGCGCGGCGGCGACCTGCTTGGTCTCGGAGAAATCGGGCGGATTGATGGCGGGAATGCCGCCGATGTTGGGGCGGCGTTGGTCGCACACGGCCTCGCTGCCGTCGCCGAGCGGGTTGCTCAGCTCGACCTCGAGATCGGGGCGCTTGGACGGATCGTTCGGATCGTACACCAGAATGCGCCGGCCCACTTCGATGTTGCTGAAGCCCGGTTTGCCCTCGATGACGATCATGAAACCCGACCCGACCTGGTTCAGGTAGACGGGGATGCCGTTCTTGGTGCCCGTCGGCTCGACCGGGCGGCCATCGGCACGGGCGATGCCGGCATGGGTCACCAGCGGGCCGACCTGTTTGCCGGCCTTCCGCTGCTTGTCGGTGTCCGGGTTCACCAGCGGGCGGGTGGGCAACGGGGCGCCGCCGATCGGTGTCGGGGTGCGCGCGGGCACGGTGGGAATCACGACCGGTGTCGCTTCCTCCGGCAGTGGCGTCGGATGCTTGGCGCTGCCGCCCTTCATCGCCGCGCAGCCGGAAATCACGCACGCTGTCGCGGCCAGCACGGTCATCACATTTCGACGCTGCCTCATCATCCACGTCCCCTTGGAGCTTCTCATTCGTGCGCTTGTATCGGTGCGATATAGGTGAGTCAAGGCGTTGTGCCCCAAAGGCGGAACGCATCGGCGCCCTTGCCGCTGCACGGGCGATGGGCTATCGACGACGGGTGATGAAACGCGCGAGTTGGGCGATCGGATGCGGAGTCGTCGCGGCCCTGCTGGCCGCGGGTTGTGCGAAGAAGCCCACGCCGCTGGCCGAGCCGCCGCCCAGCACGGGCGCGTTCACCCCGCCGGACGTCTCGATTCCGCTCGACGTGCAGGAGTTCGAAGTCGTGCAGGCGGACGGCTTCCGCGGTGTGTTCATCAAGCTCTCGCGTCTGCCGGATGCGGTCGAGCACAAGAGCCAAAGCGATCCCGGCCGCATCCTGCTCGAGATCCGCGGGCCGACCGGCGACGAAACGCCCGAGGAGTCCTTCCCCGGCGAGGATATGCTGGTCACGCGCGTGCGCGTCTCGCGCTCCTTCGGGGTGTTGCGCGTCGCTCTGGACCTGTCCATCAACGACCCGCCGCAGTACACCGTTCACACGATGACCGACTGGATCATGATCCGTCTCGGGCCGACGGTGTCCACCATGCCGCGCGGTTGATGCCGGCGCGAGCAGCGGCTACGCTTTACAAATGAAGCATCGCTGGACATGGCTCGCGGCCGGCGCAGGCGTGGCCCTGATCGGGCTGACCCCGGCGGCGGCGCAGATCTCGAGCAATCAGATCCGCGACCGGTACGAGAAGAACACCAAGGGCTCGAGCATCGACGACTACGTCCGCAAGCTCAACAGCGACGACCCGGTCAAGCGCCTCGAGGGCGTCAAGTCGCTCACCGAATCGAAGGACAGCAAGGCCATCGAGTACCTGGTGCAGGCGCTCGGCGACGACGACATGCGCGTCAAGGCCAAGGCCATCGACGCGCTCGGCAACCTGCGCGCCACGGATGCCACGCCGGTGCTGATCCAGCACCTGTTTCTGCGCGACACCGAGCCCTACGTGAAGCAGCGCATCCTCGCCTCGCTCGGCAAGATCGGCGACGCGCGCGCCGCCAAACCGATCATGGAGTTTCTCCAGCGCGACCTCGACCCGGCGACGCGCGGCACCGCCATCTACGCGCTCGGCGACATCGGCTCACCGGAAGCGCTCGAAGCGCTCGCCGCCATCGAGAAGGACGAGAGCCAACCGACCCTGCAGCGCCTGGCGCGCGAATCGACCGCCAAGATCAAGTACCACCAAGCCGTGCTGAACACCGAAGCCAAGCAGCCGCTCAACACCTTCCTCAAACCCGACGAGCAGCCGCCGCCGCAGTAACGCGATCGACCCACCTGGCCTCGTGGTGGAATTGGCAGACACGACAGACTCAAAATCTGTTGTCCGCAAGGGCGTGGGAGTTCGAGTCTCCCCGAGGCCATTCTTCTTTAATAACGGCTATTTAGGAGCCGCCACCCCCTAGTCAGACTCGCCAGCTTCCGGAGGCCGAGAACTGCCTGCGGACACACGGCGGACACATTCGGACCGGAGTCACCAGATGACTTCGTAATCAGCAGGTTCGCGGTTTTCGACTCCGCGCGCCAGCTTCTCTTTTGTGCCTTGTGGGGCAATGGGTTTCAGAGCTGTGCCGCGGGCCCCCGCGCTTTCCGACCA